>DATGUN010000013.1:0-15819 GCA_035301285.1 Virgibacillus sp.
TTGTATACATACAATCCACAAATACAAATGCATAACAGCTTTCTAATGGCCGGGTCTGCCATTCTTCTAAGTCAGGCAATACATTATCGGTAATATCCGAAACCATGTCGTGGGAAACAGAAAAGCCATAGATATCTTCAATCGTCGATGAAATGTCACGTTGTGACATCCCACGAGCATACATGGATATCACTTTATCTTCAATAGCGGAAACATCCTTATGGCGTTTAGGCACTAGCTTTGGATCAAAAGAGCTATCACGGTCTCGAGGAACCTGAATATCCACCTCACCAGAGCTCGTATGAACTGTTTTATTCCCATATCCATTTCGCCTGTTTTTTGTCTTTTTATCTGTTTTATCATTCGAGTCATAACCTAGATGATGTCTCATTTCACCTTTTAGCATGGATTCAAACATAGGACCAAATATGTCCTTTAGGGCATTTTGCATGTCTTCCACGGACTCGGGTTCATATTCTTCTATAATCTTTTTAGCTAGATCTTCGGAGTTAGGATTTCTTTTAGGGTTTGCCATCAAAATCTCTCCTCTCGTCTATTAATTACATTCTACCAAATAAAAAAACTGTGTGAGCAAGAAACCGTACGCATTTCTTACTTACACAGTTTATATTACACCCCCATTAAAACTCTATCTTTATGAGGTAAACACGGCGCAACTCGATTAGTGTGTTACTTTTTTCAAAATTACCTGATGCTTAATCCACTGCAATCGAAAGCTGTTTCACTTTTAAAGAAGGTGAACCGATATACCCGTTCATACCCATTGGTGAAAACGTCAGATCATTTCCTACCTGTGTCACATCTTTCAATACATCAAAAAAGTTTCCAGCGACCGTCATAAGGTTGGTCGGGCCCACAATTTTGCCGTCCTTCACATAAAAACCGTCTGCGGCAAGGGAAAAATCTCCCGAAATCGGATCTGCACCCGAATGCATACCTGCGAGATCGGTAATAATCATACCTTCATCCATGGAACCGTAAAGGGCTTCAAACGAATTTTCTCCCGGGTCCACAAAGAAATTGGACGGACTTACTTGAAGGGCATCTTTATAGGACTGTCTGCCTCCATGACCAGTGGAAGATACGCCATCTTTTTTCGCTGTCTGCTGATTGTGGAAGAAAGTTGTGAGCTTTCCATGATCGACCACTTTGCATTTACGGGTCGGGACGCCCTCGGCATCAAACGTCCTGCTCTCGACACCCTCCGGAAGAAATGGATCATCCATTAATGTGACGATATCTGATGCAATCTGATCATTAAGGTGACCTTTCAAGCGGGATTGTTCCTTTTGTACCGCTTCAGCCGAAAATGAAGATGCAAACGTCGCGAGGAACGTTGCCGCCGCATTGTTTTCAAAAACAACCGGGTAATGTTTATTCGGGTATACCTGTCCACCCAGTGCATCTAATGCCTTTTCTACGGCTTCTTTCGCCAGTTGCTCCGCATCCATTTCTGCAAAGTCTTTACTTATCTTAAACTGCATGCCCGATTTCAGTTCACCGTTATCTTCTACAGACACGGATACCAATGCCAAAAGGAAATTATTCCGTTCGCTTAAGGCAAGACCTTTATTATTGTAGATCCCTTTTTCAAAAGATCGTCTCTCCATCACCGTCATTTCCGTATGACGGACTCTTGGATCGAGTGCATTTGACTTTTCCTCGACACGTTTTAAAAAGGAAATGATTGCATCAGGCTGCACATCATCCAGTGCATCCGTATATAAGTCCAAAGTTTCATAATGATCACTTCCGGTAAAAAGCTCTTCCGGGTCAGACTCCATTAATACCGCATTTTCCTTGGCATTATCCAATAAATAAGGAATTGAATCTTCTTCCAACTTTTCCGTATAGGCATAACCCATTTTTCCATCATAAAGGCCTCTCAAGGAAACACCGCTAACGGTTGCACTTTCGTAACCATCCACTTCGCCTTCAAAAACCTGACACCTTAGACTGTCTGTTTTCTCATAGTATAATTCCATATCGGTAAACCCGTATGTTTCACCTTTTGAAAATAATTGATCTCGAAATGTTGTTAGTTCCATCCTTTACGCCTCCCTTCCGCCGACGGTGATTTCACTGACACGTACCATAGGCTGGCCGACATTGACCGGCAGGCTGCCACTTGATGCACCGCACATACCTGCACCATGTCCCAGGTTGTTGCCGACTTGATCGATTTTTTGGATTGTTTCAGCACCATTTCCAATCAATGTTGCCCCGCGGATCGGCTTATCAATCTTTCCGTTTTTCACCATATACGCTTCTCCGACCGCAAAGTTATAATCGGCTGTACCTGGATTCACCGAACCACCACCCATGTATTTGGCGTAAATGCCATATTCCGTATTGGCGATAATGTCTTCTGGTGATTTTGTACCCGGCGCAATATACGTATTGGTCATCCGGGATGTCGGTGCAAATTTATACGATTCCCTACGACTGGATCCGGTGGATTTTTCGCCCATGCGTCTGCCATTTAATTTATCTATCATATACCCTTTTAAGATTCCATTTTCTATCAATACGTTTTTGCGTGACTTTTCACCTTCATCATCGATATTAAGAGAACCCCATTCATTGGCAATCGTTCCATCATCAATGTATGTAACCAGGTCTGATGCCACTTTTTCACCGACCTTGCCGGCGAAAACAGAATTATTTTTGGCTATGGCCGTGGCCTCAAGTCCATGACCGCACGCTTCATGGAAAATCACCCCGCCGAATTCATTATCGATAATGACCGGAAACTTCCCACTCGGTGCCGGATCGGCATGTAACATCGTTTTCGCTATCCGGGCCGATTCTTTTGCATAATGTTCAAGGTCCAGATTTTCAATAAATTCAAACCCCTGATGTGCCCCTGGTCCATAATAACCAGTCTGCATATCCGAGCCATCCGATGCAATGGACATAATCGCCATTCGACTATAGACACGCTGGTCTTCCGCAAACGTTCCTTCCGAATTGGCAATCAAGACATTTTGTTCCTCATCGTTCAATCGTATAATGACTTGAGAAATGGAGGAATCATAATTTCTGGCAATCTCATCCGCTTTTTTCATAACCGCTAATTTACGTGTTTTCTCCACCTTGTTAGGCATGATTTGAATCGGATTGATCGTTTGGATAGATGACTTCATAAGCGGAATAACCCTTGTATGGTTACCGTTATCAGACTGGATTGCCCTTGCGGCTGTATGTGCCGCTTTTAACAACCCCTCTTTTGATGCGTCGTTTGTATATGCGTATACGCTATGAACCCCTTTGAAAACCCGGATACCAACTCCAAAATCCCTGCCAGTCAAACTTTTTTCCAATCGGGTACTTTGCAGAGTCATATTGTTCGTCAACCTGTCTTCTACAAAGACTTCCGAAAAATCGCCGCCTGTTTCCAGGGCAGCCTGTAATACATCTTCAATAATTGATTTTTGAAGCATTTTCGACCTCCTTTTTGTATACTTACCTCTATTATACACTATTTTTATGTCACCGCTTCCATTTCTGGAAGGGTTTTTGTTCAGACTTGGGTATGAGATACCTTTTACATTACGATCCAGCCAAAAAAACACCGAGTGAAAATATATCACCCGATGTTTAAAATTTATATGAAAAGAGGTCATTTAATGTGTTACCCTTCAAGCAGCTTCAATGCCTCACGATTGAAAGCTGGGATATCATCTGGTTGTCTGCTTGTAACAAGTTGGTTGTTGCATACAGCAACCTCTTCATCCACTACATTCGCTTTAGCATATTCCATATCCACACGGATGGATTTGTAGCCTGTTGCCTTACGTCCTTCAAGCGATTTTGCCGTAATCAATAGCTGTGGACCATGACAGATGGCAAACACTGGTTTTTTCACATTCATGAAGTGTTTAGCAAATGCGACAAACCGATCATCTGCCCTAAGTTGATCCGGTGAAAATCCACCCGGAATGAATAGAGCATCATAATCATCCGGATTAGCGTCATCGATTCCCACATCAGCCGTAACCGTTACCTCATTGGCTGCTCCTGTTAATTTATTTCCTTTTTCTTTTTCAATCACAACGACTTTATGGCCAGCGTCCGTGAAAGCTTTAGCTGGCTCATTATATTCAGAGTCCTCAAACAGCCTTTTCAAAATCAAATTGGCGATATCATTCCATTATGAACAAAACGGTTTCTTTTTGCAGCAGAATCGGGTATACTTACAGTAGAAAATCATAATATAATTAAAAGACCGCCCATGCTAAGACATGAACGGTCTAGCGTGTCATAGCCCTTCAAGGGGGCGACCCGCAATCAGATGAAGATAATCACCCTATTGCTTGTCAGGCTGAAGGGTGGTTATTTTCGTTCTGACAGGATGGACACCATCAATGCTCCAAATGTGAGCATGATCAAAAGTGACTCAAACACTGTCATAGGCATCACCTCCCTTCCCCTACAGGAAAGAAAGCGAGCCACCACCCACGAAAGCCTTATCACACTATTTTCACTATACCACATCAGAACTTATGTTTCTATAGCACTTTATACCTTAAAAAAGAAATGCACGTCATCGGAGCCTATTTGGGTTAATCATTCAGTTTTAACGCTGTCCTCTCGTTTTTCCGGAAATAATAAACTGAACACAACTCCGAAAATCAAGGCGATGAAAAAGGTCGTGAATCTGGCACTGATAATGTCATCCAATGGTGAGTTAATCCATATCAAGGTTCCTACAAGCCCTGATAAAACGGTCGCAATCACGCCTATTCCGGAATAGCGTTTCCAAAAAAACGTCAATAAAACTGCCACCGATAGTGTTGATCCAACACCAGCCCAGGCCCATCCGACAACCGTCAGGACAAGATTTTTCGATAATATAGCCATCAACAATGCAGCTATACCAGTCACAACGATAACAATTCGTGAAACAAGGACCCACCCCGATTCACTGAGCTTTATATTAAAGCTTTTATTCATCAAGTCTTCACCGATCGAGCTGGAAACAACGATGATCTGCGATGTTGCGGTTGTAATCATTGCAGCCAAGATCCCCGATATCATGATGCCTGCAATCCATGGCGGTGTTAAGTCCATGATCATTGTTGGGAGAACGATTTCCTCATCAGCGAAGTCAGCTACATTATACATGCCTATTGCAGCCAGACCTATGAAAAACGCGCCGAAAAAGGCGATGAAGGTCCACACGATTCCCGTAATGCTAGCGGTCCGAGCTTCCTTTTCATTCCGGAGTGCCATGAACCTGGAAGTGAGTTGTGGCTGACCCCCGAGATATCCGAAAAAGTAGGAAAAATTATTGAAAAACAAAGCACCAAAAGAAAAACCGACCACGCCACCGGTCCAGGAGTCTACATGATTGCCCGCTACCTGCATTTCCGCACTGAGCGATATATCATTCACTCCCAAATAAATGAATGCAACAATCGGCATAATCCCGAGTACAATCAACATCATCACACTTTGGACCATATCCGTCCATACGACCGATATGAAACCACCCGCAAGTGCAATGGCGATAACGACAATCGTTGAAATGACAATACCTGTCGTCGGTGTTAAATCGAATATTGTTTTAAACGTTTTTCCAACACCATCATATTGAGCACCTACATAGAAGATGAAAAAAATCAAGATCAAAATGGTTGTGAAAATACGGATATACACCCCATGATTCGGAAATCGAGCGGCCAAATAGTCTGTCAATGTAAGGACTTTATGTTTATCCGTTTCAATCATGAATTTTTTGGCTAGAACAAGCCAAGTGAAACTAATCCCCAAAACCATACCTACAATGGTCCAGATAGCGGATAAACCTGTTAAAAATGTAAACCCGGTAAAGCCCAATATCAACCATGATGATTCACTCGTTGCGCGCTCTGAAAAGGCAAGCGCCCATCCCGGTAATCGTTTTCCGCCTAATATGAACTCGGACCGGTTCATTTTTCGCCTGCTGAAAAATAGACCGACACCTACGATCAGCAAAAAGTACAACACCATCTCGATAATTAAAACCGTTTGCAATGTGTCTCCCTCCATATTTATTGATGGATGATCGTATTAAAAATATTTCAGATCAAGGTGTGCCTGTTTGTACCCATGATCCAACCGAAGTCTGTTTTCTCATGCATCCCCCCTTGCATGAGGACAATGAAATGATTATTCAAATAAATAAATTGATATAAATAAAGAACAAGCCCTCTATGACCAATTTATGCAAAGGAACCATCAATCATTCGCTGTCGTTCCATCCTCTTAAGACAAATCACAAAAGATTAGCTTAAAAAAGTGCATAAAAAAAACACTCCCGAAATGAGTTGTTCACTCTCATTCCAGAAGTGCAATATATTGAATGATTCACTTTAAAATCCCATATCACCTTGGTCGACCGCTTCGTCTTCAACATCATCCGGTACTTCAATGTCATCTACACCGTTTATGTTGGAATACTCGGATTCCACACTCTGGCTGATATCCATTTTTTCACCAGCCATTTCCATCGTCATATCCATATCTACATTGTATGTCTTCATGTCATACGTTTCTTTATCGATACCGATTTCCATGTCCATGCTGTTGATTTCCATATTATCAAGCATTTCTTGTTCATCGGCACCCAAATCACCAAGCATGTCATCAGACAGATTTTCCTCAATCAATTTATCAAAAAGCTCGTCAAAGTCGCCATCTTCTGCCTTCAATTTAAACACATAGCCATCATCAGTTTCATCAAATGACAAATCATCGACATAGTCTTCAAACATTTCGATTTGATCGGCAGGATCTGGTTGTTGGCCAGCCAACTCTTCAACCATATCCATTTCGGCACCGTCCATCTTTACCCAGCCGCCCATCATTTCGTTATACATATAAATCGTGTCATCTACCATATAGATTTCCATATCCATGTCTTGTTCTAGACCGGCTAAAGCTGAATCATCATCGTCACCACCACCCATGGAAGTCGTACCATCCATGTGCATAGCGAGGGGATCAAGGGTTATCTCCATATCATATGAACTATCCACCTGTATGGAGCCCTCATCGCCTAAATCCATATTCTGTGTCATATCCATTGTTGCTTCCGCACTTTCCATTTCCTCTGCGGCATCCATCGCATTCGAGTATACTTCTTCTGCCGATTCACTGCCACATGCTGCTAGAACAAGTGATATCAAACCCATCACAAGTATAAGATACCATTTCTTCAAGTCAATCTTCCTTTCTATGTATTATTAATCCGTATTTTCTCCACTATAGAGAATTTAAAAATTTTCAGGATTATTCCAGTATTTTATCTTATCATCTTTATTAAAATAAATAAAGGGTCTTTCGTAGTGGTATCATTCAATAATATAGGTCTAAAGTAATGAAAATAGACCGTTCATGAACCAATATACACAGTTAATAACTGGGACAATAGCCGTAAATCAAGTTCTATTTCCTGTATTAAAATTTAAAAAAGCAGTTATCTTCAACATAGAGATAACTGCTTTACATGATAACGCCCCCGGCAGGAATCGAACCTGCGCACCCGGCTTAGGAGGCCAGTGCTCTATCCCCTGAGCTACGGGGGCAATGAAACAACACTATCCATTATACAAAATCCGAAACAAAATGAAAAGGAACAATGATGGAATTCATATATTTTTTTGCAAAAAGAAAGGGTTACCTACCCTTTACCGGTATAATAAGAACAATTTGAATAACCGATTTTCTATGATAGAATAAACAAGATATAAAGAAGACCTAAAAATGGAGGCGTAGATATGGCGGAAACACCCTTTATTGCCATTGAGGGACCAATCGGGGTCGGAAAGACGTCCCTTGCCGAAAAATTATCAACCTATTTTAAATTTCATCTGCTTAAAGAAATTGTAGAAGAAAACCCCTTTCTTGGGAAATTTTATGATGATATCGAGGCTTGGAGTTTCCAAACCGAAATGTTTTTCCTATGTAATCGATTTAAACAATTGGAAGATATCAAGCGTGATTATTTACTTCAACAAAAAGCCGTTATCAGTGACTATTACATATCAAAAAACATGATTTTTGCCAAACGGACATTACCTGCGGATAAATTTGATAAGTACGAGCAAATCTATCATATTTTAACAGACGATATGCCCATGCCCAACATGATGATCTATCTGCACGCCAGCTTGGATACATTGATGGAGCGTATCCGCCGTCGAGGCAGGGAAATTGAACATAATATCAAGGAATCATATTTACAGCAATTACAGAAAGATTACGACCATTATATGGACGCATTCGAAAAGTCACATCCATCTATACCGGTCATCCGCATTAATGGTGACGAACTCGATTTTGTCAAAAAGCAGGATGATCTGGATACAATCATCACACGGGTCGAAAAACATTTCGATAACCATACATCCATCGTAAAAGGAATATAAAAGACCACATTCAAGTAAACTCACGGGACATCTCGGTCTCAAACCATAAAGAGGGGAATCGAAACATGACATTACGAAAAACATACAATATACCCCATGACAGCATCATCACTGTTGCGGGAACTGTCGGCATCGGGAAGTCAACCATGACCCAGGCACTGGCAAATGCGCTTGATTTCAAGACATCTTTTGAAAAAGTAGATACAAATCCGTATTTAGAGAAGTTCTATGCCGATTTTGAACGATGGAGTTTCCATCTACAAGTCTATTTTTTAGCCGAACGCTTTAAAGAACAAAAGAAAATTTTTGAATATGGTGGTGGGTTCATACAAGACCGATCCATTTATGAAGACACAGGGATATTTGCCAAAATGCATTACGATAATGGAACGATGTCCAAAACCGATTATGAAACATATACCAATCTCTTTGATGCGATGGTAATGACACCTTACTTCCCACATCCGGATCTATTAATTTATCTGGAAGGCACATTGGACGAGGTCATTGAGCGCATTTATAAACGCGGGCGGCAAATGGAAAAAGATACGCCTCTTGCATATTGGGAAGAAATGTACGAGCGCTATGAAAATTGGATTGATAATTTCAATGCATGCCCCATTTTACGCCTCAATATTGCAGACTATGATTTGATGAACGACGAAACCACCATCGAACCGGTATTGGAAAAGATTGGCCATTCCATTGGACAAGCCAGAAAGTGGAAAACACGGTAGACCAGATTGTCTGGACAGAATGCGCCATTTACGTAAGAAGGTAATGAGCAGCCACTTTACCTTCTGTACATTATTTGATATATTCGGGTCAGAAAATTGCATACTCAAGTGAGCACTAGGGGAGCCGTTAATCGGCTGAGAGGAACATAATGTTCCGACTCTTGGCACCCGATCTGGATAATACCAGCGTGGGGAAGTGCAGTTCATGATGATATATATAATCATACAAGACTGCATTCCACGGAGGATGCAGTTTTTTTAATGGATAATATTATACTCATGGTGTTAATTCAAGTGAATTGAAACAAAGAGATGTGAACTGATTTAATCTTGCGAATTAGGTATAATAAACATGAAATAGAATTTAACAAGCAAGAAAGAAGGTCACGTTATGCAACATCCTGAAACAAACCAAATCCAAAAACTAAAAAATATCAAAGATGAAATGACACGTTTTATGATGACATATAAATTTGGACTCGATGAAATGAATACCAAATTGAATATCTTGCAAGAAGAATTTCAGCATTTTCATGATTATAACCCGATTGAACATATCAAATCACGTTTAAAATCACCGGAAAGCATCTTGAAGAAAATCATCCGCAAAAACCATGACATGTCCTTGGATGCCATAAGAGAGAACATCCAAGATATCGTCGGAATCCGTATTGTCTGTTCATTTATTTCAGATATATACCGCATCAGTGAATTGATTCAGCAACAGAAAGATATTACGCTCATCACAACAAAAGATTATATCAAAAATCCGAAACCGAATGGCTATCAAAGCCTGCACCTGATTTTGTCCATCCCTGTTTTCATGTCCGACAGAGAAGAAAATGTGTATGTTGAAATTCAGATCCGAACGGTTGCCATGGATTTCTGGGCTAGTCTGGAACATAAAATCTATTATAAATATAATAAATCCATTCCCGAGCATTTGACAGAAGAGTTGACCGAAGCTGCCGCCACCGCCAATGCACTCGATCAAAAAATGGAGCGTCTGCACAGCAAAGTCAATTCCATCAAGGAACAGGATACCGATTCCGATGCAGGGGAGCTGACCCTCATGGAACTGAATGATGAAAAATTCCACCTGCCGATGAATGTGTTGAATTCATTTATCGATAAAAACCTGTCATGACAAACACACATGCTTGACACACGTGTATAGTTAACGCCTATCATTCCAATAGGAAATGGCTATTTGAATACTCTCCCCACTCGTTTTATGCTAGATATAAGATAGAAATGAGGAGGGATAAATGATGCAAAAGGCAGTATTTTATCATGCCGGGTGTCCTGTATGCATGGATGCGGAAAAAATGATGTTAAACCATTTGGATCAATCGAAAGTAAACCTGGAAATTGTCCATTTTGGTGAAGACGCCTCAAGAATCAAAGAAGCTGAATCAGCAGGCGTCAATTCCGTTCCAGCCTTGGTCGTCGGCGATAACGTGTATCATATCAACTACGGAGCAAGTATGGAAGATGTCAAAAAAGGATAAAACGAAACACAATCCATGGGGGCTAGATGGGCATACCTCTGCCTCCACGGATTATATACTATTGGAGACAGGTCGGGTATTGATCATTCGATCTTTACGATTTCATGGGGAGGGAGCCTAGGGGTTTTAAATTTTATAAAGAAGGGCAATCGAAATGCCTATACTGACAGGTACTATAATAAAGGTTTGAGCGGTGACTATTTCTGATATTTTTAGTTCGGCATTAGTTTCACCTTTTAAATCAGGTTTGCCTGAATCACTGGAGTATTTGCCCACTATGATCAAGGGTAAATTATAGTTTAAAGTAAACACCCCGGCATTTTGGTATATGCCGGGGCATTTCTGTGGTGCTTATCCTTGTATGAAAAGGGGTATTTATTCCATACCCAATCCCTACCGACTTCAAACATGCAGTGCATAGAGAAAAGACTAGCAGGACCTTTAGTAGTAGGATTTTTCCTAGAATATCCTACAGGAACCACTCATTCCCTGTAATAAAAAGAGACGAGGTTGATAGGGGACTATTAATGATGGTCTTCTTCTATTTTCAGATTGATAATAGTTATGTGGGGGGGTTTTCAATCAAGAACCGTCCTTGATGCAATTTCGGACCTTATGGAGCACCGTTTTTCAATCAAGGACCATTCTTGATGCAATTATGGACCCTGTGGTGTGCTATTTTTCAATCAAGAACCGTCCTTGGTGCAATTTCGGACCTTGTGGGGCATCATTTTTCAATCAAGAACCGTCCTTGGTGCAATTTTAGACCCTGTGGAGCTTCATTTTTCAATCAAGAACCGTCCTTGATGCAATTTCGGACCTTATGGAGCATCATTTTTCAATCAAGAACCGTCCTTGGTGCAATTTCAGACCTTATGGAGCTTCATTTTTCAATCAAGAACTGTCCTTGATGCAATTTCAGACCCTGTGGAGCTTCATTTTTCAATCAAGAACCGTCCTTGGTGCAATTTTAGACCCTGTGGAGCTTCATTTTTCAATCAAGAACCGTCCTTGGTGCAATTTTAGACCTTGTGGAGCATCATTTTTCAATCAAGAACCGTCCTTGATGCAATTTCAGACCCTGTGGAGCTTCATTTTTCAATCAAGAACCTTCCTTGATGCAATTTTCGACCTTGTGGAGTGCTATTTTTCAATCAAGAACCGTCCTTGATGCAATTTCGGACCTTGTGGGGCACTTTTTTTCAATCAAGGACCATTCTTGATGCAATTTCGGACCTTGTGGAACACCTGTTTTTCAATCAAGAACCATTCTTGATGCAAATTTGACCCTGCGGAGCACCTATTTTTCAATCAAGAACCTTCCTTGATGCAATTTCGGACCTTGTGGGGCATCATTTTTCAATCAAGGACCGTCCTTGATACAATTTTGACCCAATCGCACACCCGTTTTTCAATCAAGAACCGTCCTTGATGCAATTCAGTTCAACTGCACCTCCGTAACCAAGAGCCTCCTAATAAAATACTTCCTGAAAATTTGTTTCACCCTAAATTTGAGGGGGAAGCCGAATTACCGAATACTTCAGATTATTTTTGTGTCAAGGAGACGCCTGCTTTGGTTAGTTGGTTGATGAAAGTCTTCGTTGCTGCACACATGAATTTATCTTTCCTGTAGATGATGCCTATTTCGCGTTCAGGAGTTGGCTTGATGAGGTTCACGTGCTTCACTTTTTCATGATTCAAGTATTGCAAATAAGGTTTTGGCAAAATGGTGATACCAACATTTTCAGAAACCATTTGAATGATCGACTCCAATGTCGTCATTTCCAAAACAGGATTCGGATGGATACCAAGATCCATGAAAGTATCATCAATCATCTTCCTTAAAAAGTAGCCTTCTGCCATCAGAATCATCGGCATACCTTCTAGGTCTTTCATCTCTACTGTATCTATCTTTGCCAACGGGTGACTCGGCGGAACCGCCAAAGAAAGGTCTTCGATCATTAATGGGATGGCATCCAATTCATCATCGTCTACAGGTAAAAAGGTAATCCCTAAATCCAGTTCATTATCAAGTAATTTTTCCCGTATTTCTCCTGTTCGCAGTCCTAAAACGGAAAGCTCTATATTCGGATACATTTTTTTCATTTCCAGTATAGAGGGAGGAAGTAAATAATGGACACAAGTCAACAATGATCCGATCGTCAATTTTCCACGTTGGAGGACATTCAAATCATTGATGGCCGCTTTAGCCTGTTCCATTTCGTGAAAAATATTTTCGCTGTGTGTCAACAAGATTTTACCCGCTTCTGTCAATGCCGTCTTTTTTCCCATACGGTCAAACAACGGAGTACCCATCTCTGTTTCAAGGTTTTTTATTTGCTGACTTAAAGATGGCTGCGTCATGTATAATTTCTCCGCAGCCCTTGAAAAATGTAATTCGCTGCTCAACGCCACAAAACACTCAAGTTGCTTTAAATCCATACATATCTACCCTTATATCCACAAACCTTAATATCTGAACCACCCAACACTTTCCTATCAATCGACAAAGCCATGTCAATCACTCCAAGGTCATATATTATACCTATTATAGCATTTTAAAATGGATGATTCCTATCATTGATAGTCAGTCTTTTTGGACCAATTTGGCTTGGACGACCAATCTGCCCTCATTCTCATCCAACTCATAATCACATGTGGAAAGGGTTATAATATCATCATTTGCGTTGATATCAACATCTGTTTCATATTCTGATTTGTGCTTGGCCTCATCGATCAATCCTTCAAAATCCGCTTCATCTTCAAAATCGGTCTGGATATAATAAAAGTCCGTCGTTGTATTATAAACTGCAAAAATCTCCGCTTCATAACTTCCATTGACTGTTTCCACATCAAATGTGGGATGCTCATCATAAAAATCCTTATCAAGGAACTTTGTAAGATGTTGGAACATCGAACCGTCTTTCATACGATGCCCATATACAATGGTGTTCTGACCGAGAGCGTCGATATCATTCCGATAATCCATGAAAATACTTCCACCGTCTGATTCCTCCCGGTTAAAATCCTCTGTCAGATATTCCTGATTGTCGGCTGAATGTAATATCGGATAGTCGATTTTCGTATCATCGATTTTGATCCAACCAACCACATCTTCATTCTCTTCCTGGAGAGCGTCAAATTCGGGTCGATCTGTTTCCTCTTTTTCAATGGGCTCCTTTTTCTCCGGAGCGGCCATTTCATAATACGTTTCTTGAACATCAGCGGCTACTTTTTCACTATTATGACGATCCATGAAAATATCAATCAGTCCATATGCCGCATAAATAAATACCCCTGCACAGACAAGCATCAAGAATCGTATACCGTATTTTTTAAGGGACTGCCGTTTATTCTGCTGCATCAATCAACACACCTTTCTTGGTATCTTCCATGGTATCCTACACACCTAGTGGAACAGTATACATGCCGACATCTTCATCCTCTTTGACAACAACATTGACATCATACACATCTTGGATCAACTGCTTTGTAATAATAGATTGAGGTGAACCAGATTGAATGATTTTCCCATTTTTCATCGCTATGATCGTATCACTATACTGAATGGCCTGATTAATATCGTGCAACACCATGACAATCGTCAAATGATGCTCCTTGCATAGCCGGTGGATCAAGGACAGGATGTCGTATTGAAAATAAATATCCAAATTCGATGTTGGTTCATCTAGAAAAAGAAGTGGTGTATCCTGGGCGAGCGCCATTGCAATCCAGACACGCTGTTTCTGGCCGCCCGACAAGGTTTCAACCGTTTCATGCCGTTTTTCTTGTAAACCCGTCGATTCCAAAGCCCAATCCACCATTTCCTCATCCTTATCAGATGCGGGTGCGAAAGTGTTTTTGTGAGGCAGACGCCCGTACTCCACTAATTTCTCGACAGTCATATCGCCTGGAGCGGTGTTTTGTTGATGAACAACACCAAGCAATTTTGCCAATTCCTTTGGTTTATAGGTGTTGATCGCTTTTCCGTCAAGAATGACCCGACCTTCCTGGGCGCGGTTATTATTCGTCATGATACTTAACAATGTCGATTTCCCCGAACCGTTTGGGCCGATGATGGTGGTGATTTCCCCTTGTTTGATATCACTTGAAATATGATGTAGGCGTTTGACTTTATCAGCATATGCAAAGGATATATCTTTAATTTCCATAAATGCGATCACTCTTTCTAAGCACAAATATGAGGAATGGACCTCCGATAATGACCATAATGATCGATGCTGGAATTTCAACAGGGGCAAAAAGTGTACGCCCGAGGGTATCTGCAGCAACAATCAATAAAGCACCTGCCAGTGCGGAAAAAGGTATAAGCACTTTATGATCCGTGCCGACCAATGATCTAGCAATATGTGGAACAAGCAAGCCAACGAACGTGAACATACCCGCTATGGCTGTAGCGATCGATGCCAGCAAAACAGCGATGATGGAAATGACAAACCGGGCCCGATTCGTCCGGAAACCCAAATTCTTCAATGTCTTATCCTTTAGGGCTAAATGATTGCACCAGCTATAGACAAGAAATGCTACGATAAGGCCGATCGTCCCGTAAATAACCATGATATGCACATCATCCCATGTTTTCATGGTCAATGTCGATGTGGTTACCGATATATCAGACATCATACTGCTTGAACTCTGGGCGGACAACAGTTGACCCAACCCTGTGAACAACGCATTGATGGCGACACCGATCAAAATCATCCGCAATGGATCCAGCCCCGACTTCCAGGAAAACATATAAACAAACAAGAATGCCAAAGCTCCCCCAATGAACGAAAATAATGGCGTATAAAAGAAGAGTGTCGGGAAGAAAGATACCATGACGATTGATACGAAAGAGGCACCAGATGATACGCCGATAATGCCTGGTTCAGCCAAGGGGTTGCGCATAACCGCCTGCAACAGGACACCCGATACCGACAGGGCGGCACCCGCAAACAATGCAATGATGATGCGTGGCAAGCGTAAATCTTTGATGATATCGACATTCTCATTTGTCCCCGTAAATAATCCTTTGATAAGTTCCATAGCTGTGATATCAATACTCCCTGTCACTGCCGCATAAAGGGTAACGATAACAAGCAATATCATGACAACTATGAAGCTGAATACCTT
>DATGUN010000014.1:0-2656 GCA_035301285.1 Virgibacillus sp.
CCCGGTAAGATCACCAAGCAACTGCAGCAAGCATATGAAGCAGATGCTTCTATTGCACAACCACAAAAGTAAATAACAACAAAATAATACAGCCTTTGAAGATAAGCGTGTCTCTTCAAAGGCTGCTTTTTTATACTTGGCTATGAATCATAAAACATGTAAATGTCGGGTGAATTGATTCGTATCCCGAAATAGTTTATAATAAAATAAGGTTCAGAAAATTCATTTTAAATACTGGCTGGGGGTTCATAACAATGAATAGTAGTTTAAAGCGTGCGATAACAGCCGAAGATCTTACAGGAATTGAAGTATTAAGTGATCCGCAATTTACACCTGACGGCAAGACTTATACATATATTACCACGACTATCAATGAACAGGATGAATATGAATCACATATTTTTTCACAAAACTTATTGGAAAAACATAGGAAAAAATGGACATTTGGTCACGATAAAAATAGCCTTGCCCGTTTCTCACCAGATGGGAAAAATCTCGTATTTCAATCAAATCGAAGCGGTCTTCCCCAACTTTGGCTGTTAGATGCTAATGGCGGAGAAGCGAGGCAAATTACATTTTTTAAAAACGGTGCGACAAGTCCAAGCTGGTCAAGCGACGGAAAACACATCATTTTCAGTGCTTCTCTGGATAGAGACGATGATGTACAAAGTCAAACAGAACAATCAAAAGAAGAAAGAGAAAAAGAACATGCAGAAAAAAAGAAACAGCCGCTTGTGATCAACCGTTTAAAATATAAATCAGATGCAAATGGATTTCATGATGAGAAACGAAATCAGCTTATTTTATATGATATGGAGAATGAGCGCTTTGAACAATTAACGACAGCGGATGCGGATCATACATTTGAAGATTTTTCTCCTGAGACCAAGTCCGTTTTATTTTCAGCAAATTTAAATGAAGATGCAGATGCTGAATTGACCAATGATCTTTTCCTATTCAATCTCTCCAACAAAGAAGTAACGAAGCTAACAAATGGAAAAGGAACTTACGGCAATGCAACATTCTCTCCTAGCGGGGAAAAAATAGCCTGCTTTGGTCATGAGTTCGCATATAGCGGAGCGACGTTAACCGCATTGTATATATTTGATGTCATAACTGGCGAAAGGACCTGCCTCAGTGAAACATGGGATATGCAGCTTAGCGATGCGATGATTGGAGATACAAGATTAGGCCTATCTACAACAGGACCCGCTTGGTCAAAAGACGCGGATTATTTGTTTTTCATCGGTACAAATGCCGGCACAACAGGATTATATCAGGCCGATTTAAATGGTATGTTAACCGTATTGTATAAAGAAGAAAATCATGTATTCGGATTTTCCTATGACAAGTACACGGATGCATTTGTGCTTGGCATCAGCAAACCGACAGACCCGTGTAATTTTTATTTACTGAAAAACAAATCGGACATCGAGCAACTAACTAATGTAAATGCCAAATTTGTCGCGAATGTACACTTGAGCGAACCGGAAACAATAACAGTACCAACAGATGACGGCCGGGACATTCAAGGATGGCTGCTAAAACCATATGGGTTTCAAACTGATAAAAAATATCCAATGGTTTTGGAAATCCATGGTGGTCCGCACGCCATGTATGGCCTGACATTTTTCCATGAATTACAGCTGCTTGCGGCCAAAGGTTATGTCGTATTATATACAAATCCCCGTGGCAGTCATGGGTATGGACAAGAATTTGTTGATGCATGCCGTGCCGATTATGGCGGAGGAGATTATTCAGATTTAATGCATGCTGTTGATTATGCACTGCAACATTATCATTTTATAGATGAAAAACGACTTGGTGTCACTGGCGGAAGCTATGGTGGCTTCATGACCAACTGGATTGTCAGTCATACGAACCGTTTCAAAGCAGCTGTGACCCAGCGCTCGATCAGTAACTGGTTAAGTTTTTATGGTGTGAGCGATATCGGTTACTTCTTTACTAAATGGGAACTTGGAAAAAATCTACTGGAAGATCCTAAGAAACTATGGGAGTTCTCCCCACTTAAATACGCGGAAAACGTGCAAACACCATTGTTAATTTTACATGGGGAACAGGACCTCCGCTGTCCGGTTGAACAAGGAGAGCAACTGTTCATCACTTTAAAGCACCTCGGTAAAAACGTAGAGTTCGTCCGCTTCCCTGATGTTAATCATGAGTTAAGCCGGAGCGGCAAACCTGAAATAAGAATAGCACGGTTGAATCATATTTGCCGATGGTTTGAGGAATATTTGTAATGCTGATAATGAATGTATGAGGGTCATTGTTGGTTCCGTCTTTCATCAGCTTACGTCCGGTCAGTATCGGAGTTGGTTCAGTCGTTTACGCAGGGCGTTCGGTCCTAATCGAGATTGATTCGGTCGTTTGCGCAGGGTGTTCAGTCTTAATCGAGATTGGTTCAGTTTAAGAACAAAAAAAGTTCGGATAAGCAATATTTGATTTGCTTATCCGAACTTTTAATTGGTTTTCACTCCATATACTCACCCAAAAACGCCTCTAGTTTCTCTGTGTATTTCTCTTTCGCCACGACAAATGATTCGCTATGTCCAGCGCCTGCCACCTTCATTATTTCCGCATCACTTTTCGTATTTTCATATAGTTCCTCTGCCATCTGAGTCGGCACGAAATCATC
>DATGUN010000015.1:0-17314 GCA_035301285.1 Virgibacillus sp.
GCCCGAAAACCTTAACTCCCAGCATTGACCCAAGGCTGGGCGCCTCAAGCCAACACAAGGAACTTCATCGATATGCCCTTTGGCGAATTTTTAGGCCCGCCTTCAGAAACGGAGGATTGACTAGAATACTGCACCATCCCTTGATGAGTATATTATAACACGAAATTTCTAAAAAAACCACTGTTCGTCAATGGTCACGACTGCTGATATAATCAACGATAAAATCGAGTGTTGTCCCGGTTCCGTTCGTTTTTTCCAAGGCTGCTCTGGCTTTGTTGACATAGGATTGTTTTATTTCCCTTGCCCCGTCCAATCCCAATAAATTAGGATATGTACTCTTATACAGTTCGTCATCGCTACCTACGGGTTTTCCCATTGTTTCGGTATCGCCGATGATATCCAAAATATCGTCTTGAACCTGAAAAATCAAACCTAAATAATAGGCAAATTGATTTAAATAATGAATGTCGTACGGTGAGGCATGGCCGATAAGCGCACCGGCTTTCACTGCGAAAGATAGCAGTTTTCCTGTTTTTAAATGATGTATATGTTCTAATTCCTTGATTGTAATTTGCTTTTTTTCCGCTGCCAAATCCAAAAATTGGCCACCCACCATTCCTTCTGGTCCACTGGCGTTGGCAAGGTCTTTCATTATCTGTACTTTATGTGTATCCATTAAATGTGTGTCTTTAGCAATTAATTCAAAACTGTGCGTTAATAAAGCATCGCCTGCCAGGATAGCAGTTGATTCATCAAATGCTTTGTGATTTGTCGGTTTACCACGTCTATAATCGTCATTATCCATGGCGGGTAAGTCATCATGGATAAGAGAATATGTATGAACCATTTCGAGAGCAACGGCGCTGTTCATCACCGGACGAATGTCCTGCTGAAACAATTGATAACTGGCAAGCATCAAAATGGGGCGTAACCGCTTGCCGCCTGCTTCCAAGGAATATAACATGGACTCCTTGAGTGCGGACGGGATATCCAGATGTTCTAAGTTTTTTTTCATTTCCGATTGGAGAATGGGTTTATATTTGTTGATATAATCCTGTAACGTACGCTGCAATACTATTCGTCCTCTCTAACAGAAAAAGATTCAAACTCACCTTGTTCATTCATGATTTTGGTCATTTTTTCCTGTACGTTTTTTAATTTATCATTACACATTTTAGACAAGTTCATACCTTCCTGATAATACGTAATGGCTTTTTCGAGAGGAACATCACCATCTTCCAATTTCCCGACGATCTCTTCCAAGGCATTCATCGCAGCTTCAAATGACATTTCTTCTTTATCTTCACTCATCCATTTTCCCCTCCTTTTTTTGCAGAACCTGGCATTTCAAAGTACCATCCGACAATGTGACACGGATATGTTCATCTTCATTGACTTGGGTGGTGGAATGGATAATGGAGCCATCTTTCTGATATGGAATGGCATATCCACGCCTCATGATTTCAAGTGGGTTCAGTAGTGCCAGCTTATCGATTATATTTTGTAATCTAGAACATTCTTCTGAATATATATTTTGCATAAATGATGATAGCAGGCGCGTTAATCGGTTAAGTTCCTTTTCGCTACGATTGATGTCAGTTAATGGATGTTGATTCAGCAACCGTTCATGGAATTGGATGTAATTCTGTTGTTGTTGCTTGATATATGAAAGGATTGTTTTTTCCAATCGTTCGACATGTGTATCTAATTCTTGTTCCTTTTGTGATATGAGTTGTTTGGGATATCGAAAAGCGTACGACTGTTCAAAACGTTTTAACATGTCCTGCGCATTTTTAACTTTGATATCGATGGAGCGCTTCATTGTTCGGTCCATGACATGGATTCGCTTTATCAATTCATCGACGGATGGAACAGAAATTTCAGCAGCCCCGGTCGGTGTAGGCGCTCGTTTATCGGCTATAAAATCACTGATGGTAGTATCTGTTTCATGTCCAACAGCTGAAATGATCGGAATGTTCGATTCATAGATGGCATAAGCGACTTCTTCTTCATTAAATGCCCACAGGTCCTCGATAGAACCTCCACCACGCCCAACGATTAAAACATCAAATAGATGTAATTGATTGGCGTGCTTTATCGCACCGGCTATAGATGTTTTTGCATGGTCTCCTTGCACAATCGTTGGTAAAATCGTTGTTTCGGCAAGTGGATATCGGCGGTTGATCGTTGTTATGATATCTCTTACTGCTGCACCTGTTGGTGACGTGATAATTCCAATATGTTTTGGGAAAAGTGGAATGGGTTTCTTATGCTCATCATTAAACATACCCAATGTTTGCAATTTCTTTTTTAATTGTTCGAAAGCGACATATAAAGCCCCAATACCATCCGGTTCCATGCGTTGGATATACAGTTGATATTGACCAAATCGTTCAAATACACTTATATCCCCTTCTATCAAGACATTCATACCGTCTTCAGGCACAAAACGCAATCGACTGTTATCCCCTTTGAACATAACCGCTTGGATCCGCGCTTGATCATCTTTGATCGTTAAATACATATGACCACGATTATGATGCTTAAAGTTGGATATTTCACCACGAATAAGCACCCCTTTTAAATGTGCATCCATATCAAGTTTTCGTTTAATATATTTCGTTACAGCTGATACTGTCAGGTAGTTTTCCATTATTTATTTTCCAGTCCAACACATGCTTTGATTGTGTTTTTCAGAAGCATTGTAATGGTCATTGGACCGACACCTTTGGGTACTGGGGTAATGTATGCAGCTATCTCTCGTGCTTCATCAAAATTGACGTCTCCCGTTAATTTTCCGTTATCCATTCGATTGATACCCACATCAATAACAACAGCCCCAGTTTGGATGTCGTCTTTGGAGATGGCGTGTTCGCGTCCGATTGCGACGATAAGGATATCGGCTGATTGTGTGAATGATTTTAAATCGGCTGTTCTGGAATGACAATATGTAACAGTGGCATTTTCGTTTAACAGTAATTGTCCGACGGGTTTACCGACAATATTACTCCTGCCGATTATAACGGCATGTTTTCCTTCAATCTGGATGTTTTTTCGCTTTAACATTGTAATGATACCATACGGTGTGCATGGTAAAAACGTATCTTCCCCAGTCATCATCTTGCCGATATTTATCGGATGAAAACCATCGACATCTTTTGACGGATGGATGGCTTCAATGACATGTTGTTCCTTGATATGATCAGGTAGCGGGAGCTGCACTAAAATACCATGAACCTTATCATCCTGATTCAGTTTCTCGATTGTTTGCAAAAGCTCTTGTTCTGAAATCGTTTGAGGTAAATGAATGATATCTGATGATATACCTGTTTCCTCCGATGCTTTCTTTTTTCCTCGTACATAAGATAATGAGGCTGGATCATCCCCAATGATGACAACAGTCAAATGCGGTATTTTGCCAATTTTTTTCAGTTGTTCTACTTCAGTCTTCATTTCAGCTTTCAGCTCTTTGGCCATTTCTTTTCCATCGATTACTTCCCCTAGCATGTTTATTCCTCCTTAAACGATGAGTTTGGATAATACACCATTTACAAATTTACCGGATTGTCCGTCTGCAAATATATGAGCTAACTCGACTGCTTCATTGATTGAAACATTGACAGGAATATCATCCAAGTATTGCATTTCATATACGGAAAGCCGCAAAATTGTTTTTTCAACGGAGGCGATGCGGTCATACGACCAATTTTCCAAATGACTTTTTATCGTTTCATCAATCTGATATTTATTAGCCCCCACGCCTGTAACAAGCGTTTGTATAAATGGATCGATATCGTTTGTTTCTAGATAGGCCTCCATGGCTTGCGCCGGTTCAATATCGTTTATGTCTATTTGAAATAAGATTTGAAAGGCTAATTTCCTTGCTTCATGACGATTCATGTATGTGCGACCCCTTTTTATCATTACATGTATGGCAAATCGAATGTAAAAACTGATGTTATTCTATGTAAAAAACCATCAATCATAATCCATCACCATGTTGTCGGGTTCAGATCAGTGGAAGAGACCATTAGAAAGCCTCTATTTTTACTGAATTGCATCACCCTTTACCTACAAATAATAACATGATTATAGGGGCAATTCCATTAAATACGATATATATGAAAAAAATAAAGGCCAAAAGGAGCGTTTCTCCCTTTTGACCTTTATCTTACTCGTCTGAATCTGTTGGGTTGTTATGCGTATCCATTTCGATGCCCACGACATGTACGTTTACTTCTTCCGCATCAAGGGCTGTCATGTTTTTCAATGCTTGTCTGATGTTCATCTGTAATTTTTCGGCAACTTTTGGAATTGACACACCGAAATCAAGTACAACATATAGATCAATTAAAACCCCGGTTTCGGTCAGTTCAACTTTAACACCTTTGCTATGGGATTTCTTTCCAAACCGTTCTACAACCCCTGTAGCAAAATTGCCCCGCATTGTTGATAGGCCTTCAATTTCACTTGCGGCAATCCCCGTAATAACTTCGATCACCTCGGGGGCTATTTCCACTTTACCTAAGCTTTCATCACCATTTCCCACATTTAAGGTTGAATCCTCACTCATGTTTATCACTCCTTCTCAACAATTGGATTTTCTTCCAAAAAGCGTGTATTGAAATCTCCCTTTATGAATACTTCATTATTCATGATAAGTGAATGGAAAGGTACAGTCGTATAGATACCTTCTATTACATATTCATCCAATGCCCGTTTCATGCGATTGATAGCTTCTTCACGCGTCGGTCCATGTGTAATCAACTTGGCGATCATGGAATCGTAAAACGGAGGAATGGAATATTCCGGGTAGGTAGCTGAATCAACACGAATTCCAAGTCCACCTGGTGGTAAATATGTTTCGATCTTGCCTGGTGAAGGCATGAAATCCTTAAATGGATTTTCCGCATTTATACGGCATTCGATTGACCAACCATCCATAACAACATCTTCTTGTTTCAGCGACAAAGGATTGTTGTCGGCCACATTGATTTGTTCTTTGATCAAATCAACACCTGTCACCATTTCGGTTACGGGGTGTTCGACTTGAATTCTTGTATTCATTTCCATGAAGTAAAATGAGTTGTCTTTCCGGTCGAAAATATACTCAATGGTACCTGCACCTGTATAATTAACGGCTTTAGCAGCTTTTACACTTGCTTCACCCATTTTTTGCCTTATATCTTCAGTCAGTGCAGGTGATGGACATTCTTCAATGAGTTTTTGCAATCTCCGTTGAATGGAACAGTCCCTTTCTCCTAAATGAATGACATTGCCATGATTATCAGCTAAAACCTGGATTTCGACGTGCCTGAAATCCTCAATATATTTCTCAATATAGACACCGGCGTTCCCGAAAGCCGTTTCTGCCTCCTGTTGAGTGACACGGATGCCCTTAATCAGTTCCTCTTTATCCCTGGCAACACGAATGCCTTTTCCGCCTCCACCCGCAGTAGCCTTGATGATAACCGGATACTTTATTTCTTCCGCAATATTGACAGCTTCTTCTTCACTTTCGACGATGCCGCTGGACCCCGGTACGATAGGAACACCTGCGGACTTCATCGTCTCTCGTGCAACATCTTTTATTCCCATTTTTTGAATCGCTTCAGGTGATGGTCCGATAAAAGTAATGTTGCATTCATTGCAGATTTCCGCAAAATCGGCATTTTCAGCCAGGAAACCATATCCGGGATGAATGGCATCGACGCTTGTCAATGTTGCTACACTCATTATATTCGTAAAGTTCAAGTAACTGTCTTTTGATGCGGTTGGTCCAATACAGTATGCATCGTCCGCGATCTGCACATGTAAGGAATCTTTGTCAGCCTCTGAATAGACTGCGACTGTTTCTATGTCCAGCTCTTTACAGGCGCGAATGATACGGACTGCTATTTCGCCCCTGTTGGCAATCAACAGTTTTTTAATCACTTTCTCACACCCTCTTATTTCGTCTTCACTCTGAATAATGGTTGTCCATACTCTACAAGTTCACCGTTTTCCACTAATATTTCTACGATCTCACCGGAAACTTCAGCTTCGATTTCATTGAATAATTTCATTGCTTCAACAATACATACCACACTTTCTTTATCCACTTTCGATCCAATATGTACGTAGGGGTCACTTTCCGGTGAAGATGAACTATACAAGGTTCCAACCATTGGTGAAGTGATTTCATAATCGTAATCTGTTTGGTTTTCAGTCTTTAGATCAGACTCATCTTCAGCAACAGGCTGTGTTTGTTCCGGCTTTGTCTCCACTGTTTGTTGCTGTGGAACGTAGTGCACTTTCTGAGGAATTTCTTCCATGACAGGGATGCTGCTCTGTTCAGCATCATCTGCTTTTTTCATTGTAACACTTGTACCCTCTTCTTCATACGTAAATTCATGTATGGAAGATTCATCGATCAACTTTATCAATTCGCGGATTTCTTGTATTTTTAACATCTTAAACTTCCTTTCAAAGTAGTATATTGATGATCACACCAAAACGATTAATAAGCCAACGATTGTTAAAAATAGAATAAATACACAGACTTATAAATAATATTACGTCCACATTATAACAATCTTATGTTAGTAAAGCGAATACTTTCTACAAAAATGTAACTGTTTTATGGTGATGAAATTGGATGGCAATCGTTAAAAAGTGACGTGGGACCTATCGGTTATTTATGAAGACAGACTGGCATTTTCCATTATTTCATAGGGAGAAAAAATGTGGAAACAATAGAACTCCTTCCAATGGCATTTCCAATTGAAAGGAGTTATTAATCATAGGATGATTCACTTTGTGTTTACAACGACTGAAACATCTCCATACTCATCGTTTACCATCTGCATGATATTAACGACTTCTTCATCAGATAATTCGGAAGCTTGCACATGGACAAGAACTTTGTCATCATTTGAACGAACCAACACATCTTTATAGTCTGTTTCATCTAGAATCGATTGCTCTAGAATAGATTCCGAAGAAGTACGCTCGTCTAACGTATCCATCGTTTCCAATGCTTCGTTTTTCTCCTCGGTTGTAGCAGAGTTAGATGCGACAATATCATTTAAACGGCTCTTCTTCATACTTCTTTTATCTTGCAGATCGAGCCGAATTTGGGTAAATGAGTCAGTGCCATCTTCTTCGGATACATCCTCAACATCAATATCATCATTTTCAACCATGTCTTGTGAAACCTCTTCATCATTTGTTTCCTCTTCCCCATCATTGATGTATGCTACCTCATTTGTTTTTGGTGACAGGATGTAATAGACGCTTAAAACCACCATTAAACTCAACATCGTCAACAGCCAAACAGTTTGTTTCTTAAGCATGTATATCCTCCTTTTTATTCTTTTGGCATGACAGAAACTTTATGTGTTGGTACATCCAGAACACGTGAAACAGCTTCTATCACCCACTTTTTCACTTCTACGTCTCCAACCCCTTTGGCAACAATAATGACACCTCTGACATCCGGCTTTTTAGTTTGGACAAGAATAGGTGTTTCTTTGTCGCCTTGTCTTACTAGAACGGTTTCAGTTTCTTCAGATTGATCTTCTAATTTTCTCATTCCCCCTTGTGTATCTGTTTCATCAGTTGTCTGCTGACTGGTAATAAGATTGTCTTCGTATACTTTTATTTTTGTGGAATCTAAATTGATCATGACTTCCACATTTGACACATGATCAATGTTTTCCAGCATGTCCCTCAGATCTTTTTCGTAATTTTTCTCTAGGTCGTTGACATCTGATAATGATGAATCGCTGTCGTCTTCTGACTTTGACGCTGTTGGTGATGAAGATGAAGATGAAGATTCCTTAATTGACATGGATGGTTGTTCGATATCAGCTTCATTCTTTGATCCCATAAACAAATTTCCGATAATCAGCAGGAATAATCCAATAAGGGCGATTGTGATAAGGTAGCCTGTTTTTTTTGATATCTTTTTATTTTTAGATTCACCTGATTGAAGAAATTTTTTAAACAGTTCTTTCAAGGTTCTTTTCCCTCCCACAAAACAGTTACCTTCTTGTTTTCGATTTCCCAAACATCTACTAGCAGTGTTTGTACATCTTCTAGTTTGTCATCGGATTCTGAATGATGATGTTTTGGTTCTTTCGTATTTATCTCGATATCTTCAATTTTAGTAGCAACCTCCTTCTCTTGATGAGATTCGCTTAATGTGACGATGATGTCTTCCAATTCTTCATACGATGGATTTGACTCATCCTGAAATGTGAACTGTATCGCTTGTATTTCCATGTCAAATTTATCTTCCAGCGGGTCTTTTGCAATGTCTGTCAATTCTTTGGATAGCTGTTCTATAATATATGCATCTTGTGAGGCTTGTATATCACTTTTTTGCATTTTTATTAAATTTTCCATTTCTTCATCTGTTTTATTTTCAGTTGCAAGCTTGCTGTATCCGGATTCCAAAGCACTTTTTACATCGATGTGCAAGATATGAAATACGGGTTTCAAAAAAATCAAGATCAATATCAAACCGATAATCAAATTGATATATCGTTTCATTGTTGAAGCAGGGATTAATAAATCAATAATGGCCGCCATCAGCAAAAATACAATGATTTGCGTTATCCATTCGGTTAAAAGTTGCACATAATCCCTCTCCTAACGTAGTAATAAAGTTAAGTTGCTTGCAGCCACAATAATGACTATTGCCATAAAAAACATAAATGTCATCAGTAAGAGGCATGCTAAGATATAAAATATATATTTACTGATGATGATCAAACACTCAACAATCGGACCGTCGCCTATCGGTTGGAGTATGGCGGCACCGATTCGATATATGACCCCGATGACAAATATTTTAATGGCGGGAAATAATGCTAGGAAAATGATGATGATAAGCCCGACGATACCGACTGCATTTTTCAATAACAATGAAGCGCTTAAAATAGTGTCGGTAGCATCCGTGAATGTTCTTCCTACAACAGGGATGAAATTTCCGGTAATGAATTTGGTTGTCTTCATCGCAACTCCATCTTGCACAGCACTTGTAGCACCTTGGACTGACATGACACTTAAAAACACAGTGATGAATACACCGAGGATTCCCAGCCCGATTGATTTTAATAAGTTGGCTAGATGGGTTGCTTTATATTGTTCATTCAAAGTGCTGACAATAAGCAATAATGCTGCAAGAAATAGAATGGGTAGAATAACCTTGATTACAAGAGTCCCACTTATATTGACAAAAAAGATGATAATAGGCTGAAAAAAAGAAACAGCAATCATATTACCGAAGGATGACATCAAGCCAAGAACAAGTGGTATCAAAGCCAACATGAAATGATTCATCATCATTATCGTTTCTGTTGCATATGAAGCAGCATCATAAAAACTGTTCAAAGCTAAAAATAATAGAACGATATATACAACAAAATAGGCAATTTTACTTATTGAACCTCTTTCAAACGCTGCATGCATGGTTTGTAATATCGTCGAAAACAATGTTAGCATCAACAACATTCCCAGAAGTTTTCCGTTAGCGAGCAGCTCTTGGAATAAATAGTCTAAAATACCGTATAGCACGTTTTTAAGGGATAATGTCTTTTTTTCTTTTATCATTTCATATAGGGTCGATTTATCTAATTCAGGAATATATCCGTCATAATCGTTAATAATCTTTTCCCAATATGTTTCGATTTCACTTAATGATATGTCATCCAGCAAGTCATCTTCCGGAGTGCTTTCTTCATTCGATTCTTCAGCTTGTACAACATAATCTGTAGGTAATAAGACAGTCAATAGGATGAGTAAGACACTGTTAATCAAGACAGAGTGTTTCATTTAGATTGTCATTACTCCTTTCTACCTCTTCCTATCTTATGTGGCTGGTAGAAATCCCAATATTGCTTCAATCACTGCTGTAATGATAGGAATTGCCATAATCAATATAACGATTTTTCCGGATAGTTCTATTTTGGTTGCAACCGATTCAAGGCCCGCATCCTTTGTCATGTTCGCACCGATTTCAGTTAAATAGGCTATGCCGATGATTTTTAATATCGTCTCCAGATACATACCGTCAATATTGGCTTTGTTTCCCAATGAATTGATAAGTTGGATGATGACGCCTATTTGGTCGATGATCGATAGGAAGATCATCAATCCAGTTATGATAATCAACAGGAATGCAAACGTTTCGTTCATATCTTTCAAGATAAGATATAAAATACTAGCGATGATTCCCAATGTCACAATTTGTATCATATCCATAAAAACTAACCTTGGAAGAGGAAGACTGATTTAATCTGTTGGAATAAATCGGAAAGTCCGTTGATAACGATGACGAGCACAATGATAAATCCGACTAACGTGGCGAATTGAGCTATTTCCTCTTTTCCCATCTGTTTTAAAATAGTGTGAATCAGGGCAACGATAATTCCTATTCCTGCAATTTGAAATAATATGCTAGCATCAATAGCCATTGTTTTTCCCCTCTTTCTACAAAAATAAAAGGACTACAAACAACCCACATAATATTCCCAATCCCTTGGCCATCTTACTGTACCTTGATTGGTTCGCCCGTGCTTCTTCCAATTCCCTGTTTAGATGATGGATCGTTAACGTGATATGTTTTTGCTGTTGTTCGAAATCATGTTGTCCAAGTGTTTGTCCAAATTGCAACAATATTTCTTTTTCATTCATCCTTAGAGATGATTGAGTGATCAATGTTTCGACTTGTTCCTCCCAAATCGGATAAAGTGTGGATGTTTTATTCTCCAAATGCCTGGACAGTTCCATAAAGAATGTATTTATTGGATAAGGTGTTTGTTTACCAATTGTGCGAAAAGCATCTTGCAATGGAAGTTGACTGTATAAAATTTCGGCTTCTAATATTTGTAAGGCGTTTTTAAGCTGACGTATATGCTTCGGACGGTGATTTAATTTATAACTGATATCAAAACCTGTCCAAGTTGTGGCACTGATCAAGAGAAGCGCTCCAATCCATTTCACTTTTTAAGCACCTCATATTTTTTATAGATGTTTTCATTGAATTCATTATATATTGCTCCTACTTTTCCTGGTTCGTTGCCACGTTCCAGAAGAATAATTCGCTTAAAAACGCTGTTCATAAATAGCGGTCGTATCGATGGACGTTTCTTTAAGTCATCAAGTGTTTGGGCATGAATGCTGCATATGACTGTTACACCGGCATTTATTGCTTCCATTAAAGCAGCAACATCTTTTTCGTTCCCTATTTCATCAACAATCAATACTTCAGGGGACATCGAACGTATCATCATCATCATGCCTTCCGCTTTAGGGCATGCATCCATGACATCTGCCCGTAGCCCCAATGTATGTTGTGGAATACCTTTAATCGATCCACTGATTTCAGAACGCTCATCGACGATGCCCACTTTTTTTCCTGATGTATTTCCACGATGATCGGAAATCATTCTCGCCATATCGCGGATAATCGTTGTTTTACCTGTTTGTGGTGCACCAACAAGAAGTGTATTATCATATTGGTAACCGTTATAAATAAACGGCATGAACGGGAGTGCCACACCAATTTTTTCTTTGGCAACCCGAATATTCATGAATGTAATATGTTGTATCGCTTTAACTTCCCCACCGAGTGTGTTCACTTTACCCGCAAGACCTACCCGATGACCACCTTCAATTGTGATATAACCTTCCCGCAGCTCGTCTTCCATGCGGTAAAGTGAAAACTCGCTCAATTGATTCATGATATATATGGTGTCTTTTCTTGATGGACGAATATCGGTCATCCATTCAGTATGACGATCAAAAATCAACTCAATCGGCTTGTCCAGACGAATACGGATTTCTTGTATATGGTGCCAATGCTCATGAAGTTGTTTTATGAGACGATTCTGTATCATTTCCGGGAACAGACGTATTATTTCCTTCATAATTTCCCCACTTTTTTGTATCGCTTTATACATAAATGTATGTCCGTATGATACGTTTATGACTAAATGTGCGGATAAATGATGGGGTTAAAGGATGGAAAAATTCTAAGCTTCGTGAACTGGCGGGTTGATTGGAAATACGACGACAATCATAACGTTGACACTCGTATTACCAAGAACATGGAGAATGTTTGGAGAAACAAAAAAGCCTTATGACAAAGCGACCCCTGGAGGTCCTTTATCATAAGGCATAATTGATGGGATGGTGTTTTATGAGTTAGCACGTGATACATATTTTCCGTCGGTTGTGCTAATAACGAGCACATCTCCTGTGTTGATGAAGAAAGGGACTTGTACGATGTAACCTGTCTCCAATGTTGCGGGTTTGGAACCCCCACTTGCTGTATCACCTTTGATTCCAGGTTCTGTTTCTGTCACGGTCAACTCCACATTTTTGGGGAGTTCCACACCTAAAATTTCACTTTCATGTGAAATAACTGATACTTCCATATTCTCTTTCATGAAATTCAATTGATCTTCTAATTTATTTGCGTCAAGTTCAATTTGTTCATACGTATTTGTATCCATGAAGGCGTGCATGTTGCCTGAAGCATATAAATATTGCATCGTATTTCGTTCGATATGCGCTTTATTGACTTTTTCGCCAGCACGAAATGTTTTTTCCTGAATATTGCCATTACGAAGGTTACGCAGTTTTGAACGTACAAAAGCTGCTCCCTTACCTGGTTTAACGTGTTGGAATTCGATGACTTGCATCAGGTTATTGTCAATTTCAACGGTTAATCCCGTTTTAAAATCATTCACAGAAATCATGATGATCCTCCTTTTAGTCTTTACAGATAAACAAGCTCTTTATCGGCAACCGTTAATCGTTCGTTGCCTGTTTCAGTAATTACGAGATCATCCTCGATTCGGCATCCACCTACATCTGGAATATAAATGCCCGGTTCAACGGTTACAACCATTCCAGGACGGAGAACATTATCATTTTTAAAGGATAATGAAGGGTTTTCGTGCACCTCAAGTCCGACTCCGTGTCCAGTAGAGTGACCGAAATATTTTCCATATCCTTTTTCCGCTATATGATCTCTTACAAGAGCATCTGCCTCTTTACCAGTCATTCCAGGTTTAATTCCATCTACGCCTCGTATCTGTGCTTCCAATACAGTTTGATAGATGGTATGGAGCTCATCGGAAATTTCTCCTACAGCCACCGTTCTCGTGGTGTCTGAACAATACCCATTATATAGAGCGCCGTAGTCTAACGTGACGAGTTCACCTGACTGTATTTTCTTATCCGAAGCGACACCATGCGGCAATGCTGAACGATAACCCGAAGCAACAATGGTATCAAAACTGGATGATGTTGCCCCTTGTCGGCGCATGAAAAATTCAAGTTCATTGGATATATCGATTTCTTTGACACCCGGTTTTATGTAGCCTTTTATATGGGCAAAAGCATCATCTGCAATTTTCGCGGCTTCTTTGATGATTTTTAACTCGTCTTCGGATTTAATCAATCTTAATTCCTCGATGATCCCGCTTACCGGTATTAATTCCGCAGAAAATGTTTCCTTATACCTTTCATAAGAAGCAAAAGTTGTATGGTCTTTCTCAAAACCAAGTCTTTTGATGTTCAGTGTGTTTAACTGGTTGGCTATCTCTTCATGGATTGCTTTTTTATGTTCCACGATATTGAAACCTTTTGCCTGTTCTGTCGCTTGCTCTATGTAACGAAAATCGGTAATGAACTGTGCTTCCTGTTGACTGATAAGCACAACGCCCGCCGTACCGGTGAATGATGTTACATAGCGTCTGTTGTATGGGCTCGTAATTAAAATGGCGTCCAGTTTATTTTCTTCCAGTGATAATCTGAGTTTTTCAAGCTTGTCCATTGTATCATCCTTTCATTTATAAATGATTCGTAAATACATATGCCGCAGCGAGGTAACTCTGCATGCCAAGTCCCGTTATCTGACCGTGGCAAACAGGGGCAAGTAACGATTTACGCCTGAATTCTTCCCGTTTGTTTATATTGGAAAGGTGCACCTCTATGACAGGTGTGTCGATTGCGGCAATTGCATCTCGAAGCGCGATGCTGGTGTGTGTATATGCTGCAGGATTGAAGATTATCCCCGTATAGTATCCATCTGCTTCGTGAAGACGATCGATCAATTCTCCTTCATGATTTGACTGAAAACAGTCTAATGAAAAATCTGTTTTAGCTACAAATGATTGCAGGGCTTTTTCCAGCTTCTCCAATGAGTATTCGCCATAAATGGAACGATCGCGTTCGAGGTTCAGATTGGGACCATTCAGTACCAGAAGACGCTTCAGCATAAATACATCCATTCCTTCACACCGATTTTTTTCTGTACCATTTAAGTTTATCATAAACTGATCTGTTTGAATAATGATACTTCAAAATTATCGATTATTATCATGATGTTTATAGATTGCATAATCATATGAAATGGTATAGCCGATAAACACACTGTATAATATATAAAGAGATAGCGTGGATATGATTGTGGATGTATTTTGTTCTTTTAATGAAGGAATGTTCGAAAAAACCGGATGCAGAGCATAAAAAACAATGCCCCATAATAATAGACCATAGATCACTCCCGACCAAATACTGTTTACGTTTTTAAAAACGAGATAATATATATATGCAACAAGAACGGATAATATAGCGATTAAAATAATTGAGATGACAGTTCCGAGTTTGGTTTCTGTCCAGGAGGCATCATTCCAGGATGTCAGTATAAATGACCTGGGATGAATTTCGATAAAGTTAAAGAAGTACAAGAAGATGCTCAAAGAACTTGCTCCCATCCCTCCTATAAATCCGGTATATAAAGCCTTGCCCCGTATGAATGATAAAGTAAGCTGATGTGATTCGTTTTGTATTTCTTCTTTCTTTTGCCCCATATCTAAACACCTCCACCTCATATTGTTACCAATTTATCTGAAAACAATCAGGCTTTGGCATAAAAGAGAAGGTATCTTTTGAACTTTCCTCTAGTTATTCGCTCAAAAATTTAGTAAACTGAAGATGAGAGAGATTTAAAATGTAATAAATCGATTAATAGATAAAATAAATGCATAATTTTAAGTTGTGTGGGAAAGAATCTATGTTACCTACCTCTATAGGAAATCAAGATGGTGGGATGTAGTACGATTATCAACCTGATAAATCAAACAAGGAGGCGTATATGATGAAGCGATCTAAATTTACTATGGTCGTATATTTTGTCATCGCTTTAGCGGTTATAGGTGTTATTTCACAGTTGATGACCAGTCCTGGATCATTCTTTAGGCACATTTTAATAACACTGGGTATGGCAGTTGTTTTATTCGGTGTCTTCTATTACTTTTTTATCAAAAGAAAACACACACAATCTGATGAAATGAAAAAATATAAACAAGCGGTTAAACAATCAAATGCCAAATATAAAGAACAAAAAGGCGCATCGGTGCAAAAAACAGAAACATACAGAAAACCTGAAAGTCAACCTTCTGTTTCAAAGAGAAAAGTAAAGAAACGTTCCCATCTACGTGTGATTGATGGTTATAAAGATAAAAATAAAGATAATCGGGCTAGCAATTAGGGAGCTCGATTTTTTTGTTTCTATTATGGCCATTTCATTAAAAAATGGTTTGTGATGTCGTACCCAGTTTCACTAAGCTGGCTAATTTGTTTTTCATCCATGTTAAAATCAGTGGACTGTATACCTTCAACTGGAATATAAATAATGTTTTTGTCATCTTCAGTTGAGACGAAACGTGTATCGTGGGCAAGTTTCATAGTAGAAAACAAACCTTGGAACATATCCAACGCATTGTCCATTGCTTTTGTTTGACCCGGGTGGTCTTTTTCTTTTAACCGGAACCCTAATAATGGACGCTTCCGTGTGTTGTCACGATGTCCGAAAACCCATAACGGGAAATTGCTTAATAAGCCTCCATCCACCATCATGCTATATTTATCCGGAGCATATCGAAGTTTTTTGGGCATGAAGAAATATGGAAAACCTGCACTCATACGTACAGCTGTTGCCACAGAAAATGATTCAGGTTCGATTCCGTAAACACGCTCCAGATCATCTGGGATGACAATCAATTTTTTTAAAGAAATATCACTGACGATTACCTTTAAGTAACCTTCTTTAATATCTCCAAACGTATGCACTCCCTTTTTGGCCAATAATGATGATATCCAACGTTCTAATGCATTACCTTGGTAAATGCCCATTTGAAAATAAACCCTGAACCATTTGTTGAAAGGAATCAGTTTACTCCATTTTGGAGAATCGAGGAATCGGTTTAGGTCTGTGTGTTCGATTTCTTTCTGTATGTCATCCGGTTTAAAACCAGCTGCCAACAATGCTGCCATTATAGCTCCGGCTGATGTTCCAGCTACGCGTTCCACTACTAAATTATGCTCATTCAAGGCCTGCAACGCCCCCATATAGGCGAATGCTTTGACTCCTCCGCCTGAAAAAACACTATCGATTTTCATAAACATGCATCCTCCTTATGCTGTTTATATATTTGTAAGCGTTATTTGCCGATAGTAGAACATTTTTATATGATAATTTTGGAATATGCGTTTATAATCGATTGTTATCAAGGATTTTCAGGGGGCCTAAAAAGTTATATGACGTGTGGTTTGTTAAATAACTTATTTTTTATCGTGCAGTTGACGGAGTTCATGAATACGGTCCTCGTCCTCTTCAAAATAACGGACTAGATCACCGATTCGGTCTATTGAATTCCAGCTTAAATGATGTTCAATACCTTCGACATCATCATATATATTTTCTGCTTCCACTCCGATGATTTCCAGGAATTCTTCAAGTAACTCATGTCTGAATAATAATTTCTTGCCAATTTTGTTTCCTTTTGACGTTAAAATAAAACCACGATATTTTTCATAGTCCAAGAAGTTATCCTTGTCCAACTTCTGCACCATTTTTGTAACGGATGAAGGGTGCACTTCCAACACTTCAGCAAGGTCGGAAACCCGTGCGTATCCCTTGGATTCTATTAATTTATAGATTAATTCAATATAATCTTCCATACTTGGAGTAGGCATTGTTCATCCCCCATTTAACAAATAATTTTAGTGTGTGCAACATTTTTTCTTAATTAAAGGATACAGGATATATGCACTTGGGACAAGTAGTCAAGCTTATTTAACGATAATGGACGTTGGAGAAAGCTTAAAATCAAATAAAAAAAAGAGGGATCCATGTTTGATGGGCCCCTCTTTATCATTGTTTATAGTCCGCATTTCAATTGTGCGCCACAGCTTGTACACGTGTTACATCCACCGATATCTTCTATATGGCCACTTCTGCAAACCGGACATG
>DATGUN010000016.1:0-21394 GCA_035301285.1 Virgibacillus sp.
TTTTCTTGACGCACATCATTTTTTGCGGCAATCAGTTCTTCGATTGTCTTTTCCCCGTCACCAATCACATGTGCGGGGATACGCTTTGTTGCAGCCAACACACGATCGTCCAAGACATAGATACGTGCATCTTCTCCTTCAACATATTGTTCAACGAGAATATCGGAATAACCCAATTCACGTCTGACACGTTGTAAGGAGGACTTAAGCACTTCGGGTGAATCGATATCGACAATGACGCCCTTCCCCAGGCTTCCGAATGTCGGTTTGATGACTAATGGAAAGCCCATTGATGCCACATCCGCTATGATATCAGCATCGGTCACATCTTCTGTATATCGCTTGCCATCCGGGGTCGGAACGTTCGCTTCCTGGAGATACTTCTTGGCGACTCCCTTATGTGTCACGAAATCCACCGCTTCGTTTGCTACTTTATCCCCTCTGGAGCGATAAAAGTAATGTGTTGCTTCCTCTGAGGCAAGAGAGAATGTCTTTGCAAGCGGATTGAAGCCGATCATCTTTAAATCGGTGACGTCACTGGCGTCATAATACCACTTCAATGTCAGTCCACGTCTCCAGCCCTCCAAGGCCATCAGATAAGCATCGAGATTAAACCCTTTGACACCCGTAAGCATTTGTTTCGTCAACCAAGATGGAAATGGAGCATCCATTGTCATGTCCCCCTTTTTTGCAGCTCATTATTTATCTTTTTTAAGCATTTTCCCGACTTTTCTAATGGGTGTTGTGAATTTCCAAGAGTTGCTGGCCGCAATATATCGGTTCCGTTTTTCGGTTTGGTATTTTTCTTTTTCTTTTCTTCTTAGATCTTTCGCCATCTTTTTCAAGGCAGTATCCACTGAACGTAAATCCGATGGTTGATGGCTTTCTTCAACATCGAAGCCTACCTTGATGAACCCGTCGTACGTTTCTTCTTTGATCTTATCGATTTTGGACTTGTCGGGATTGCCTTCAATAATCTGTTTGAAGCGCGCGACATCATCTTTATCGGTACCAGCAACGAGAATTTCAATTTTACCGTAGTACAGATTTTTAACATGACCGTGCAGTCCATGGTCAAGTGCTTGTTTTTTCAGCCACTGATGATAGCTCTGTCGACCGACTGTTCCAGAGACGATATACCGCTTCGCATACATTTTCCCTTGTGGGGCTTGATTGACTTCCACTTCGACAGCTGAGCGATTCTCGAGCGGTTCAAGAACGGTAGTAAGTTCAAAGTAAACGTTTGAATCAGTTGTATCCATTCCTTTGGTCTCGGGGAAGTAATAGTCGATAATGGCTGCCGGTATATTACGTGATTCCCCTTTCAGTGGATACAGGGCACCTCCGATTTGTGCGGTTGGATTCAATTCGATGACGACAGCAGGATGATGGCTCACATTACCCTCATTGATGATGATATCCACCCCACCGTGTTTAAGGCCGGGAACAGCTTTCAGGGCATTGATGGCAATCTCTTTGATGTCATCAGACAGGTCATCAAGGACATCGATGGGATCCCCACCTGAAGAGACATTCGTTTTTTGACGAAGATAGATTTTCTCACCCTTTTCCGGGACACTTTCAAGTGTATAGCCAGCGGCTTCGATGAATTCGATGATTTCGACATCGATCTCGATTAAACAACTATACAACCTCGCATTGCGTTTACGTTGTCTGTTCTTGAGCTCTATCAATTCATTGATCGTATGTTCCCCGTCGCCTGTAATATTAGCAGCGACACGGTTATAAGCGGCTACAACCTTATCCTCGACGACATACAACCGGTATTCCTCACCGGTGACATATTGTTCAACCACCACTTCTTCATATTCCAATTCTTCGCGGACATATTCCAGTGCCTTCACGAGTTCTTGTTCGTCCTGGATATTCGTGACGACCCCAGCACCTAGGCTGCCATCCGTCGGTTTCAGGACGAGTGGATAGCCGAGACTGCGGCCATAGGAAATGATTTCTTCGTCTAATGTTTCCGGGGAAAACCCTCGGCCTTTCGGCACAGGGACATCTGCTTTATCAAGATGGATCTTGGTATCATCTTTTTCCGATCCGATTTCAACGGCTTCATTCGGAACCAAATCACCGCGTGTCCGGAAGAAATAGTGTGTGGCCGTATCGGAACTCAAAGAGAATAGCCGGCCCGGGGGATTTACCCCAAATACGACCATATCTTGAAAATGTTCAGAGTCCTTTGTATACCATTTCAATTTTAATCCGCGACGCCACCCCTCCAATGCGACTGCATACGCGCACAGTCTTGTTTTGCGTGCATCTGTCACGATTTCATTGGGAAGCTGCGGAAGGAATATAGGTGCTGTCTCTTTCATTAATCGTACCTCCTGCATTTACTTGCTTTTGCCCTTTTTGAATAGTTGACTGACTGATCTCAATGGTGACGTTACTTTCCAGGACATACTTTGGTTATATCGTTTATGTTCTTTTTCGGCTTTTTTGAGAGCGGCTTCCGTTGTCTCCAGTTGCTCTCTGAGTCTCCGATACTCTTCTATTTGCGTTTTCAGATCGGCCTTCACTTCAAAGCCGATTTTCATCGGTTTATCCCAACTGCTGACATTGACCTCCAGAACCGTCGACCGTTCTGGATCTTCCCAGATGGCATTCCCGAAATCATTGACCATTTCCAGATCGGTTCCCGCAACAACAACATCGATATCACCATTTTCCAAGTTGAAAACGAGACCGCTTAAAAAGCGTTCAAATGCCTGCTTTCTCAATCCGCGGTGGTAGCCGATATCCTGAACGTCGCCCTTGATGGTATACTTCCTGGCAAACAGTTCCCCTTCTGGATATGGGGTCACAGTTGTTCGTTGTGCACTTCGTGTGACGAGCGGCTGTAGGACATCCATGAAATCAAAATACAGCTGCACACCGGACGTTTTCTGGTTCTTTGTCTCCGGAAAATAATAATCGATGATCGCTGCCGGGACATCGTTCGCGTCGCCTTGTTCTGGAAACAATAGTCCACCGATTTGAGCCGTTGGATTCAGTTCCAGAATGATACCTTTTTCACCTGAGCCATCACGTGCATCAATGATCAGATCGACAGCACCGTGTTCAAGACCAGGAACAGCGTGTAATGCGCTGACTGCGAGTTCTTTCACTGAATCGGGTAGTTGGTCTGTCACACTGATCGGATCGCCGCCGATGGAAATATTGCTGATTTCGGATAAAAAAAGCTGCTTATCTTTCTCAAGAACACTTTCAAGCTCATATCCTCTGAAATGAATGGAGTCCAATATGTCGTCATTGATGTCGATTAAACAACTGATTAATCGCGGATTTTGTTTTTTCGCTTTATTTTTCTCATCAATCAATTGACGGATGGTATGTACGCCGTCCCCGATGATATTCGGAGGGATACGGTTCATGGCGGCAACCGCTTCGTCCCCGACGACATAGACACGATATTCTTTCCCCGGAATATATTGTTCGACCATCGTTTCGTCATAACCCATTTCATGCCTTACACGTTTCAGGCTATCTTTGAACTCTTCCACACTTAATATATTGGTGATCACACCTCTGCCGAAACTGCCATCAGCTGGTTTGATGACGAGTGGATAACCCAGTTTGTTGGCATATTGGATGATTTCGTTGTCATCCACTTCAGGTCCAAAGCTTTTACCTTCTGGCGTGGGAATGTTATTTTCCCTTAAGCATTCCTTTGTCAATTTTTTATCGGAACCGACTGTGACAGCCGCATTGGTTACTTTATCACCACGTGTTCTGAAAAAATAGTGGCTATTTTCAGATGAATGAAGCGAAAATAGTTTACCAGGTTTATCGACAAACCATGTTTTGATATCTTGAAAATCCTCGGAATCCTTTGCATGCCATTTTAACGTGAGTCCCCTTCTCCAGCCTTCCAAGGCTAGCACATATGCGTCAAGTTCAGGCCCACGTGCATCGGCCATTATTTCGCTTGAAAGATGAGGGAGCCATCTCTTCTCTGTTTCAACCATTATTTCTCCTCCAGTAACAGCTTCAATAATTATTAATCTGTTTTATCTTCCCATTCCGATAGCCAGTCTTTATACGTTGTAAATGCTTTACCTGCCATAAGATCGTTCATCAATCGGGTTTCGGCTTGCAGGAAATGGTCGCCTAACCATTTGTCCGTCACCGAATCAAAGGCGTCATAATTGCCGGGTTTAGGCGTGAATTCACCAAACACCAGCCCATCCTCCCCTTTTAAAAAGTCGATCCGGATGAAAGGAGCGGGTATATGTTTGCTTATATCGGCGGCCTGGTCTATTTCTTCCTGTGACAACCCTTCCCCTTTGAACAGATCGTCATCATACTTGCCTGTCCGGATCCGTCTCCCGTCAGCTGTCCACCAACAATATTTCAATTCAGGTGAGCGAATGATTTCCAGGATCAAGGCCACTTCTCCGTAAAAACAGTAACATTTGATATCACGTGCAGGGATTTTATGTAATGCATCTTCATAGATCAGTTCTTCCAGCATCCATTCATCACGCTGGACCCAACCGGATTTGATATCTTTCGCCATATTCTCTGTAAGTTCTTGTCGATCATGCAGTACTTTCGTCCTTTTGATGTCCATTATATCATGAAAATCGTGAACGAGGTATACCCCACGTGAACCCGCCCCATGACGCGGTTTAATGACCACTTTCTCCTGTTCGGGGATATCGGTTCGTCCATAGACCGCTCCCGACGTCCATGGGCGCTTTACATTGAGGCTATCCATCAAGTTGAATGACGCTTCTTTATGTTCCAAGTACCATTCAGGCAGTGGACCTGTCAGTTGGTTTTGGCGCTGTCTCAATGTCAGACGATGACGAAATGATGCCGCCTGTCCCAAGTCGACGGGGGTTTCATCCATTACCCCTCTCACGATCACTTCGGGTATCTCGTCAGGGGTCATTCCCGACATGATTTTTTTATAGATCATATTCCGGTAGTCTGGCTCTTCCGCCTTATAAAGGTTGGCAATATATTTGAAAGCATTCGTAAAATGAGCCTTGTTTTCATTTTTGACATGAATCATTTGTTCCAAGTGGCGCATCATATCACCGCTTGCCTTGGCCTGACGGAGCATCCGGAATAATGCACTGCTGTTGCGTTTCTCTGTTTCCACTTGAAGGCGTTCCTCGATTACGCGCAAATCCCGTTTCGTTTCTTGCAATTCGAGTTCCAATGCCGATATATAGTGTTCTTGTTCCTTGATACGTTTCCGGTAACGAGGCATGAGCTTACGGAACGGGGCCGTGAGTTTCCACGTGCGACTCGTCTGGATTTTCTGTTTTTCTTTACGATGCTTGTCTTGTAATTGATCGTTGAAATCAATTGTTCGTTCCTTTTGCATCAATTCATTCAGCAACATATCTTCTTTTTCCATCGCCAATCGCAAATCGTCTTCCAACGCCTGCCGTTCCGATTCCTGCATCTGTCACACCTCCTTGTCCGTTACATGCAGATCACTGATGATGCCATCCATCAACCGTGTCGCATGTTTGGTATAACCGAAATGATTTTCCACGTATGTCCATGCTTTTTTCACATACGCATCATACACGTCATCATGTTGCATCAGATGTTCGATTGTCTTCTGGACGTCTTCCGGTTCAGCATAAAGTGCAGCATCACCGAACAATGGCTTGTAAGTCGGTGGGATGATGACCGGGACACCAACTGCCATCGCTTCAAAAATGACTCGTCCAAATGCTTCGACCCAATCTGGGTGTGTATAATAGACAAACACGTCCAACTGTCTCAAAAAATCCCTCGGCTCCATGTCACCGAATTCATGGACTGTCCAGTTTTCGGGGCGTTCTCCCATTATTTTCATTGGCGCGCTGGCCCCGCCAAGGATGTGGATCTCATAAGGTTCAACGTCCGGATAGATGGTCAATAGCATATGTCTGTTGCTCGGCCACTTGACATATTGGTCCCGTGAATGCCTGCCAACCCAGATCGTATCATGTTTCGGTCGGGTCGGTCGTCTCCATTCTTCGACATTGATGATGTTCACCCAATCATCACTCGCCAGTTTAATGGTTTGTAAATCTTTCCGGTGGTGCTCCAGGATCGCTTCTCTGATGGAAGGGCCAATTGGATACCATTTCCCTGACTTTCCGGTATATTGTGTAATATGTTCCGCGCAACGTTTCAGATCATACAGTTTATAGCTGTTTTCGCCATAGTCGCGCATTGGCGCTTGATTGATGATGACCCGGACGTTTTTAGCATCGATATCCGGAAGATAGGTCTGCCATTCCTGTAAAACAGGTGGGTGTCTGACAATCAATACATCACATGATACTTTTTCGCCGTAGACAAGCATCTGGACGTCATCCCCATCGATTTGGTCACGCACAGCGGGATTGATGCGCTTACGTGATGTGAAATCATATCGGTTCATCTGGATGAGCCCTGTTTTCAATCCCATCTTCTTTTGGGCTTTCATTTCTTCAATGTTCGACATATTCGTCCCACCGGAGAGCCTGAATTCCGACGCGATGATCACATCGAAATGGCGACGTCCATCTTCCTTTTCCTCACGGACGGGCCACATGGGCTCCGGAACCGGGAAGGGGCGTTCTCGCATCGGGTGCGGATAATAGAGGGATTCCGCTTGTTCATGATAAGACTGATGGCTGTCAGCATATTCTTTCCGTGCACCGACAAAAAAGCCGTGGTATCCGAACGCTTTCTTCCCTGTCAATGAACCGCTTGATTGCCTTGTAAATGAATAGGGACCGGTTTCAAGATCGACAATGCAGTCTGTGCCGAATGCGTGTTTCATCCGTCGCTTCAATTCACCGTCTGCACCAAACCGGACAGCATCCCAATACCCCAATGTGTCCATGACAGGCTGTCTTCTGAACATGAGCGACGACATATTTGGAAAAATATATTGTCCGGCTTGTCCCCTCCTGAAAAACATCAAATCTTCTGTCATACGTGCTTGTCGAGTCGTATTAGCCATGACGTCTGGATGACTGTCAAGATGTGTCGCTTGTTCATGGATCTTCCCCGGATGTGACCAATCATCGGCATCATGAACCGTTACAAACTCACCTGTCGCTTGCTCAAGTGCTATGTTGCGTGCGATATAAGGGCCACTGTTTTCAGGGGTATGCAGCAAGCGGATTCGATCATCGACTGCCATGAACCTGTTGACGACCTGTACAGTATCATCGGTACTGCCGTCATCCACGACAATGATCTCCAAGGCTTGCCACGTTTGATGAAGAAGGGATTCCAATGCGGTTCCAATAACCGATGCCCCGTTATATACAGGAACGATGACCGTGACGGTTGGCGCATTTTCTCCCTGTGGCGCCTGTGAAAGGTCACAAGCCAAACAATCATATGGGATCAGGCTCTTATCTGACTTCAAGTGGACCGGTGCCATATGTGTCGCGGAAAGTGCTTTATTGATCCAGTCCAGACGCGCTTCATTGGATGTGGAAAGGTTGGCCGCTGCCAGATATATATCGGGGTGCGTATCTTTTTCAAGAAACGGTTGTAACGTATGCATCCCTTTTTCATACGCTTGTAAAGTGGCATAGGCTTCCGCTTTTAAGATGGCCGCACGACGTAAAAAGTCACTATCTTTCACTTTCGCCGTGGCAACATCGATGTACTCGAGGCTTTGCCGTGCGTCTTCACGGCTTCCCTGATTGATATACCACTGGGCGATTTCCCACGCAGCATACTGTTCCACATACGTGTTATCCGACGTCCTGAAGGCATATTTCAATTCACTTAACGCCTTTTCGGTAAAGCCGAGCTCCAGTTTATACTTCAGGCGTTTGATCTGTTTTTGGGCCTGGTTCTTTTTCTGCGTGGATCGCATTTGCCGGACATAACGACGCCCGATTCCATATTTTTTAATGTTTTTCAACTGTTTTTTACCGCTTCTCAACATCCGGAACAAAAAACCGTTTCGGATGGCCCTGAATTCATTCTGAACGTGTTCCAGTTCCCGTCTTGCTTTTTCTTCTTCGGTTCGCTTTTCATCTAATCGATCATCCAGTCGATTGATTTCCGCGATCAATCGACTGTTTCGTTCTTCTTGCTCTCTTAGTTTTTCGTAGATTTTTCTCGTTTTGTTATCCATGGAAACACGCCTCCAATCGTGAAGCATGTTTCGAATATCCGAAATGTTCCTCGACATACGCAAGTGCTCTGTCCACTTGTGCCGCGTAATAGGCATCATCATTCATTAACTGCCGGATGTTGTCTTGGACTTCATCCGGCTCCGCATAGATCGCCGCTTCGTGGAACAGTGTCTCATAATTGGGCGGGATAATGACCGGGACACCGACTGCCATCGCTTCAAAGATAACACGTCCGAAGGCTTCAACTAATTCAGGGTGGGTATAATAGATGAACACATCGACATCACGCAAAAAATCACGCGGATGGATCTCACCGAATTGTTGAACATGCCAGTTTTCAGGTAAGGTGCCGAGCAATTTCTCCGGAACGCTCGCACCACCTAAGACATGAATTTCATAGGCGGGATCATTCGGATATACGCTGAGCAACGCCTCTTTTGACACCGGCCATTTCACATACTGGTCCCGTGAATGCCGGCCGATTTTAATCACTTGATTTTCCGGTCGGGAAGGACGCCGCCACTCATCAACATCAATAATATTGATCCAGTCGTCAGCATCCAGATGGATTTTCGTCAATTCATCCGCGTGTTCCTTCAGGAGGATATCTCTGATCAGTGGGCCGATAGGATGCCATACCGGTGTTTTATGGAAATAGGCCTTCACCCGGTCATCCACTTCTTCCAGTCCATAAAGCGTTTCGCCTGTCTTGGAGTATTCTTTTTTCGGTGTTTGGTTTGCGATGACACGGATACAACCAGCATCCACATCCGGAACATATTGCTGCCGATCTTTCAATATAGGTGGATGGCGGATGATCAACACGTCACAGGTAATCTTTTCACCATATACAAGCATTTGCACATGCTCACCGTCAATCAGCTCCCTGACATGCGGATTCGTTTCACGTTTCGGCTTGATATCATACCGGTTCAATTGAATGAGGCCTGTTTTGAGCCCCATTTTCTTTTGTGCTTTGATTTCCTCGATGTTGGACATATTCGTGCCGCCCAAAAGGCGAAATTCAGACGCGATTACCACATCAAAATGTTTGCGTGTGTCTTTTGCCTCACGCTGTGGTAGCATCGGTTCCGGAATCGGGAACGGCCTTTCGGTCATCGGAAACTCATATTTCAACTGTCCAGGATGTGTCGCATGATAGTATTCATGTGCTTCGGCATACTCTTTACGCACACCAAAGAAGAATCCCGGGAAGCCAAAAGCAGAATCACCTGTCAATGAATCGGCTGATTGGCGCTGAAACGATAAGGGCGCACCTTTTATCGCTGGGACACTTTTCTCGCCGAAGATGATCTTCACGCGTTTCAAAAATTCGGAATCACCGGCAAACCGGACACTGTCCCAATAGCCGAGCGCATCCATCACCGGTTTGCGCCTGAACATTAAAGAGGACATATTCGGAAAAATATACTCGCCGGGCTTGCCTCGACGGTAAAACGTCAGATCATTCATGGCGCGGGCCTGTTGTGAGAAGTTCCCCATCAGCTTCGTATGATTGATGAGGTGCTGTGCCTGTGTCCTGATTTTGTTCGGATGGGACCAATCATCGGCATCGTTGATCGTCACAAAATCGCCTGTCGCTATTTTCAGGGCGGTGTTCCGTGCTGTATACGCGCCACTATTCGTCTCTGTCTGGAGAACTTGAATACGGTCGTCCGTGTCGGCATATTTTTGTGCCATTTCATATGTATTGTCTGTACTGCAATCATCTACAATGAGAATCTCCAAGTTCGTCCATGTTTGGTTCTGGATGGATGTCAGCGATGTATCAATGACAGACGCAGCATTGTAAACAGGGATGATCACGGTCACTTTTGCATCTTCCGTCGAATCCGTGTCATGAGTTGGTTTCGGCACGTATAAATGGTCATAGGCATCGGTAGCATCCTCATGCGGCAGCAAAGCCACATGATCCTCATCCGTCATTGAGAATGCCTTATTAATCCATTTCACGCGTTTATTCATATCGTCTTGTAAACTTGCCATCGCCAAATAAAGATCGGCATGCTTAATAGAAGCGAGTGCCTCTTGGATGACGCTCTTCGCTTCTTTTATCTTTCCTAATATGTGCAGACTCTCCGCTTCCACTATCGCGGCCCGACGTAAAACGGATGTATCACTCACGCCACGGGTCACGTCAGGCAGGTAAGTGATACATTGTTCTGCATCCGCTTCGGTGTATTGATTGGCATGCCAAAGTGCAAGTTCCCATGCGGCCAGTCGCTTCAAATGGGGTTGATTGTCACGGTTGTAGAGCGCTTTTAACTCCTCGAGCCCCCGATCGGTAAACCCGAGATTATAAAGCTTGTATTTCACTTGATCCACATGCCGCATCTGGGCCTGCTTCTTTCCAGGCTTTATAATACGTTTCATCTTCTCTTTTTGCTTTTTGGACAGAAAGCCTGCTAAAAATTCTTTCTGTTTCGTGCTTAACACCGAGTATAGAAACCAATCGATGACACCAACTATACCTTTTTTTATCCGCCGCACCATCTCACCACCATGCCTGTTGAAGTTCCAAAATCAAATGGTCTTAGATTTATTTCACGATTTTTTTCTTTTTATCTTTAATATCTTCACGATAAGCCGCTACCGCTTCTTCAGGCGTACCATCAAATTGGATTTGCCCCCGTTTCATCCAAATGGCTCGTGTACACATCTGTTCAATGAACGTCATGCTGTGTGAAACGATGATGACTGCTTTTGCCTGCTCCATCATGTCCTGGATACGTTCACTTGCCTTTTGCCTGAATGCCATATCCCCTGTGGATAATGCTTCATCAATGATGAATATATCCGGTTGCAATGTCGCGGCGATACTGAATCCAAGTCTCGAACGCATCCCACTGGAATATTCCTTGACCGGGCGTTTGATCGCTTTACCCAGTTCCGAAAATTCAACAATCGTATCATATTTTTCTTCAATGCGTCTCTTCGGGATGCCCAACAGCATGCCATTCAGGTAAATGTTATCTTCACCGGTCAGCTGAATGCTGAAACCTGCGCCGTAACTCAGGAGTGCCGTTGTTTCGCCTCCGAGATACATGCTGCCTTCGTCCGGACTCAGAATGTTCGTCAACACTTTACAGAGCGTACTTTTCCCTGCCCCGTTATGACCGATGATGCCAACAACTTCTCCTTCTTTGATTTCAAAGCTGACATTTTTAAGCGCCCAGAAAGGTTTCCTGTTCAAATCGAATGAAATCCCTACATTATCAGCTTTGACAATCGGCTTATCTGTTATGGTCGTCTCTGTTTTTTCCAACTGTAGGTTCTTTTTCTTTCTCGGTGTTTTCGGTGGGACGGTGTCCTTGTACTTTTTAATGATTTCTTTCGGTTCACCACTATCACGCACGACACCACCATCCAGCCAAAGCAGACGGTCACAGTTCTTCTTGGCGTACTTCAGGCTGTGCGTGACGATGATCACCATTTTTGCTTTTGCGACAAGTTCTTTCATTTTTTGGGCGGCTTTTTTACTGAATGCCGCATCACCTGTATTCAATGCCTCATCCAAAATGAGTATTTCCGGTTCAAGGTACGCCGCGACACTGAAGCCAAGTCGGGATTTCATACCGCTGGAATAGTATTTCATCGGCTGATCGATAAATTCACCGAGTTCGGAAAACGTATGGATGTCATGGATGTAATGGTCGATTTTATGGCGTCCGATACCAAGCATCATCCCGTTCAAATAGACGTTATCACGACCGGTCAATTCTGGGTTGAAGCCCATTCCGAATGAATACAGGGCTGACACTTTCCCATCGACAAAGATGTCGCCTTTATCGGGTTGGAGAATACCTGATATGATTTTACAGAGCGTTGTTTTCCCGGCACCATTCGAACCGATGATCCCTAGGATTTCCCCTTTATAGCCGGTGAAGTTAATATCTGTCAACGGCCAGATTTTCTTTGAAGCCTCGGGATTGCGCCCTTCCTTCAGATAACTGAACAGAAGGGACTTAACGTCATCTTTCTTCTGGTCGGGATAAAAGGAAACACCGATATTGTTCGCCTGAATGACGACTTCTCTATGATCATTATTGACTTGTTCTGTCTTTTTGTCAGAAACCAACATATATAAAACCTCTTTTATAATGCCTTGATAATTTTATGTTCGTTACGATGATAATGACGAAGCATAATGATAATGAATGCAATTGATAATACCGCAATGATAAACAGCCCAAGGAACTGTGGATTTTGATGATCCATAAGGATATCCCTATAGGATGTGATGATAATCGCTACGGGATTGGAGAAAATCAAAAAATTAAGGCCTTCGGGGATTTTTCCGAGCAGCCGGCCACCTTCCCAAATAATCGGTGATGCATAGAAGAACAAACGCATAATGTGACTGAGTATATTATCAATATCTCGCACAAACACCGTGATATAGGCTATGAATAAACTAAACCCTGTCAGGAACAATAATTGCACCAGGATGATCAAAGGCAGATAGACAACTTGCCATCCAGGGACGGTTCCACTGAACGCCAAAAATATCGCGATTACGATCAGGCCGAATAAATAGTTCACCAGCTGTGTCAATGTAAAGGACAGCGGGAAGATCGACTTCGGCAAATTCACTTGATTGATGATCGATCGATACTTGGTGATTGATTTGGCCGAGGTTGTAATGGTCGTATTCATCCAACGCCATGCAACGAGACCGATGACAAGAAAGACGCCAAAGTTCTCTCCACCCCGTCCTAGTATGATTCCAACGAGGAAATAATAAACAAGTACGTTAAGGAGCGGATCCAATAACCACCAGAAATAACCTAGATAACTATTTCTATTTTCTGCTTTCAATCCTGATTTCACCAGATAAAACAATAAATCTCGACGTTTCATTATTTCTTTAAGATAATTTTTCATGATTGCTTTCGACACCGCCTCATTCATTCTAACCAAAGTTGTCACTCACATCATTCGGTGTTTTCAACAATTTGATGACAGATCACTGCTGAAAAGGGCATAGAATGATGCATTACTTTCCCTGAGCCTATTTCATGATTCAATATTGCATTAAAAAATAAGCTCGATAACCGTATATAAAATGGTTTCATCTATATCAATATTACATTGTCATATTGTTTTTATTGTTACGGGACCTCGGAAACAATCGTCCCGTGTAATGGCAGGCATAGTGGATCAAATACCATATACTTTTAAAAAAGCCTTGTCCCTCTATATGCCGATATACTTTCCAATTTCGTTTCGCCATCTTGAATTTATTGCTGGAAATGGAATTTCTCACAATCCGATATATCGCCAGCTCCTTAGGGATGCCATAAGCAAGATACCCTTTCTTTGTCAACGTCAACCATAACACATAATCTTGCCTTGCCCTCAGATCGACCATTTGGATATGTCCGGTTTTGTCCATGTCGATCATTACGGTCAGACACCCGATGACACAGTGCTTCAGGAGCCCGTGATAATTGATGGTCTCAGGTGCTCTGATGTTGGATTTCAACAGACTTCCATCTTCTTTCATGCGCGCATACTCGGTAAATGAAAAAGCGACCTTATGCTGCATCATGAAAGAAAGCTGGTTTTCCAATTTTTCCGGGAGCCATAAATCATCACTATCCAGAAAAGCAATAAATCGTCCATTCGCAGCATCAATCCCACGATTACGAGCGATTCCCGATCCGGAATTCTTCTTTAGCTCAATAAGCGTGATACGATCATCTGTATATGTATTGATTTTCTCCACGGTTCCATCTGTCGAACAATCATCGATGATAATCATTTCCCAATGTTCATACGTTTGATTGAGTACGGAATCGATCGTCTCCGCAATAAAATCTTCGGCATTGTACGCAGGGGTAATCACTGAAATTAATGGAGTTTGCTTTTCAGATGTTTTTTTCATCAATTTACCACCATTCACCTTTAATCCATTTGCTCACTGACCAAGATCTCGGTTTCTCTTCCTAATAGGTCATTATACCAATGGATCAGCTTTTTCTCCTCGTGATGCCAATTCAATTTCTCGATGACCGCTTTTTTACCATTAGCGCCCATTCGGATCGCTTCATCCGGATTCATCTGCAGATAATGGATGGCATTCGCTATTTCTGTCGGTTTATCCGGATCAACAGCAATGCCACACTCATAATGTGCCATGAAATCTTTCCATAACGGGAAATCGGAACAGATGATTGGAAGACCGGCTGACATATACTCGAAGAACTTCGTCAATTCCTTCTTCATATAATGATCTGTCGGCGGAAATAATGCCAGTCCGGCCAGCCATCTCTTTTCAACATATTTAGCATCGATATCCTCTCTTTCGATAAACGTATCGACACCTTCGATATGAAGTCGATCCGCTTCATTCCCGGCAACGGTACACATGGCATTTGCCAAATCACCCGGACACTTGCCGACAAAATGAACGGAAACAGATGCATTCAGCTTCGGAATCTGAGCATGGATGAACGCGCCTCTATCCGTCGATACATTCCCAGTATACAACAGTTCATCTTCAGACGGGAGATGTTCAACTCGATGCGCTATCAATTTTTCATTGATCAACGGGTAATTCAAAATGCATTTCCCGTCAGGATACTTCTCTTGGTAATACTTTTCCGCCAGACAAAGTTCCATCTTTTTCGAGAAAAAACGTTCCACTATGCTATAAAATCCCGCCACCAATTTCCGGATGGGCTTTGCGATATATTCTTTTTGTGTAATGGATGTTATATAATCCTCATGCACATCATAAATGACGGTATTGTGTCTGGATTTCAACAACCACCCGACAGGCAGTAGCTCCGGATCATGGATGTGATAACAATCTGCATTCAGCTTTTTCGCTTTTCGGTACGCTTCCCATGTCGATAATATCATGCGACGGATACGCCCACCCCTTTTACGGAGAGGAATGATCGTCACGGGTGTTTCATCCGGAATGGCTGTCTCGTCGATGGTCGTCATGAGACTGACATCAAAACCCGCCTGTGCCAACGATAGACATTCTTTATGGTAGATACGTGTATCGAAAGGATGGTGTACCGTCGTCATGTGAACAATTTTTTTTCTTTTATCCATCGATGGGTACACCTCCTGTATGTTCTGATCGGCAAGGGTAGTCAGCCTTTATCCGCCAATGTATCCAAAAACGTTTGTTCATACTCTTTGACAATCCGTTGCGCATTAAAAAAATCAGCTCTTTCATAGCCCGCTTGAATCACTTGCTGTCTTTTATCTTCCCCATAGGAAAGAACTTCCAGCATGTTTTCTGCAATATTCTCGGCATCGCCAACCGTACACAATTTGCCGTATTGACCGTTATCGAGCACTTCCCGCGGACCAGATTTGCAGTCCGTCGAGACGACCGGGACACCTGTCGCAAGAGCTTCTGCAACGACATGGCTGAACCCCTCGTGAATGGATGTCAACACGAATAGATCGGCTTGTTTCATATAAATGTAGGGGTTGTTTTGGAAACCCAGAAAGAAAACATGGTCTTCTATCTGTAGCTGTGCCGCATATTGCATCAGTTCTTCCTGTAGCGGCCCTTCCCCTAAAATAAGCAATTTGCTGGGCACTTGCCTCCGTATGTCGGCAAATGCTTTTAAAAGTGTACGGTGATCCTTTTGCTGAACAAGTCTGCCAGCCGTAATGATCACTTTCTCATCGTCTGTAAATAAATGGTGATGTTCGCGTTCAATTATACCTTCATTCGTCTGCTTTTGTATATGGTCAATATCTACTGGATTATAGATCACTTTAATATCTTCCGGTTTGACATGGTATCGTTTGATGAGATTTTCCTTGACACCTTCAGATAAGGAAACGACTTGGCTCGCTTTTTTATATACCAGGCCGAAAACCGATAACTTCAAATCTTTTCCGAAGGTCCCGCCCAGGTTGTCAGCTTCACGTACCACATTTTTAGCACGTGTGAAAGAAAACATATTACCTAGAATGGCAACCGTATTATAGACGGGGATTGTACTGAAGACAATATCCGCTTTGACTTGGCGGATCACTTTCCCCAGAGGAAAGATCGCTTGACGCAGTCTCTTTTTATTCAACTTGATGAAAATCACATCTGGATCAACATTCATTTCGTAGTCACTATTGAAGTCCAACGTCACCAAAACCGGTGTGAACCTGTCCCGATCGATATTGTTGATAATATTCAACAGTGTTCTGGCTGCTCCACCTGCACCCATTTTATAAATGAAAAAAAGGACAGTTTTCTTTTCCACTCTATCCAGCCTTCCATATTACAGTCTAATATATTACATCATAACTCAAACTTTCAATATAGAATTATACCACAGAGGTGTCCAGATTTGAACTACACATACATGGCGGAAGATGTGAGTGGGTATTTCAGCGGACACAAGACGGGTGCGAAGGATGTGGGAGACGCACGTGCGGGAATGAAGAAGAGTGCCGATGAGGCGTTTCAACGGACACAAAGCAGATAAAGAGAATGTAGCGGGCACCCGGAATGAAGGAATGAATGCGGGGCCCCGGGGATGTCCACTTGTTTGATAGAAACGCATCTTGACACATGAACATTTTTTCACGGTTAATGAATCATCATAAACGGCGATGTTTCACTGTATATATAGAATGACATGTTAATGGCTGAAAAAGGATGTGGACATATGCCGTTATTCGAAAAGTTACAGGCGCAACAAGAACAAATCGCAATCATCGGCCTCGGTTACGTCGGCTTGCCGCTCGCCGTCGAACTTGCCGAAAAGTATTCTGTCGTCGGATTCGATATCAATAAAGACAAAATCGCTACATATAAGAATGGGACGGATGTAACCCATGAAGTCGGAAATAAACGATTAGCGGATTCCACGATCACATTCACAGATAGCGTGGATTCACTCAGATCATGCAAATGGTTCATCATCGCTGTTCCCACACCGATCAATGATGATAAAACACCTGATTTATCGCCTGTCATCACTGCTAGCGAAATGGTGGGTGAACAATTAAGCGCAGGATCCATCGTCGTATTCGAATCAACCGTCTATCCAGGAACGACCGAGGAAATCTGCATTCCCATTTTAGAAGAAAGATCTGGACTGAAAATCGGCAGGGACTTTAAGGTCGGGTACTCTCCGGAACGGATCAACCCCGGGGACAGCATGAATACATTGACCAATATCACAAAAATCGTATCCAGCACCGATCAGACAGGACTTGACGAAATAGCCGCATTATACGATTCCATCATTGATGCCGGTATCCATATGGCAGATACGATAAAAATTGCCGAAGCGGCAAAAGTCATTGAAAATGCACAACGGGATATCAATATCGCTTTTGCAAATGAACTCGCCATGATCTGTCATAAAATGGGCATCCATACGAAATCGGTCTTGCAAGCTGCCGCGACAAAATGGAATTTCCTTGAATTCACACCAGGGCTCGTCGGTGGCCACTGCATCGGTGTTGACCCCTACTATTTCACATATAAAGCCGAGCAACTCGGGTATCATTCCCAGATCATTCTAGCAGGCAGAAAAATAAATGATGATATGGGGAAGTATATCGCCAGTCATAGTATCAAAAAAATGATCCAAGCCAAACAGCATATCGCAGGCGGCCGAGTTGCCGTTTTAGGGATCACGTTCAAGGAAAACGTTGCAGATGTACGGAATTCAAAAGTGATTGATATTATCAACGAGCTGAAGGATTACGGCTTGGATGTCATTGTCCACGACCCCATTGCAGATGCCGATGACGTCCGGGATACATTTTCGATTGATTTAGTCGACGCCGACGCTATAAATGATGTCGACAGTATCATTGTTGCGGTCCCACATCACCTATTCAAACATTCTTATGACGTTGCGACATTTGACCGCTGGTTCAGAAGTGACACCAACGTGTTCATTGATGTCAAAAGTGCATACGACAAGGAAACGCTTGAACGTCATGGATATTTTTATTGGAGCTTGTAACGATAGACGATGAGGCAGATGTGTGGTGTGGTGGGAGCGCGGGGTGGGGATTCTTTGGTGTGAAGGTGCGTCATGTGGCGAGGTAGGCAAGCGCGCGAAGAAAGATCGATATAAACATGAAAAAGGAACCTGCGCCTTATTGGGCAACACGTTCCTTTTACAGCATCGCTTGGCAGAGTGTCGATCCATGACAATGCAGATGAATGATTAGGTCCACAACGGACGGCTTCTTTTATCAGTCAACTGTGAAATCGGCACTCAATTTTTCATCGGAATACCCTTTCGCAGCCAGCATCATCGTTATCGTATAATCACCCTTATCCAGTTCAGGCAATGCGACATCAAACGTTTTCTGTTCATCGGGTTCGAGCGCAATTTCCTGGACAACCTGCATATACGATTTTTCATCTGATTCACGGTAAATTTCGTCATCCTTTTCATCGGTTATGTAAAAGTCATATTTCATGCTCGATCCGAATTCCAGTTTGATATCTTCATCATCTGTGTTTTTTACCGTCAATTTAAAATCCGCCTTATCAGCATCTTCACTATTTTCAAGTACCCGTTTCAACGAAAGTTTCACCTTTTCCGTTTCCCCGTCACCATGATTGGATTCAACTTTTTTATCCGCCACTTTCTCCTCCTTTTTTGGACTGAACATTCCTACATCTGAATGATTAAAAAACAAAAAATACACACCCACAGCAATAATTATCAATGATATGATTTCAAATAGATATTTTTTCAAAGCCCCCACTCCAAAATATTTTATGATGTTGTTAAATATTTCCTTATTCTGAATATACCCGTTTTTTTACAAATGAATCATTTTTAGAGCGAGAAAACAGAAAGTCTAGGATTATGCTGGAGCGGAACAGATATTTACATGTCTCCATTAAACAGGGCTTTAGAATATCTGGAATAAATATGGAATGATGCACTTTCATCTGACAACGTTCGAATATCGATAAGAAAAGACCTGGCACATTATATGGTATGCCAGGTCTTTCAGTGATTTTTTACTTATTTTTTGCAACGATCTCTTCTTCACCTAAAATCAGATGGTTCATTTTTTTACGTGGAATCTTGTGAAATTCGGATCTGCGAATGACATAAAAGATTAATCCCAATATGACCCACGCGACAAGTGCAATACGCGATTCGATTCCGAGAAATGCTGGTGACCCTGGAACCAATAATAAGCCGATAAATATCAAACCGGCAACAGCACCGAGTCCAGCAATGATTTTTTTAAAGGGTGATACGACATGTTTTTCCGGATTGAACGTTCCTTCACGAGAGAATTTATACAATGTGAACGCCGTAAAACATGTGTAAAAATAAGCAATCGATACACCGATCGATGACATGTCAACCACCCACAGCAGCGCTTCACGCCCAAACCATGGTGCGAACATCGACACAATCACCGTAAAAATAATCGCGATATGCGGTGTTTTATACTTTTTGTGCAACTTCGAAAACGCATCCGGTATAATTTTAGCACGGGACATGGCAAATAACAGACGACTCGTTGAAATGATAAAGCCATTTAACCCGGTAAACACACCCATCGTCAAAGCCAGCACTAAAATAGCAAGTCCAAGAGATCCAAGAACCTCTTGAATGGCCGCCCCGGTACCCCATGTTTCATGTGCATTGACAAGTTGCTCCCAAGGATGTGTCATAGCTGTTGCGGAAATCATGAATGCATACAGCAAGGCAGCAAAGAAAATCGCTAAAATAATCAATGTGAATGCTTTTTTACTTGAAAAATCAAACTCCTCCGCTGCTTGTGGAACATTATCAAATCCGACATATGCCCACGGCGCGATCGCAACAATGGAAATAATCGCTGCAAACGCGGATTTCTCCGTCGTGAATAGTGGCTGCATGTTTTCGATTCCCGCTCCAGGACTTGCCCCAACCCAGAACGTGATAATCAAAACACCCGCCAACATGATGACACAAAAAACAAATTGTACGCGCCCAGTCAGGCCCGTCCCTCTAATATTCAAATAGCCAAAGACGATCAATGCGAGCGATGCAAAAATAATTTCCATACCGTATACATCCCAGCCGGCAATTTCATATAAGTGCAGGTTTTCGAGCACCGCCGGGAAAACAAATTTAAAAACAAGCGCAAAAGCCGAAGCATTAAGGGCAACGATACAAATATACCCCAGCGTCAAAAACCAACCGGCGATAAATGCGTGTGTCCTCCCCAAGCTTATGTAAGAATAGGCAAATTCTCCACCCGATACAGGAAAACTTTTAATCAAAAATCCATAACTGACCGCAATTAACATCATCAGTAAAGCACCAATGCTGAAACCGATAATGACGCCTAATGGCCCGACACCTGCCATCCATTCCGTCGGCTGGACAAAGGCACCCCAACCAATCGACGACCCAAGAGCAATCGCCCAGACCCAATGCGGCTTAAGCGTTTTTTCAAGTGTTGTTCGCTCTGACTTTGATGTTTTCGAGCTCATGTTTCATCTCCTTCTCCTTCTTTTAAAGCGTATTCATTATTTATATCAAAAATCTGTTTTATCCGCAATTTTCGACCTTTGTCCTTATAGCCTGTAAATACGCGTGTGTATGAAGTAATACCACAGAAAATGACCCCACATGTAAATTTTGCGTGAATATTAGGGAATTTGGGAAGAAGAAACAGATGAAAGATTAAAAAAGGATATCGCGCAAGACCGAAATGCAAGTTCCGCATAGGGGATTGTACGATTTCAGGGTGAGGGCGCGCGCTTCCAGGATGAGGACACGCGATGTCGGGGCGAGGGCGCGCGATTCCATTTTATAAAACGATAAAACCCCGGGAGTTCAGCACTACCCGGGGTCTTGATATGGCATGTCATATCGCATTGTTTATGTTATTCAGGGTCACTGAATTGAAAATCCCAATTATCATCAGGGTATAACGGCAATCGATAAGCGCGATAGATATATCGTTTTTCCTCGAATTTTGGTGTGGCTACTTCAAATACGACTTCGGGATCATCTTCGCCGGTTACTTCGACAATTCGGCTCATTTTCATTCCGTCATCGCTTTCGATGGCTCCTGAGGTCACGAGTCTATTTTCCGTATCGAACAAATATTGGGCGTTGCCGATGATATCCGAGAAGAAATCTGTTCCACGGTCTTCACCGTATGCCCACACCTCTTCAACTGTCTTTTCTTTCTCATTGATACGGTATTGGACGGCGCGGCTGTAAGTATCGCTCACTTCCTCGTCACCTCTCGTAATGACGGTATTATTATCAAAAAGGAGC
>DATGUN010000017.1:0-144555 GCA_035301285.1 Virgibacillus sp.
CCCCCAAACCAATCTCTCTATCACAATTTTATATTCTATCAGATGTTTTTCAGTCTGTAAAGTACTTTTGCATTACACGCTGCAAAAAGAGGAATGCCGGCTTCCTGCAGGAGGGTGATTCCAATCGGTAATCCTGCCCCGGCAAGGGGTATGCCGACGTTACCGCAAAGGGTGGTATTAGTCGGTAATCCTGCCCCGGCAAGGGGTATACCGACGTTACCCGCAAAGGGTGGTATTAGTCGGTAATCCTCCATTCACATAAACGGAAATTTCATTCCTTTTCCTTTCTTCCCTTTTTGAGAACCCGTCATTTGTTTCATCATTTTTTTCATTTCATTGAATTGCTTTAACAGGCGGTTAACCGCAGATACAGAAGTTCCTGAACCTTTGGCGATTCGTTTTTTTCGGCTGCCATTCATTAAAGATGGATCTTGCCGTTCTTGTTTGGTCATTGACTGGATGATGGCTTCCACTTCCGTCAATTGGCCTTCATCAAGCTGCGCATTTTTGAGACCTTTCATCTTTCCGGCACCAGGAATCATCGCCATAAGATCTTCCAGTGGTCCCATCTGTTTCACTTGCCCCATTTGTTCAAGAAAATCATCAAATGTAAACGACATCGTCCGCATTTTTTCCTGCAGTTCTTTTGCCTGTTTTTCATTAACGTTTGATTCGGCTTTTTCAATTAATGTCAGGACATCTCCCATTCCCAATATACGGGATGCCATACGTTCCGGGTGAAATGGCTCCAATGCATCAAGTTTTTCCCCGGTACCCACAAATTTGATTGGTTTGTCTGTAACCGCCTTGATACTTAAAGCAGCACCACCACGTGTATCTCCATCAAGCTTCGTGAGTACGACACCGGATATGTCGATTTGATCATTGAAATTTTCGGCAACATTAACCGCGTCTTGACCTGTCATTGCATCAACAACCAAAAATGTTTCATCAGGTTCGATTGCCTTCTTGATGGAAGTAAGTTCGTCCATCAATGAATCATCGATATGCAATCGACCAGCCGTATCAACAATGACATAATCTTGATGGTCTTCTTTTGCCTGGGCGACGGCCTGTTTGGCTATATCAACAGGATCTGCTTCCGTTCCCAACGAAAACACAGGCATATCCAACTGCTTCCCGAGTGTTTTCAATTGATCGATAGCAGCCGGTCTATACACGTCACAAGCAACAAGCAACGGTGAACGGTTATGCTTCTTGCGCAAATGATTTGCCAGTTTTCCAGTGAATGTCGTTTTCCCTGCACCTTGCAGACCTGCCATCAATATGACGGTTGGTGGACGTTTGCTGACGGCAATTTTACTTTGTTCCTCTCCCATAAGTTTCGTCAATTCATCTTGGACCACTTTAATAACTTGTTGTCCAGGTGTCAGGCTTTCCATTACTTCTTGCCCGATGGCGCGCTCTTTGATACGCTTGATGAAATCTTTTACAACTTTAAAATTAACGTCCGCTTCCAGCAAAGCAAGGCGAACTTCTCTTGTCATTTCCTTGACATCTTGTTCGGATACTTTACCTTTACCCCGTATTTTCTTTATTGTCTGTTGCAGCCGGTCGGCCAATCCTTCAAATGCCACTTTAGGTGCCCTCCCCTAGTCTATTTCTTTCAGTTGGCGGATCAGTTCCATACCCTTTCGTGTCTCGCCCTCTGAAATAACTGTTTCCAGTTCGTTCAATAACTGTTTTCGCTTCAAGAACGCCTCATACAATTGTAATCGTTCTTCATAGGATATGAGTACTTTCTCAGTCCTTTTTATGTTATCATATATTGCTTGTCTTGATACATGAACAGCATCTGATATTTCACCGAGCGAATAATCTTCCCAGAAATACAGTTTCATATACTCCCTCTGCTTGGGTGTAAGTAAACTCTGATAAAAGTCGAATAAAGCATTCATTTGGGTTGTTTTTTTCAACAATCAGAGCACTCCCTTGTTAAGTGAAATTACTTTACATATATCATACAAAAATCATCGCAAACATGTCAAGAACCTATCCCCAGAGCAGATTCCTCTTATCTAGTCTTCTTCAGCCATATCAGCGAACAGACCATAGACAAAGGCATCGGCATCAAATGGCTGAAGGTCGTCAATTTGCTCCCCAAAACCGACATATTTAACAGGAATGTCCAACTCCTTTCGGATGGCAATGACAATACCGCCTTTTGCAGTACCATCCAATTTTGTAAGTGCAATTCCGGAAACGTCGGTCGCATCCGAAAATAATTTAGCCTGGCTCATGGCATTTTGTCCTGTCGTTGCATCCAATACGAGCAACACTTCATGTGGGGCTTCGGGGATTTCTTTTGTGATGACCCTTTTCACCTTGGAAAGTTCATTCATCAGATTCACTTTGTTTTGCAATCTGCCCGCTGTATCACAAATAAGGACATCGGCATTCCGTGATTTGGCTGCTTTTATACCATCGAAAATAACGGCAGCCGGATCGCTTCCCTCTTGATGTTTAATCACTTCTACATCTGCACGCTCCCCCCACACTTCAAGCTGTTCAATAGCTCCAGCCCTGAATGTATCGCCCGCTGCGAGTACAACATGCTTTCCATCTTGTTTGAATTGATTGGCAAGTTTCCCGATTGTTGTTGTTTTGCCAACGCCATTGACACCGACAACCAATAATACAGTCAGATCATCCTGCTGGATATTCAACTCAGAAATATCACGTTCATCATCACCATAATAGATATCGATCAACTTTTCTGAAATGACCTCTTTGACCCCGTTTGTATCTTTGATATTTTGACGTTTCACTTCCATCTTTAAATCATCGATTAAATCCATTACGGTCATGACACCGACATCAGCTGATATAAGGACTTCTTCCAATTCCTCGAAAAAATCCTCATCTACTTTACGATACCGTGCGACCAGTGAATTGATTCTTTCCGAAAAAGAAGTTCTTGTTTTCTTCATACCTTCTTTATATTTGTCCGTAACTTCTTCTCCATCATTTCGTTTTACCTTATTTTTCAACTTATCCAAAAATCCCATTGTTTCCGTTCCTCCTATGTGTTGATCAATTCCTTCGTATCTTCAAGGCGGACAGATACAAGGCGTGACACACCTGATTCTTGCATTGTTACACCGTATAAAACATCCGCTTCTTCCATTGTTCCCTTCCGGTGGGTTATAACTATGAATTGCGTTTCATGGCTGTACATTTTCACATACTGACTGAACCGTGTAACATTGGCTTCGTCCAGTGCCGCCTCTACCTCATCAAGTACACAGAAAGGGACAGGCCGGACACGGAGAATGGCAAATAGTAGAGCGATTGCCGTAAGAGCGCGCTCTCCTCCAGAAAGTAACCCGAGATGCTGCAGCTTTTTTCCGGGTGGTTGCGCAATGATATCTACGCCTGTTTCTAATAAGTGGTCTGGATCGGTCAGTTGAAGTTCCGCTTTTCCCCCACCGAACAGCTCTTTGAATACGGTTTTGAATTCATCCTTTATTTGTGTGAATGTTGTTTCAAAACGGACTTGCATCTCTTCATCCATTTCACGAATGACTTCGAATAATGTTTGCTTTGCTTCAACCAAATCCGTTTGTTGTTCGGTCAAAAAGGAATAACGCTCATAAATTCGTTCATATTCATCGATTGCACCGATATTGACATTCCCTAAATGGTCAATGGAACGTTTTATTTTTTGAACGTTTCTTTCCGCCCCTTTAGTGTCATTTACTTTTTCATATGTTTGACGTGCTTTTTCAAATGTTAACGTATAATCCGTTTCAAGTTGTGCCAATCGATTTTCCAGTGCAACATCCAGACGATTGGATGTCACTTCTTTTTCCTGGATTGCTTGTCGGAATGCTTGATGTTTTTTTGTTTCTTCTTTCACCTCTCGTTCTTCATCTTGCATCAATTGCGTTTTTTCATGACGCTTTTGACGCATCTGTTGAATATTTGTAGTCAGGTTCTCTTTTTTTTCCTTTTTATGAAGGATTTGTTCATCGATTTCTGTTTCCGCTTGCTCATTTTCATGCATGTGTACCATTTCATGCCATTCATTTTTGTATGCTGCATAATGTTCATTCAGTTCGTCCAACTCTTGTTTGAGCGTTGTTGTTTTGTCATTTTGACTTCGTATACGTTCATCTTGTTCAGCCAATGTGATCTGATGGTTGTGCAACGTTTGCTGTAATTTTTCCTGATCTTCTTTAAAAGTCGTTTCTTCAATCGTCAGTTTTTCCATCTGCTCATTTTTATCATTAAGTTGTTCGCTTAATTGTTCAAGTTCAGTTGCCAGCTGTTTCTGTCGTTCGCTCAACGTTTGATACTCTTCATTGAATTGTTGATGGTCTCTCGTATACAACGATACATTATCAGTCAACGATTGCAATTTCATCTCACGTTCCCTGTAAGTCGTTTGAGCGGTCTTTAATGCGTGCGCTTTTTGTTCCATAGACTTTTCCAACCGTTGAATATCTTGCTCAGCTTCCTTTATTTCGGATTGTAATTTATTTACTGTCTTTTCAAATTCACGTGTACGTTGGTCGAATTCTTTCCGTCTCTTTTTCACCGCTTCCAGATCTTTTTCACGGGTAAATAATGACTGATTCACTTTCTTTTTGGCACCGCCGGACATTGAACCTGATGGATTGACAACATCCCCTTCAAGCGTAACAACCCTGTATTTATGATGGATGGTTCGGGCAATATCTGTTGCATCTTTCAATGTATTCGCCACAAGGACATGTCCCATCAAATGCTTCACAGCGGTTTGATATTGTTCATCCGTAGAAACCAAGTCTGCCGCAATCCCAACATAGCCATCATGGTTTTTCAGACGCGTTACCGTATCACCCGTGACAAAACGTGTTTTTATCGATGTTAACGGCAAAAAGGTAGCACGCCCGTTATTTGTTTTCTTCAACCACGAAATGGCCTTACGCGCACTCATGTCATCATTTACAACAACATGTTGGGAGCTGCCGCCAAGAACCGTTTCAACAGCTGTCACATATGCCTTCGGGACATCAATCAATTCGATGACAGCACCATGGATTCCACCCAGCTTCTTCTCATCTCGTGACTTTAAAATCGCTTTTACACCTTGGAAAAACCCTTGAAAATCCTCTTTGAGTCCTTCCAACATTTCTTCCTGAGACTTAAGCTTTTCTATAAATTGATAGCCTTTATATAATTTTCCTTGTTCCGTTTGAAAATGATTGCGTTTTTCTTTAAGATTTTCTTTTGACTTTTTTAGCTTTAGCTCCTTTTCTTGATGTTCAGTCTCCAATTTTGCCGTTTTATGTTTCAAATCCAATACTTCTTCATTTAATGCATCTTTCTGCTTCGTCAACGATTCATAGGACTTTTGTGTGTTCCCTTTTTTGGCAGATAATTGGTCGAGCTGGTTCTCGACAGATTGCTGTTCATTTCGTTTCGCAGCCTGCTCATTCAAATACTCGATATACTCAGACTTTAAGTCTTCAATCTGTTCCGAAAGACTTTTTTCGGTCATTTGTAATTTACGTTCGATCTCGACTATTTTTTCGTTTGTTGACTTTCGTTCATTCTGCAGGGATTTCAGACATTCTTTCTCTTTTTTCCATTTATGCCGTGTAATGGTCAATTGTTCTTCTGTCTGTTGTTTATTCGTTTCCAACGTTTCTTTATTCTTCTCGAAATGTTTCATTCTTTCCTCGAGAACGCGTTTTTTCCCCTCTGAATGCTCCAGCTCCTGTGTAATGGTCAATAGTTCTGATTGTAATGATTCAATAGAGTCGTCCATACGATCAAGTGACTGTTGCTCTTTTTCAAGAGCTGCTTCACGCGTTTGGATGGCTGTCTGCATCGCCCCTTCAGCTTCTTTATCTTTCTTTATATCCGCTAAAACACGTTCCCACTTGCCATGTAATTCCTCGATCTCTGTAACAAGCAGTGAGACTTCTTCATTTTTCAAATTTTCTTTGAGCCGTAAATATTCTTTTGCTGTATCCCGTTGTTGCTTTAAAGGATCGATTTGTTGTTCAATTTCATGAATGATATCTTCAACCCTATTTAAATTCTCCTGTGTTTCAGCAAGTTTATATTCGGCTTTTTTCTTACGTTGTTTATATTTCAAAACACCTGCTGTTTCTTCGAATATCGTACGGCGCTCATCCGCTTTGGAACTTAAAATTTCTTCCACTTTTCCTTGGCTGATGATGGAGAAGGCTTCCTTTCCGAGACCTGAATCCATAAACAGCTCAATAATATCTTTAAGACGACACGCCTGTTTATTGAGGTAAAATTCACTTTCACCAGACCGATAAATTCTCCGAGTAACACTTATTTCCTCATAGTCAAGTGGCAATGCCTTATCTGTATTATCTAAAACAAGGGTGACTTCCGCCATGTTCAATGGTTTTCTTGTATCACTGCCGCCGAAAATGATATCTTCCATTTTGGAGCCACGCATCGATTTGGCTGATTGTTCGCCAAGTACCCAGCGTATAGCGTCCGTTATATTGCTTTTACCACTTCCGTTTGGACCTACGACCGCTGTAACACCCGGAACGAACTCCACCTTGATCCGTTCAGCAAATGATTTAAATCCAACGCTTTCCAATTGTTTTAAATACATAAGTCATTCCCCTAGCATGAAAAATAACCATTATTTCAGAGATGTTTTAAACCGAAATAGGTTGGCTTTTGAACGTATTTATTTTATCATAAACATAGATGCAAAAGTAGTATGTATAAAAAGTGTGTATATATAATTGCATTATTTTTTAACGAGAGAGGTGTTTAAATGAATTTAGATTATCCTTCAAAAGAAAACTTAAGCTACATATTAGATTCCCTTGCTGTTAAGTTATCCGTTGCCAATCGTTCCTTATTCGACCCCGAAGATTATGATATCCAAAAATATGATGATTTAAAGCTCATGCATGATATGGTCATGAATAAAGATCGTTTAAGTGCGCCGGAAACACAAGCATTCATTGATGAATTACGTACAGTCCGTAAAAACTGATAGGTGAACAGACGTTTATTTTATATCCTTTAAAGAAAAAAGGCTGATGATCAAATAGTGATGTCAGCCTTTTTCAGTGCACTTTTAATCGTTGAATGTGTCAAGGGCGCTTTTTGCCGCTCGTTGTTCAGCCTCTTTCTTCGTCCGGCCGACACCGCTACCAGCCATTTCCCCTTGGATGTGTACCTCAGAAACAAATTCCTTATCATGGGAAGGCCCTCGCTCTTCAACTATTTCATAGACGATAGGTTGATTTCTATATTGTTGCATAAGTTCTTGCAGCTGACTTTTATAATCCATCGCATGTGAAAAAACACCCGAAGCAATTTTAGGAATGACATACCGATTTAAAAAAGCCATGACTTCATCAAAACCTAAATCAAGGTATAAGGCACCTAAAAAGGCCTCAAACACATCAGCAAGAAGGGCGGGACGGTTCCTGCCACCTGTTTGCTCCTCACCGCGCCCCAAAAAAATATACTCGCCGAATCGTAGATCACGGGCAAAATTAAAAAGGGAGTCTTCGCAGACAACCGCTGCCCGCAGTTTTGTTAAATCTCCTTCGGCCATATGCCCATTTTGGCGGTATAAGTATTGACTGATGCCCAGTTCGAGGACAGCATCTCCTAGAAACTCAAGACGCTCATTATCTGAAATATGATTTTTCTGGTGTTCATTCACATAAGATGAATGGGTAAAAGCCGTTTTCAATAATTCCATATTTTTAAAGGATATCCCTAATTGTTTCTGTAAATCATGCAAACTCATATATACACCACTTTATCATTATTAATAGGTTCAAAAGTAAGAAGAAGCTGGGATAAAAGTGTCACTTTTCATATAGCCCGCCTATCCTATGGACTATGATATAGCCTGTCTTTTATGGCAGAGCCAATCATTTAATCCCAGCTTCCCCGAAAAATTATCAGGACTGTGTACTGTTTATGTAGTCAACAGCATCACCAACTGTATTGATTTTTTCAGCTTCTTCATCAGCAATTTCCATATCAAATTCGTCTTCCAGCTCCATAACGAGTTCCACGACATCCAGAGAATCTGCGTCTAAATCATCTTTAAATGATGCTTCCATTGTTACTTTTTCCTCTTCTACATCCAATTGATCGACAATGATTGTTTTAACACGATCGAATACATCTGCCACGTCCGTCACCTCCTTTCAACATATCGATATCCACATTTTCGGACTCCCATCTTATTTGTGTTTGAGAGGCTTCCTTATTTATATCAATTTCGACATCCGGTATATGTCTTGAAAAGTATGCGCTCCAGAAAAAGGGCGTCCTTCAGGACATGACCATACCCCCATCAATATGGATGGTTTGTCCGGTTATATAGTCCGCATCGTCAGAAGCTAGAAAACGAACTACTTTTGCTACATCTTCAGCTTCCCCCAATTTATTTAAAGGAATCATATCAAGCATGCCCTCTTTTTGTTCATCCGATAGAACATCTGTCATTTCAGTTGTAATAAATCCTGGTGCAACAGCGTTCACCAAAATATTCCGGCTGGCAAATTCCAATGCTGTTGTTTTGGTAAGTCCGATGACGCCTGCTTTTGCAGCGACGTAATTTGCTTGTCCCGGATTTCCAGCAACTCCGACAATGGATGCGACATTGATGATCTTGCCTTGCTTTTGTTTCATCATCTGTCTGGAAACGGCTTTTGTACAATTGAAGACACCTTTTAAATTCGTATCGATCACATCATCAAAGTCTTCCTCTTTCATGCGCATGATGAGGTTATCTTTGGTTACACCCGCATTATTCACTAAAATATCAACTTTACCAAATGTCTGGACGACTTCTTTAACCATGTCCTTCATTTGTTTCCCATTACGGATATCTGCTCTTATACTGACTGATTTCCTGCCCATCCCTTCAATCTCCCGGACAACTTCTTCAGCTTTTTCAGTGTTATTGGCATAATTGACAACAACATCCGCTCCTTTTCCAGCAAGCTCCAATGCAATTGCCCGGCCAATTCCCCTTGAGGCACCGGTAACAACAGCTACCTTATCCTGTAACATGTTCATCCTCCTTATACCATGATAAAAATGCATCTAATGAAGCCATGTCCTGAACTGAAAAGTAATGTTGCGACTTGTCGATCTTTTTCACCAGACCACTCAGAACTTTACCCGTACCGACTTCAACAAACGCATCCACCTGCTCTTGTTTCATATTCTCAATGGATTCCTCAAAACGGACAGGCGAATATAATTGTTTGATCAACAAATCTTTTATGTCATCACGATTTTGGACTGGGGATGCTGTTACGTTAGCATAAACCAGAGTTGTGGCATCATTGAACTGGATAGCATTCAGCTTTTCAGTCAGTTTTGCATTGGCTTTTTTCATTAAGCGTGAATGAAACGGACCACTTACGTTTAAAGGTAATATACGCTTAGCACCATTTGCCTTTAATGCTTCCGTAGCTGTTTCGAGTCCCTTTACAGACCCGGAAATAACAATTTGCCCTGGGCAATTGAGATTGGCAATGTCCACGACTTCCTCGGTTTCAAGCCCTGCAAGCGTATCTTCAACAGCGTCTTGCTGCAATCCAAGGACAGCTTTCATAGAACCTTGTCCCTTCGGAAAAGCTTCCTCCATTAATTTACCTCTTGCATTGACCAATGGAAGTGCATCCTCCAGCTGCAGTACCCCACTTGCCACAAGTGCACTATATTCACCTAAACTATGACCAACTGCCATTATAGGTTCTATCCCATGTTTATGCAATATGCGATATGTGGCAATGCTCGCCAGTAATAACGCAGGCTGTGCCACATCCGTTTCAGTCAAAGCGTCTTTCGGGCCTTCAAACATTCGTTCAGATAAAGAAAATCCTAAAATGTCATCAGCCTGTTTAAATAATGAGTGTACTTCCGGAAATGCATCATAAAATTCTTTTCCCATCCCAACCGTTTGCGACCCTTGGCCAGGAAACATAAAAGCCAATTTTTTCATTCATTCGTCCCCCCCAGCGGAAATTTCAACTTGTTCGATTGTTGTACGAATCGTATCTGTCACTTGATATTCAACCATATAGCACGCTTGATTGATCGCATTATATATAGCTCTGGCATTCGATGATCCATGAGCTTTAATGACAGGGGCTGCGAGACCGAACAAACCCGCACCACCATATTCCGAATAATCCAATTTATCTTTTAATCCTCTTAAATCTTTTTTGACCATACCAGCAGCTATTTTTGTTTTTAAAGATGACATAAACGTCTCTTTGATCATTGAGAACATACCCATTGCGGTACCTTCAATCGTTTTTAATGCTACGTTCCCCGAAAATCCATCCGTTACAACGACATCGCTTACCCCTGTCAGCAAATCACGTGCTTCGACATTCCCTATAAAATGAACAGGGGCTTCCTTCAGCATTGCAAAAGCCTTTTTGGTCAAGTCATTTCCTTTTCCGTCTTCTGTTCCCACATTCAGCAATCCAACGGTCGGCCGTGCGATTTGGCGTACCTTTTGCATATAGATTGAACCCATGACGGCATACTGCACAAGATGACTAGCTTTAGCATCAACGTTCGCCCCAACATCTAAAAGCAAAAATCCTTTTCCTTCAATTGTTGGCAATGTAGGGCATAGAGCAGGGCGTGCAATGCCGGGGATACGCCCAACCCCAAATAACCCCGCGCTCATCAAAGCCCCCGTGTTACCGGCGGAAATACAAGCATCTGCCCGTCCTTCTTTCACTTCTTTTGCCATTAAAACAAGGGACGCTTTCTTCTTTCGGCGAACGGCCCTGACTGGCTCATCATCTGCGGTGATCATTTCATCTGTATGTATGACATGAATATGATCACGGTTGGTTAAAAATGGCTTTATTTGCCGCTCATCACCAATTAAAGTCACTTCCAGATTTTTTATGGAAGAGACGGCTTCCAACGCACCCAACACAATTTCCTTTGGTGCATTGTCTCCTCCCATTGCATCTATCGCAAGTTTCATATCGTCATTCCCCTTCTATGATTGGCTTTCATGATACATATGGAAAACGCCACTGAACACGACTTCATTGTCAACATAGCTTTTTACATGAACAATGGTTTTCGCCCGTTTATCACTATCTTCAACAGTTGCTTTAGCGATGACTCTTTCACCTTGTTTGACCTGTCGCTTGAATTTGATCTGTGATGAAGTCGTCAGTGCAAGTTCATCATTGATGACCGCTACAGCAAGTGAATTCGCTTGCGCAAATAAATGATGGCCACGAGCTATTTTATTTCTCGAGAAAACATGTTCAGAACTTATTTCCAATATGGATATAGCGCGTTCATCCAATTCCAAATCAATCACTTCTCCAATCACTTCGTCAATCGGAAGTGCCTTGACTGTTTCATTCCATTGATTGGCAGCAACAGATTTGATACGTTCGCGTAACTCTGGTATCGCCAGTTCCATTCGATCCAGTCGGATCGTTTGAATACTGACATCAAACTTTTCCGCTAATGCTTTATCGGTCATAAATGGGGTATTCTGAAGTGTTTCTTTCAATTCTTTCTGACGATCTGGCTTTGTTTGTTTCATCTCGCACCATCCATTTTAAATGCATGTTCTATAAATGTATAAATTGATTCAACTTGATCGAGCTTCTGATCAATCTCACATATTTTTCCGTCAATATATATCCATTTAGGTCATGATTTCAGTTAGATGAAAATCGTGCTGCATTGATAATACTAAGACTTGGTACTAATAGTAATATATAATATGAAAATTAAATATGCAAGTATTCTTTTAGTCCAGTTTTTCATGAACAAATGATTGTTTTTCCAATTGTTCGTTTAAGGGTTTATATGCTTCATCTGATACCAGTAGGTTATTTTCTATGATATCGCTGGCATCTTGCCTTGCCGTTTCCAGTGCGCGATAGTCATGAACCATGTCCGCAACTTTAAATTCAGGTACACCGCTTTGCTTCCGCCCAAAAAAATCCCCTGGTCCGCGTAATTTCAAATCTTTCTCTGATAATTCAAAGCCATTGTTCGTTTCAGTCATGATTTGCATACGCTCTTTACCAATGTCACCTTTAGGATCAGCAATCAGGATACAATAACTTTTTTTCACGCCCCGACCGACACGTCCACGCAATTGATGCAATTGGGATAAACCGAACCGCTGGGCATCATAGATAATCATCGTTGTGGCATTGGGAATATTCACACCGACCTCTACAACCGTTGTAGAAACAAGGATCTGTATATCGTTTTCGGAAAATGCATGCATCACCCTTTCCTTTTCATCTGTTTCCAAGCGACCATGCATCAATCCAACTTGAATATCTTCAGAATAGTAATCCTGTAGTTGATGATATAGATCAACAGCATTTTGAATATCCAATTTATCCGACTCTTCAATTAACGGACAAACAACATAGGCTTGTTCACCATTCTTTATCCGTTTTTGGACAAAAGCCAGAACACGGTCCAACATATTCTCCTTTACCCAATAAGTTTCAATGGTTTGCCTGCCTTTAGGCATTTCATCAATAACAGATACATCCATATCACCAAACGCTGTAATCGCCAACGTTCTAGGAATCGGGGTGGCGGTCATGAATAAAACATCAGGGTGCAAACCTTTTTCCCTGAGTGATCGTCGTTGTTCGACACCAAACCGGTGCTGTTCATCGACTATGACAAATCCCAGATCATTGAAATTCACATCTTCTTGAATAAGGGCATGTGTACCGACAACGATATCCATTTCCTGACTTAAGATGGAATCAAGTCTCTCCGTCCGTTCTTTGCCTTTTATCGAGCTCGTCAACAACGTAACATTGGCATAACCCTTGAACATGTCCCGTAATGACTCAAAATGCTGATTTGCCAATATTTCAGTAGGGACCATAAACGCACCTTGTTTCCCAGCTGTAATTGCTGCATAAAGGCATATTGCAGCTACGGCAGTCTTTCCAGATCCGACATCACCTTGCAAAAGTCTATTCATGCGGTAGCGAGATTTCATATCTGTCAATATTTGCTTAAGTGATTTTTCCTGAGCGTTTGTAAGGTTATAAGGGAGATGTCCGATAAAAGTTTGAATGTTGTTGGTATCATAATTGATTTGATTGCCTGTGGTTGCTTCGCGTTTCATCTTTCTCAAAAGCTGCATTTTCAATTGAAAAAGCAAAAATTCTTCATATATGATTCTTCGTTTCGCGTGTTTTAATGCTGTTTTACTCTTTGGATAATGCATCGTCTTAATCGCAGAATGTATATCCGGGAGTTTATAGGCATCTGTATATCGTGACGGCAATGTTTCAACGACAAACGGAAGGTTAGTCACGATGACCTGTTGAATGATTTTTTTAAGTCTTTTTTGTGTCAGGTCACCTTTTACGGAATACATCGGTTGGATGGTTTTTTCTTCATCAATCCTCCCCATCTTATAATTTTGGACGGTAATCTGCAGGCGATGCATATCCCACTTACCTGTCAGTGTGATGATATCCCCCTGATGAATATGCTTTTTGGCAAATGCACGATTGAACATCACAGCTTTTACAGCCACATTTTCCACCTCGACAGTGAACATGAGGCGTGATTTTTTCCGACCATAATAAGAAAGGGAGGGGTCATGTACTACCCGTCCCTCGATGGTGACACTATCATCATGAATCAATTCTTGAAGTGGTTTGATTTCAAAAACCTGGTAGCGGTAAGGAAAATAAAACAACGCATCTTCCATTGTATATATGCCGACAGCGTTTAATTGCTCTCGAACCTTCTCACCGACCCCTTTTATTTCGTTTATCGATTGACTTAACAAACGGATCACTCTTTCTATAAGGACATTCCAAAAATCTTTTCTTTTAACAGGCGCCCTGTAGGTGTATCAGCGAGTCCTCCTTCACCTGTTTCCCGTAGTGTCGATGGCATGGTTTGGCCGATACGGTACATCGCACCGATTACCTCATCACACGGAATACGGCTTGTCACACCAGCAAGTGCCATATCTGCCGAAACAATAGCAAGTGATGACCCACCGGCATTCCGTTTGACACATGGTACTTCGACAAGTCCCGCAACTGGATCACAAACCAATCCAAGCATATTTTTCAAAGTCATCGCAAAAGCTTCCGAGGATTGCTGCGGTGTACCTCCCGCCATCTCTACGATGGCAGCAGAAGCCATGGCCCCAGCAGATCCCACTTCAGCCTGACAACCACCCGTCGCTCCGGAAATAAAAGCGTTGTTGGCGACAACGAAACCAAACGCTCCAGCAGTAAATAAGTAACGGACCATTTGTTCACGGGTTGGATGAAGTTGATTTTTCACTGCAAATAGCGTTCCGGGGACACATCCTGCACTCCCCGCAGTCGGTGTCGCACAAATCGTTCCCATTGCCGCGTTGACCTCATTCGTCCCCATGGCTTTACTGACAGCATCCATTAATAGATGGCCTGACAAAGGTGTTTTCTCTTTCATGTAATTTTGAATCAGGACTGCATCTCCCCCAGTCAGTCCTGTCACAGATTCAACACCTTTCAGACTATCTTCAATCGCTTTTTCCATCACATCCAGATTCTTTTCCATTTCCGAATAAACGTCTTCACGTGTTTTTTCTTTCGCTTCCATTTCTTGACGTATCATCACTTCAGATATCAGAATATTTTCTTTTTCAGCTATATTGACTAATTCTTTCACATTACGGAACATGTTACAATAATCCCCCTCAGCTCGTTATTTTTGTAATGCGTATGATGTTATCACTGTGTTCCAGTTCCATTAAAATGGAATCTTCTATATTTTGATCGACCTCGATAACCATCAACGCTTCCTCACCGACATCTTTTCGGTTCACTTCCATATGCCCGATGTTGATTTCATGCTTGGCAAGTATTTGTGTAACGGAGGCGATTGCTCCAAAGCGGTCATTATGCATAATCAATATCGCTGGGTGATTACCTGATAGGCGTAATTCAAACCCATTCAATTCCGTTATTTCCACCTTGCCACCGCCAATTGAAATGCCCGTAAGTTCGATACTTTCCGTTTCATTGCCGAGCTCGATTCTGGCAGTGTTGGGATGGTTGCTAGAGGCTGGTTCTTCTTCAAAATGAATGTCGATGCCTTTATCTTTCGCTGTTTGTATGGATTGCCCCATTCGAGGATCATCAGTTTCATAACCGAGCAAACCACCCACGAGAGCAAAATCCGTCCCATGTCCTTTATATGTCTTGGCAAACGATTCATAAAGGTGGATTGTCGCCCATGTAGGCTCTTTGCCAAATAAATTTCGCGCGGCTTTACCAATTCGAGCTGCACCCGCAGTATGTGAACTTGATGGTCCAATCATGACTGGACCAATAATATCAAAAACAGAGTTGAATTTCATAATACACACCACCAATTCTAATCAAATTACCTTCTTGCATTTTTTCCTGCCTCAAGTATAACAAACAAATCAGGTTTTGTATCATCGAAACACACGTTTCACACAAATGAGAGCGGTAAAAAAAGATTTGGTTTTCACATTAGACAAAATTCAGATATAGGATAAGAACACTTTCATTAGCCTTACCCTTTTATGAACATGCTCACTGTATAATGTCAACACGAAAAATCCACCTCATTCTAGTTTAAGAGGTGGATTCCGTCTTACAATCGATAAGCGATTATTCCACTGATAATATATACGAATATATCGGTTGGTTTCCTTCATGTATTTCTATTTCCATGTCGGGATAAGACGTTTCCAGACTGGCCATAAGGTCATCCATATCTTCACGAGAGACATCTTCCCCATATAATACGGTTAATATTTCATCATCTTCCGTGATCATTTCTTTCAATAATAGTTTCACTGTATCTTGTTCGTCTTTTGCTGTTGCTTTGATATCACCATCATATATCCCCATATAATGACCTTTTTCAATCGTGATCCCATCAATTTGGGTATCTCGAACAGCATAAGTTACTTGTCCACTTTTAACATCTTCAATAGCCATTGTCATCTGTTCTCGATTAGCTTCAAGTTCTATATCAGGCTGAAAGCTTAAAATAGAGCTGATACCTTGTGGAATGGTTTTGGTCGGGATGACAGCTACATTCCCATCTGCTAATTCCGCTGCTTGTTCTGCAGCCATGATTATGTTTTTATTATTGGGTAAAATGATCACCTTATGGGCATTCGCATTTTCAATCGCATCGGTAATATCCTTTGTGCTGGGATTCATTGTTTGTCCGCCTTCAATGACATGTGTCGCACCTAAACTTTCAAACAAAGATTTAATACCTGATCCCATCACAACACTTATGATTGCAAAATCTTCTTTTTCTTTTTTCTCGCGCGTGTTTTCTCCGACAATCGCGGTATGTTGTTTTCGCATATTTTCAATCTTCATATTGATAAGACTGCCGAAACGTTGCCCCAATGTCATCGCTTCACCAGGATATTCCGTATGTACATGCACTTTCACAATCTCTTCGTCGGATACAACCAAGAGCGAATCACCGCGTTCACTGAGTTCTTTACGGAATGTATCTTCATCGAAAGGGTGTTCCTTAAGTTTATCCGCTTCCAGTTCAACCATAAATTCCGTGCAATAACCGTATTTTATTTCAGAGGTATCCATAAAATCTTGTGCGATTTTATGATGTTCTGCGTTCACCATTTCGTCCATATCCGCTTCCGATATATCCTCTTCCGGCAGATCTTCACCTTTCAATACTGCTACAAACCCTTCATAAATCGTAACAAGACCCTGTCCTCCAGAATCGACAACGCCTACTTCTTTTAACAAAGGAAGTAATTCGGGTGTACGTTTCAACGATGCCTTTGCTTCGTTGAGAACTGCTTCCATAAACACATCGACCCGTTTTTCTTTTTCAGCTATTGCCATTGCCTTTTCAGCCGCGTCTTTAGCAACCGTCAAAATAGTTCCTTCAACAGGTTTCATGACGGCTTTATATGCTGTTTTTACACCATTATCAAACGCCTCGGCCATTTCCATGGATGATAAGGTCTCTTTGGTTTCCATCATTTTACTGAAGCCACGGAATAATTGCGATAAAATAACGCCTGAGTTCCCTCTGGCTCCCATCAGCAGGCCTTTGGCAAATGCACCGGATACATCCGATACGTTGGCGCTTTTTATTTTCTTGACTTCATTTGCCCCGGATGTCATCGACAAATTCATATTTGTTCCTGTATCACCATCCGGGACTGGAAATACATTCAAGGTATCAATTTTTTCGGCATTATTCGCCAAATGACGCGCACCCTGCAAGATCATTTGGGTTAATGTTTTGCCGTCTATTGTTTCCATCGTCACCATAATCCTCCTCCAATATTACTCGCGAAACTACTCGTCTTTTGATACTCGGACCCCTTGTACATAAATGTTTACAGAACTGACTGACAGTCCTAACGATTGACTGAGTGTATATTTCACCTGTGATTGAACATTATGCGCTATTTCGGATATTTTTGTTCCATAACTGACGATTATATACATATCAATGTGTAAGTTGTTTTCTTCCTGCCTTACAATGACGCCACGAGAAAAGTTTTCTTTTCGTAGAATTTCACTGATTCCATCTTTGATTTGATTTTTTGAAGCCATTCCGACAATACCATAGCATCCTTCTGCTGCCCCTCCCGCTATGGTAGCAATGACATCATTCGTAATGGTTACCTGACCATCATTTGTATGAAGTTCTATGGACATTTTTATCCTCCTTTAAATCGAGCCAGCATATCATGCATATTTTACTACAAAGCATACAATATTAAAAGAATCTTTTTCTGATTGACACTTTTACTATGAAAGATTCATTCCTTTCTGTCAAATGTAATCTCTTTCTTCCTTTAACCTTGTAACACAAAGGTGCATGTATGTTTGTGCACTTATAAAGTCGGGTAAACTAACACTAAAACAACAACTACTAAAGGAAGTGAATATATTGGCAACTTATACACTGACATTATTAGATAAAGAAAAAATCGCAAACGATACGATGGCATTCCACTGGGAAATGCCTGAAGGATTCGATTTCAAAGCGGGACAACTTGGAGACTTTACATTGATTGATCCCAGTGAGCAAGATGAAAAAGGCAATACACGTCCTTTTTCATTCGTCTATGCGCCAAGTGAAAATAGGTTGGTGACCGCGACACGTCTTCGGAACTCAGCATTTAAACGTACTTTAAAAGATTTACCAAAAGGGAGTAAAGTGGAACTTGATGCACCCCATGGTACTTTCACATTGCATAAAACCGAATCAACACCTGCCGTATTTGTGATCGGCGGTATAGGGATCACCCCTATCCGATGCATGATAGAAGAAGCCACAAATCAACAGACAGACCATAATATGACCTTACTGTATTCGAATAAAACGGCTGAAGATGCTCCATTTTTGGATGACCTCAAAAAACTGGAAGAAAAAAATCCAAACTTTAACTTTGTTCCAGTCATGACACGTGATAGTTCCTGGGATGGCGAAACGGGTCATATCAATGCAGAAATGTTAAAACGCTATGTCCCCGACGTTGAAAAACCTATTTATTATCTTTCAGGTCCCAAAAATATGGTTCAAGCCATGTATCGTATGCTGGTAGAAGCCGGCGCGAACGAAGACAACATCCGCGCCGAAGAGTTTTCCGGTTATTGATGATGTTTTATTTGACGTTGCATTCCAGAAGCTCATGTGGTAAATTATATAAGTAGTAAAAAATGATTCTGGTAGAGTAGGAGGGATTGACATGGCTAGAAAATGTGTTGTAACCGGTCGTGGAACACGCACTGGTAACCATCGTTCTCACGCTATGAATTCCAACAAGCGGAAATGGAAAGCGAACGTCCAAAAAGTTCGTATTATGGTAGACGGCAAACCAAAACGTGTATATGTTTCTGCGCGTGCCCTTAAATCAGGGAAAGTACAACGCGTATAACACTTGATTAATATACGAATGATGCCATAAGTTTCGGGTAGAGTACCTAAATGAATTAGGTGCTCTATTTTTGTGTATGCAGGAGATCATCCATGATCTAAAACGAATATGATATGGATAGAACAAGCCATATACAATAACCCAAAAAAGGAACGGTATCCAAGCGCGCCTCATACATATTATTCAATGACCGTTCGTTTTCCCTGATGCCTGTACAGAAAAAAAAGAAGCTTCTGCCATTTTTTCAATGGACAAAAGCCAGAAAAAACTATTTATCTTTTTTGAATACACTAATGACAACTCGAACAAATCCGCCGATAAATCGTGGGAGTTTAATGGTATAAAATTTCATGAGTTCCCCCTCCTCCGTTTAAAACAATGCTACTTTTGAATCGTCTCAAGAACAGCATCACGACTCTTTACTACTAATAATATGCCACGTTCATGAGAAAAAGTACCAGTATTTAAAAGAAGGTGATTCGAGATGCAAAGGGTAGACCCCCATAAAATGGTTTCATCGCTCAATGGATATTTAAATCCCTTTAATGTCAGTCCCTCCACCTCAGGCGTAAAAGGAATAAATGAAATATAAGGAAATCCTTCTTCGTGAAAAACGTTATGCTTTCCTGGAAATGCTAGCTCCATAAAATTATATTTATCGATCATGATGGCATCTATACCTTTTTGTGCAATGACATAAAGCATTTGTATGTTGATGAGTTCATGATCTTTTCTTCCACCTGTTACACCGAATAGATAAATCTTATTCGGATGAAGCGATAATGCTTTGTCAATGGCGATTTCCAAATCGGTTTGATCTTTTTCAGGTGGATATAGCTGAAAAACACATGCCTGTTTTTCAATTCTTTGCTGCTCCTGTTCATTGACAGAATCAAAGTCCCCTAATGCATAGTGAAGTGTTTCTTGATTGTCCAATATGGATAAGGCGCCTTTTTCCAAACCTATCCATGTATCAATTTCTCCTTTATATAACGATAGATCGGGCAGCAACTTTTGATCGGCATTGGCAACGATGGCTATATGACCGTCTGTCATTGTTATCCCTCTTTTGTCGGCCGAATATCTAATATGGCTTTTTTTCGATCATCCTTGCCAAAAATGGCGCTTCCAGCTACAAGGACATCTGCTCCTGCATCAACACATTTTTGTGCGGTGGAACGATTAACGCCACCATCCACTTCAATTTCAAATGAATAATTCCGTTCTTCTCTCCAGGCAGCTATTTGACTGATCTTAGAAAGGACACTGTCTATGAAAGACTGTCCACCAAAACCTGGATTGACTGTCATCAATAATACTAAATCAACATCAGACAAAATCGGTTCAATCATTTCAGCCGGCGTCCCTGGGTTAATCACAACACCTGCTTTGGCACCAGAGCTTTTAATGAGCTGAATCGTCCGATGCAAGTGTGGACATGCTTCCTGATGAACGGTAATGAATGTTGCCCCTTTCTCAGCAAATGTCGGTATATATTTTTCAGGGTTTTCAATCATCAGGTGGACATCCAAAGGCAATTTCGTTACAGGTTTAATGGCTTCGACTAAGAGCGGGCCAATGGTGATGTTCGGTACGAAATGACCATCCATGACATCAACATGAATATAGTCCGCTCCAGCGTTTTCAACATCGTTGATTTCCGCCCCCAGTTTGGCGAAATTAGCTGCTAAAATTGATGGTGCTATTTTTGTCATATCAATACCTCGGCTTTCTATTTTTGGATTCCTCATAAAAGCGTACATAATGATCATAGCGAGAGGTTGCGATTTCTCCCGCCTCCACCGCATGCTTGATTGCACAATGGGGTTCCTTATAATGCATGCAACCCCGGAATTTGCAATCATTGCTCAGTTCATCGATTTCAGGAAAGCAAGAAGCGAATTCTTCTGGTTCGATATCGCGAAAATCCAATGAGCTGAATCCGGGCGTATCAGCCACAAGGCCACCATAAACACTTAACAGTTCCACATGTCTTGTCGTATGTTTCCCGCGTCCCAATTTCATGGAAACGTCACCGGTCTTTAAATATAGGTCAGGCTGCAGATAATTCAACAATGATGACTTTCCGACCCCTGATTGACCAGCTATAACCGATACATTGCCTGAAAAGTATTCCCTGAGATAACTCAAATCGTCTTCATTTTTTGCGGAAAACAGTTCAACTGCATAACCTATTTTCTTATATAACGTTATATATTTTTCAATCTCATGTGTATCAATTAATTTGTCTGCTTTTGAAATGAAAATAAGTGGACGGATATTTTTAGACTCAATTAAAACAAGGAATTGGTCTAATAATAATGCGTTAAAATCAGGTTCCACTACAGAACAGACGATAATCGCCTGATCGATGTTGGCAATAGGTGGACGCGTCAATTCATTTGTACGGGATTTTATTTCAATAATATATCCTTCATCAGGATGATCACTTGTAAATGTCACAAAATCCCCGACCAGGGGTGTCACTTTACGTTTCCTGAATACACCCCTGCCTCGACATTGGTAAACGCGATCATCGGATTGCACATAATAAAATCCACTTAAAGCCTTGATGATCCTTCCTTCCTTCATTTATTCACCTTCTTCATAGGAAACTGTCTTATTTTTAATGACTTCATCATCACGAACAATTTTATACTCCGCTTTCTGATCAGCTTCAATCGTCAACGTGAATTCATAATCCGTATCTTCTGTTATCGTGTCCTCTTGATAAATATCCTCCAGATCATTATTCATATCTTCAATATAGATTTTAACCGTCTGTTCTTTTTTGTTCTCTTCATTATTTTGGTTATCATCATTGTCTTCATCATCTTTTTGATCGTCATCGTTCTTTTCACTATCATTGTCTTTGTCATCATTATGATCGTCCGCTGGTTCGTCTGGATTATATGGCACTGTCACTTCAACGGTCTTGGATGCCGGGGGAAGTTCTTCAGGGCCATTTGACAAGTAAACATCAACTGTATCGCCTTCTTTTAGGTCAGTATTCGCCTCGGGGTCCTGCCTTGCCACCTCTCCTTCGGGAATACTGTCGGAATGCTCTTCTTTCAGGTTCATTTCTAACCCTTTTTCATCGAGATACTCTTTTGCCGCATCCTCGGACATTCCCTTTAAGTTGATTAAGCTGATCATTTCAGGACCTTTACTCACTTCAAATATAACTTTCGTTTCACTTGGTACGACTTCTTTCCCTGGATTCGGCTCAATTTGTTTTGTTATTTCGCCTTCTTCAGCATCGGAAAATTTATCGATTGAAAGAACTTCATATCCCTTTTCTTCAAGCATTCGTTCAACCTGACTATAGTCTTTCCCAACATAATCATCAAACTCTACCTCTTCTTTTCCCTGACTGACGTATAATGTGATTGTCGAGCCCTCTTTTACGGTCCGATCGGCTTTTGGATCGGATTTGATGATAAGTCCTTCATCAATATCTTCCGAATACCGTTCTTCTTTATCAGCTTCCAGATTAATACTTTCCAACTCTTCAACAGCTTCATCATATTCCCACTCGACAACATCTGGTACCGATGTTGTTTTGGGTTGTAATATTCCTGGAATGATGAACAATGCAGCAATACCAGAAAGAAGCAGCACCAAGATGATGATAGATATAATAAGCCACTTTTTCTTTTTTTTGCCTTTTTCCTTTTTCTTCTTTTTTGATTTCTTCCCTTTTTTGTTACCTTTATAAGGTTTTGTATCTTGACCTCCAGCATGCACAAGCGTTTCTTCTTGTTCACTGCTATCGTTCTTTTCTCCCGTCACAATAGGTACGGCTTTTGTTTCTTCGCCTTCTTCTTCCGGTGGTTCAAATTTTTCCTCGTTGATTTTATCGGGATTCAGGGCTGTATCAAGAGCAACCTCCAAGTCAAATACGGTTTCATATCTATGAAATGGGTCTTTGGCAGTTGCTTGCAACACGATGTTCTCAACACTTTGTGGTATCGATGAATCAAACATCCTGACTGATGGCGTTTCGGTTTGCAAATGTTTTAAGGCAATCGAAACAGCCGATTGCCCGGAAAAAGGCAATTGACCTGTCAATAATTCATATAAAACAATCCCAAGTGAATATATGTCGGATTTCTTGGTTGCCATTCCGCCTCTTGCTTGCTCTGGTGACAAATAATGTACTGATCCCAATACGGAATTTGTCTGTGTTAAGGCTGTGGCACTTAAAGCAACCGCTATACCAAAATCGGTAACTTTCACATTTCCATATGTATCCATTAGAATATTTTGGGGCTTAATATCACGATGCACAATATCGTTGGCATGGGCATGAGCAATAGCTGATGAAAGCTGTTTCATGATTTCAAGCGATTGTTCGACTTCTATCGGCCCGTATGCTTGGATATATTCTTTCAATGTCATCCCATCCACATACTCCATGGCCATATATAATATATTTTCTTCCTCACCGACATCGTAAATGTTGACAATGTTCGGATGTGAAAGACTTGTTGCTGATTGTGCTTCCCTGTGGAACCGTTGAATGAACTCATCATCATTGGCATATTCCAGGCGAAGGACTTTGATTGCAACCTCGCGATTCAGTATCGTGTCTTTTGCCAGATAGACATTTGCCATTCCCCCGCCGCCAATGGTTCTTTCAATTTCGTACCGTTCATCCAACAGGTGGCCTTTTAACACGAGGCATCACCTTCTTTCCCATCTGACTCATGCTTTACGATTATGAGTGATATGTTATCTTCCCCTCCACGTTCATTAGCCAAATCAATCAATTGCTGACCAATCGTATCATAATGTTCATCTTTCTCAATCCATGTTTTCAATTCATCATTGGTTATTTTATCCGACAGTCCATCAGAACATAGTAAAAGTTTGTCGCCTGCTTCCCAACTTAAAGATTGAATATCCGCATGCACACTTTCTTCCGTACCCAATGATTTTAATACAATGTTTTTTCTGGGGTGATGATGTGCTTCTTCCTCAGTGATTTGTCCGGAACGAACAAGAGCGCTTACCAATGAATGGTCTTCAGTTATTTGCATGAAACCACTTTGATTTAATATATAACATCGACTATCACCGATATGGGCAACCGAAATGAAATCATCGATGCACACCGCAATAACGACAGTCGTTCCCATTCCGACAAATGCTTCATTGGTGTTTGCTTTTTCATAAATGACAGCATTCACATCAACAAGAACGTTTTGCAACCAGTCTTCGATCATCTCCGGAGTTGAGAAATAATCGACATCTTCCCATAGTTCCTTGATCATGGAAATGGTCATATCACTTGCAACATCGCCTGCTTTATGCCCCCCCATCCCATCTGCCACAATCAAAAGAGGTTGGTTATCAGCATTCAGGAAAATGCCGCCAGCATCTTCATTATGATTTCTAACATTACCGCGATCCGTAAAAAAACGCCCTTCCATTTTCTCACCCCTTCATTTAAACATCTTTACCATTATCATACATATGATATCTTCACTTGACTAGGTCCCGTGTGGAACATGCATCCTTTTAAATGTTTGTGGCTTTCTTGAGACGTGTTAAGAAAAAGCCATCTGATCCAATCGTTTGTGGAAAAATTTGTACGCCCCATTCCGTTATACCCTGACATCCGTCCAAAGCGGATGGTAATTCGGAAAAAAAGGTTTCGTCTACCATAAATTCCGGATGTTCATGTAAAAATGTTTGTACGACGTTTTCATTTTCTTCTTTATCGACTGTACATGTGCTATAGATTAAATATCCATCCTGTTTGATAAGTGGTGCGACATGATGCAAAATATCTTTCTGTATTGTCGCCAATCGTTGAATATCCGCTTCTTCCTTTTGATATTTAATATCTGGTTTGGTCCGTATGACACCAAGTCCCGAACACGGTGCATCGACAAGCACGCGTTCAAAGCTCTTATGTGGATGCTTTTTTTGCAATTGACGAGCATCCCCTTCTTCTGCATGGATATTCCCGAGTTCAAGCTGTTCGGCTCTTTTTTTCAATCTGTGTATTTTATTTTTTTGTATATCATAAGCGAATACAGTCCCAGTACCATTCATTTTTTCAGCTATATGTGTCGTTTTCCCCCCCGGTGCACTGCAACAATCCAATACGTGCATTCCGTTTTCCACTTTCATGATACTACCGACAAGCATGGAACCTTGATCCTGAACGGTCAAAAATCCATTTTGGAACAAAGCGGTATTCAGTACATTCCCTTCCAGAACGATGATGCCATCGTCTGATATTCGTGACGCTTCTGTTTTGATTCCTTCCTGCATCAATTGCTCCATTGCTTCTTCTCTTGATATCTTGATAGACTGAATGCGTACAGACATCTGTTTATGCGTTAAATTTTCTGTACACATATCAATGGTTGTCTTTTCACCATACATCGATAACCATCTTGTTACGAGCCATTCGGGTGTACTTGTTTCAATTGAGATTCTTCTCTCTAGTGGCTGTAAGTTCTTAATATCAGGGACGCCGTTTCGCTGGAGATTGCGAAGGACACCATTCACAAATGACCCTATCCCCTTATGCCCCCGTTTTTTAGCTATTTCAACCGCTTCATGAATGATGGCGTGTGAAGGAACCCTATCCAAAAAACACATCTGGTAGACCGACATACGTAACAGCATACGTACCCAAGGGCTTATCTTCTTCCGATGATCGATATAATCATCCAAGTAATGATCAAGTGTTAATTTCCGTTGCACCGTACCATATACAACCTCAGTCAATAGTGCTTGATCTTTTGGTGTAAACTGTTTTTTCCGTATCTCCTTATCGATCAATATATGACTGTAGCCATTACTGCCTTCAATCCGTTCAAGAAGTGCAAGTATCGATTCTCTTAATTGATATTTAGAAGTCATCTAATCACCTAATTTTGTACCAATATTAATGGAAGATCCGGCCCCCAGCAAGAACTCACTTACCGGCATGCGTTTTTTCCCGGCAGGCTGTACTTCCGATATTTGGATTCCCTTTTGATTACCGCATACAACCGTAAAGGACTCTTTATCTATGTCTACAACTTCACCCGGATCAGCGGTATATACCGCGTCTACAGGTTGCGCCCACCAAACCTTCATTTGTTTATCCTGGAATGTTGTAAAAGCAACAGGCCATGGGTTAAGTCCACGTATATGATTATAGACTTCCTCGTTTGTCCGGCTGAATTGAAGTTTCTCTTCTTCCCGTTTAATATTGCGGGCAAAAGTGGCGATATCATCATCCTGTTCCTTCGGTTGTATATCCCCATCGAATAATTGCGGTAACGTATCCATTAGAAGGGTTGTTCCAAGTTTGCTCAATTTATCATGTAATGTGCCGACATTATCATCAAAAGCTATCGACAGCTTTCGTTGTGTAAGGATATCACCTGCATCCAATCGATCAACCATATACATTATCGTTACACCCGTTTCTGTTTTACCTTCAATGAGCGCATAATGAATGGGCGCTCCACCTCGTAATTCAGGTAACAGAGAGGCATGGACGTTAATACATCCAAAAGGAGGAGTTTCCAAAAGGGAAGAAGGTAAAATTTGACCATAGGCAGCCGTAATAATCAAGTCGGGAGCATAGGATAAGACCTTTTTATATTCTTCCCTGATTTTCCTTGGTTGAAAGACGGGTATATTATGTTCATTAGCTTTCGTTTTAACAGGCGGAGGTGTCAGCACCTTCTTCCTCCCTTTAGGCCTGTCGGGTTGCGTCACGACCAATACAACATTATAACCATGTTCGACTAAAGCATCGAGTATCGGGACAGAAAAATCCGGTGTTCCCATAAAGACAATACGCTTCATGTTCGTTCATCCTCCTATGTCAAATGCTGTGGTTCCATGTCCACTGCAATATATAAATCATTTTTTCTTACTTCTTCAGCAAAATAATCCATGATTGCTTTTACTTTTGTGTGTATATAGGAATCATTTTTATATTTTATCATGCATTGATAACGATATCTATCTTTCATGCGGGCAATAGGTGATGGGCTCGGACCGAGAACCGCCGAATCTTTCCCGAGTTGAGCCAACAAAAGCTTGACAATGTGTTGTGCTGTCTGGACGGTTTTTACTTTATTTGGATGTGACACGGTTATAAGCACCAAAAACACATAAGGTGGATACTGGAATGCTTTTCGGGTCTGCATTTCTTTTTTGAAAAATGATACATAGTCGTATTGACTTGCCAATTGAATACTGTAGTGATCGGGTGTATAGGCCTGGACAATAACGTTTCCCGGTAATTCATGACGACCTGCCCGACCACTTACTTGTGTCATCAATTGAAATGTTTTTTCCGATGAACGAAAGTCTGGCAGATGTAACATCGAGTCAGCCGTCAAGACACCGACGAGTGTAACATTTTCAAAATCAAGTCCTTTGGCAATCATCTGTGTGCCTAATAATATATCTGCTTTCCCCGAAGCAAAATGATTCAAAAGTCTTTCATGGGCACCTTTACGCCGTGTTGTATCCACATCCATACGAATGATGGTAGATTCCGGGATGGATTGACTCAGCGCTTCTTCGACACGTTGTGTACCGGTACCGAAGAATCGGATCAAATCACTGTTGCATTCTGGACAAACTGTCGGAACCCGCTCCTCATAGGAACAATAATGGCATTTTAACTGATGGGAATGTTTATGATATGTCAGTGCGATATCACAATGCGGACATTCTTTAACATGCCCACAATCCCTGCACATGACAAAAGTTGAATAACCGCGCCGGTTTAGTAATAATACAACCTGTTCCCCTCGTTCAATACATTGCTGAATCGATTCCTTCAATCGTCTGGAAAACATTGTCCGGTTGCCAGCATGTAGCTCATCACGCATATCCACCACTTCCACATCGGGCATTCCTTTATCATTTGTCCGTTTCATCAATGTCGATAATTTATAAACACCCTTTTGTGCTCTGGCATAGGATTCAAGTGATGGTGTAGCACTTCCCAAAAGTACGGGACAATCGTGGTTTTCACCTCGTTCAATCGCTACATCACGTGCGTGGTAACGCGGTTGTTCTTCTTGTTTGTACGTTGTTTCATGTTCCTCATCCATTATAATGATTCCCAGATTTTCAAAAGGAGCGAAAATGGCCGAACGTGCACCGACAACAACTTGCACTTCTTTACGTTGGATTTTTCGCCATTCATCATATTTTTCACCAGCTGATAAGGCACTATGCAGCACAGCGACATTGGAACCGAAGCGTCCTTTAAATCGCCTTACCATTTGTGGTGTGAGGGAAATTTCCGGAACCAGTACAATCGCTTCTTTTCCTTTTTGAATGACATCGTTAATCGCTTGTAGATAAATCTCAGTTTTCCCACTGCCTGTAACACCATGTATCAAAAACACATCATGGTCATCATGCTGGATGGCATGTTTAATCGGTCGGATGGCCACTTCCTGCTCGTCCGTCAGTTGTAATGCAGTGGTACGTTGAATCGAGTCGTCATCGAATGGATTGCGGTATGCCTCTTCTTTGACTTTTTTCAAAATGCGTTTATCGATAAGTGCCTTCAAGGGTGAAAATGTTGCTTTCGTTTGTTGCAATAACGCATGTTGTGTGATGCCATCATAATGCTCGATGAAATATCGCAATAGTTGTTGCTGTTTTTTCGCATTGGAAAAATCATCATATAATTCTTCAAGTTCATGTTGTTGCTTATTTGGATAAATCATGGTTTTATACTTTTTGGTGATGCGAGAAGAAACAATATAATTGACAATGATCGCACCTTCCTGCACCGCTTTCTGGATCTGGCGATATGATACGGTCGAGCCCTCAAGTTCTTCATATGGGATGACGTCCCGTCCAGCAAATAGACTTTCCAGTATATCATCAAGTCTTTCCTCTGTGTTGCGGATTAATTCCTTTTTATAGGCCGTTTTTAAAACTTGTGGCAGCATTGCTTGATAAGTCTGGATATATAAACTAACTGTTTTATCGGCAAGCCAATTCCCAAGCTGTAGCAATTCTTTGGTCAAGGCGGGGGTGATATCCAACACATCCACGATTTCTTTTAACTTTTCAAAATCGGATGTGTCACTTTTATCGACGACAAATCCCATCACTTTCCTTACACCGAAAGGGACAATGACACGCATGCCACATTGCAGCACTTTTTCAAATTTGGCTGGTATTTTATAATCAAACGCTTGGTTGATGGGCTTAGCGGCCACATCAACAATGACTTTTGCAACTGTCAACGATCTTCATCCTTCATATCCTGTACAATCAAATGTAGGAGTGCCATAGCCACATCTTTTTTGGAGCCGAGTGGAATTTCTTTTGTTTCGGAATGCTTATTGACATACGTGACGATATTGGTATCTCCCTTGAAACCGGCTCCTTCTGCCGCTATATTATTGATGGCAATAGCATCCAAATGTTTTTTGTTGAGCTTCGAGATGCCGTTTTCAATCGGGTTTTCACTTTCAGCGGCAAAACCAACGAGATATTGCGTTGTTTTTTGCTCTCCAAGAGTCGCCAAGATGTCTGTCGTCCTCTCCATTTCCATAGATAGATTGCCAGGTTGTTTTTTCATTTTTTGCCCGTATACTTTTACAGGTCGATAATCCGCAACGGCCGCAGCTTTGATGACCACGTCGCTTGCCTGGAAATACGCCTCCATCTGCTCAAGCATTTCCATAGCCGATGTAACATCGACTCGTCTAATATTAGGATGTGAAGTCGTCTCTTTCACAGGACCGGCAACAAGTGTTACGTCTGCTCCCATTTGGGCAGATGCTTCAGCTAAAGCAAATCCCATTTTACCGGAGGAATGATTTGTAAAGAAACGTACGGGATCCACTTTTTCTTGTGTTGGACCAGCAGATATCAGTACTTTTTTTCCTTTCAGTACATGTTCTTGCCCTTGATGGTCCATGATCGCTTTGATAATACTCTCTGGTTCTTCCAGACGCCCTTTCCCAACGTAGCCACAAGCCAAATACCCATCACCAGGTTCAATGAAATGATAACCCCATGCTTCAAGTTGTTTCATATTTTCCATCACAGCAGGATGTGCGTACATATGAACATTCATTGCAGGCGCAATATATACGGGTGCTTGGGTCGCCAGTAATAGTGTAGAAAGCATGTCATCTGCAACGCCGCCCGTCAGTTTACCGATTATGTTTGCTGTTGCTGGTGCGATAATGACTATATCTGCCCAATCCGCCACGTCAATATGAGCGATTTTTGACGGATCGGGTTCCTCAAATGTATCTAAGTAGACAGGGTTCCTTGATAGAGCTTGAAAAGTGAGCGGGGATACAAACTCTGTCGCATGAGCAGTCATCACGACTTTCACATTCGCACCCAATTGTGTTAATTTACTCGTCAGACTACATGCTTTGTATGCAGCAATTCCACCTGAAACACCTAACAAAATATTTTGCTGTCGCAACAGTATGGCCTCCTCTGAATTCTATTCGACATCATTTTACCAGTATCCTATTTATAACATAAATCCAAGTAAATAATAATCAATATAACTTACAGCGTTTCATCAGCAAGTGCCGATTCTTAACGTTTCAGCTTTACAATGACATAGAATGACGTACAATAATGATATACGTCATCGTTAAGTGCATTTTGAAAATTTTAAGACAGGAAGGATTTTGACATGAATGCTGAACAGTTGATATTGGATTATCATCATATTTTCACACAATTACACAAACAATATAAATGGACCCACAAACCTGTATTGATGGCTTCTGCTGCCATGTACATCATGACATCCCAAACATTCAACCTGGAATCTTTCATTCATACCGCCAATGCCATCAAACGTCAGGCAAACCTATTTTCACCCATGCGTTCCCACCTGAGATTAACAACCGCCTCAGTGCTTGAGACTAACTTTGAAGATCCTATTCAACACATACCACGCCTATTTGAAATTTACGGAGAACTGATCAAGCCATTCAAACGGAGTCATTACACCTATATTGCAGCTACGATTATCCTTACAAATAATGATGAAGTATCTCACAAAGAAATGATCACAAAAGCAAAATCCATTTACGATAACATGAAAAAAGAACATCCTTTTTTAACCGGCCCATCCGATTTCCCACTCGCAACCATTCTGGCATATGAAGGACGGGATGATTTAAATAAGCGTATGGAATATTTCTATGATACTTTATGCACCCATTCATTCCAGAAAGGAAATCATTTGCAATTTTTGACCCATATCCTATCGATATCACAAGAGAAGAATGATATTTTAATCAATCGCGTCACACTGATCTATGATGATTTTAAACGAGCGGGGATTAAACGAAAGTCAATGTATTATCCCGTGATGGGAATGCTTGCTCTTCTTGAACCAGATATACTTGACATCGATGAAGTGACCGACATGTACGAACACCTTAATCGAATAAAACATTTCAAATGGCAAAAAGATATGAACATCATGATGGCCGCCAGCTTTTTCGTGAGTCAAATACTTGAATCCTCAAGCATGGCACAGGCAAGTTTACATACGACGGTCGAGGCGCTCATCCAAGCCCAGCAGGCTGTCATGGTTGCCGCAATGGCTAGCAGCGCATCGGCATCGGCCGGTTCAACCAACAGTAGTTAATGTTCATCATGCATTCCGTTCCCTACTGTCAGTAGCATGAATGTCATATAATAAACGCCCTTAAGCAGAGGAGAAAATTCACTTTGCTTAAGGGCGTTTTCGGGAATGAAGGTAGCTTATTCTTTATCGGTTGCAACAAATAACTTACCGGCTTTGATCTCCTCCAATGCCATCCCAACATACTTTTTCGATTTAGGCGAATCAACCAATACATTCTTTGTTTCACGGATCTGTTTGGCACGTCTGGCTGCTAACGTGACCAACGTGTACTTTGATTTGATTTTTGTCTGCAACTCATCAATCGATGGTTCCAACATACTTATTCGACCTCCAATATTTTTTTATATTGCTTGGCAATTCGTTCTCGCTTGCAATGTTCGCTTTCGATTATGGACTGAATCTTGCCTACAGCCCGCTCCACATGATCATTTACCACGACATAATCATATATATCCATCATTTCGATTTCTTTTTTTGCTTCCTTCAACCGATTCAATACTAAATCATCGGACTCGGTACCACGGCTCATAATCCGATTCTTCAACTCATCCAAACTGGGTGGAGATAAAAAGATGAACACTCCTTCAGGAAAATTCTCTTTCACTTGCTGTGCGCCTTGGACTTCAATCTCCAAAAAGACGTCATATCCGGTAGCCAATGTTTCCTCTACATATTTTTTTGGTGTCCCATAATAATTATGCACATAACTGGCATATTCTAACAACTCATTATTTCCGATCATTTCTTCAAATTCGGCTTTTGTTTTAAAAAAATAATCGACACCATCGACTTCACCCTGGCGTTTCTCACGGGTTGTCATGGAGATTGAATACTTCAAGTCAGTATCCTGCTGGAAAATTTCCTTCCGTACGGTCCCTTTCCCGACACCGGACGGTCCTGATAGAATAAACAATATTCCTTTTTCATCTTCCAATTTATTTCCTCCTACCTTCAAGCACAAACATTGCTATAAAGTTATTCATCCGATATTTCATCATGGCTCAGAACACGTTGACCGACTGTTTCCGGTTGTACAGCGGATAGGACAACATGATCGCTATCAGTGATAATAACCGCGCGTGTCCTTCTTCCGTAAGTCGCATCAACCAATTTATTGTTATCGCGTGCAACAGTCACAATCCGTTTTATAGGTGCCGATTCAGGTGACACAATCGATATGACCCGATTCGCAGAAACGACATTTCCAAAACCAATATTTATTAACTGTAATCCCAAAGGTGTTACCCCCCTATATTATCTACAATACACTATCCGTTTCTTCTAAATAAGTACATTTTTATACAATAAGTCTATTATAGGAGAAATAGAGGGTAGATTTCAACTGTTTTCGCTTTATTTTGTATTTGTTCTTTGTTTTTCTCATGTTTTCTTTAAGTCGTATGAATGGAATGATGATCTACCAATCAAAAATTAATTATAGCAGTATTTTAGGGAATAGAAAACCCTTTCGACTATGAAAGGGTTCACTACGCATTACGATTTCTTCTTATATCCCAATAACACTGTAGGAATGGCACTTAAAACCAGGATCAATATCCAATCGGATATGCTGAGTGGCATTGTATGGAAAATGGGTTGTAAAACTTCCCAATATATGACGACAAGAAGCAATAACATCGATGATAAGACCGCAAATACCAAATACATGTTTTTAAACGGATTCCTGACGAAAATGGATTCATCGCTACGACAGTCAAACACATGGATGAGCTGGGCAACCACTAATGTTGTAAAAGCGAACGTTCTTGCGTATGTCAATTGCTCCATATCATTTTGGAAAGCTATGATAAAGGCTGCCAATGATACGATACCGATTAACAGACCTCGGCTTACAATTTTAAAGCCCAACCCGCGTGCAAATATACCTTCTCTGGGGTCTCTTGGCTTATGTTGCATCACATCTTTTTCCGGTTTATCAAGTCCTAGTGCCATTGCTGGTAATCCATCGGTAACAAGGTTGACCCACAGGATCTGGACTGGAACAAGCGGCAATGGATAGGCCAGTAATATGGCAAACAGCATGACCAATATTTCGCCAACATTGGAGGCGAGCAAATAGCGTATGAATTTACGTATATTCTCATATATATTACGCCCTTCATTGATTGCTTCTTTTATTGTACTGAAATTATCATCCATCAAAACGAGTGACGAAGCTTCTTTAGTCACATCCGTTCCGGTAATTCCCATACTAATGCCGATATCACTCGCTTTTATGGCCGGGGCATCATTCACACCATCGCCCGTCATGGCGACAATATGACCTTTATCCTGAAGACTGTTGACGATTTTCAGTTTATGTGCCGGCGTAACACGGCTGAACACATATACATCATCGATTTTTTCATCCAATTCCTCTTGGGACATCTGATTTAATTGGGAACCATTCAACACTTGCCCACCAGGAGGGAGTAAGCCAATATTTTCAGCAACTGCCCGGGCGGTTTTTTCATGGTCCCCCGTTATCATCACTGTTTTTATACCCGCTTCAGCACATTCTTTTACAGCAGATTTCACTTCTTTTCTTGGTGGATCGATCATGCCGAACATACCAACAAAGGTCAAGTCCTTTTCAATATTGATGTCATCCAGAGGGACATCTTTTCTGAGTGGCTTCATTCCAACCGCCATCGTACGTAATGCCTTACTTCCCATCCGGTCGATTTCATTGGCAATCACACGTTCATCCCGTTGTTTCAGCAAATGTCTGCCTTCCTCATCAAGTATATATGAACATCTGGGAAGCAATACTTCCGGTGCACCTTTCGTAATGATAAATTGCATTTTGTTGGCATCCTCAACAACGACACTCATACGTTTTCGTTCTGAATCAAATGGTATCTCTTTAAGTATTTTATATTTCCCGTGTATATAATGGCTTAGCCCTAATTTCCGGGCGCTGACAAGAAGTGCTCCTTCGGTAGGGTCTCCATCAACAGTATATCTTCCCTTTTTGATCATCAGTTGCGCATTGTTGCATAACAACCCATATAATAACAATGATTCCAAGTTAGCATATTCCCGACTCAGTCTGTCATTTTCCAAAAAGAAATCGCCAGTGACATCATAGCCATCCCCCGTCACATACAATGTCTTTTTATTTAAAAATATTTCTTTAACAGTCATTTCATTTTCAGTCATTGTCCCTGTCTTATCCGAACAGATGACAGATGCACAACCTAACGTTTCCACCGCTGATAGTTTCCGTACCACTGCTTTTTTACGGATCATCCGTTGAACTCCCAACGACAGAGCTACTGTGACGATTGCCGGAAGACCCTCGGGTATCGCTGCCACTGCTAAAGACACACCTGCTAAAAACATATTATAAATAGGGTGCCCCTGATAAATACCTATTCCGACAACCAAGGCCGTTAATATAAGTGCGATAACAATTAAAATTTTGCCCAGCTCTTGCAACCTTGCTTCCAGTGGAGTCGTTGTCTTCTTTGTTGTCACCATCAAACTGGCAATTTGTCCCATGACGGTATCCATCCCTGTTGCCACAACAACACCCTGCGCTTTTCCCCGAGTGGCAAGCGTGCCCATGAAAGCCATATTCACTTGACCCTGCGGGCTTAAGTCGTCTTCTGATATAGGCTCGTCATTCTTCATGACAGGAACCGATTCCCCAGTCAGTGCAGACTCCTCCGTTTCCAGATGATAGGGATGCGTAATACGTATATCCGCTGGGATTCTGTCACCGCTTGAAACACGGACAATATCACCAACAACAACGTCTTTTGATGATACTTTTTCCCATTTCCCATCCCGTTTGACATGAGCGATTGGTGAGGAGAGCTCTTTTAACTTTTCCAATGACTTTTCGGCTTTTTGTTCCTGGAAAAAACCGATGAATCCATTGACGATGACAATAACCATAATGGCGATCGCATCGACATATTCTCCTAAGAGACCTGCAATCAATGTCGCTGCAAGCAGGATCATGACCATGAAGTCCTGGAATTGCCGAATCAAAAGAAACCAATAGGAAACATGCTTCTCCCCTTCAAGTACATTCCTGCCGAAGTCTTCGAGACGTGTCGCAACCTGTTTCCTGCTCAATCCCTTATGTTCGGAAACATGTAATTTCTGCTCAATCCGGTCCTTGGTTAACTGATACCATTTCACATTACATTCCTCCGTCTTAAACGATGTCGGTGTCTGCTATATAAAGCTAGTCCATTATCTTTCTAAAGATATCTATGCAGTTTGCCATGAAAAAATGCTATACTTAATGAGGAGGTGAGAACGAATGCCGTTTGACGGAATTGTAACGCGTGCGGTAACAGAGGAATTGCAAAAAGAAATACTTCCAGGAAAAATCACGAAGATATTTCAACCAACAGAGACAGAACTTCTTTTCACGATACGTTCCCAAGGGAAAAATCATTCGTTATTGTTTTCCATACACCCGACCTATGCGCGGTTTCATATTACAAAAGATATCTACCAAAACCCGCAAGAACCTCCGATGTTTTGCATGCTGTTGAGAAAACACCTGTCAGGAGCCGTTTTGGAAGATATCAAACAATACGAGTTAGAACGAATCATAACGTTCCGAATAAAAGCCAGAAATGAAATTGGTGACATAACATATAAAACGTTTCATTTTGAATTGATGGGTAAACATAGCAATTTCATCTTTATCGATGAGGAAAATGGTCATATCATCGATAGTTTGAAACATGTCCCGATGTCACAGAATCGATACCGTACCATTTTGCCCGGGGCACCCTACAAATTTCCTCCACTGCAGGATAAGTTCAATCTTTTAAAGACTGACCCCGAGACCATTATTAAACGACTCGATTTCAATGCAGGAAAAATGGACCAGCAAATTTTACGATTATTAACCGGCTTTTCCCCTTTCATTGCCAAGGAGCTTATTTATCGCACACATCTCGGTGGACCAGACACATATAAAGAAGAACTTGAGAAAATACAGCAACAATTAGAAGACAAAGCATACTCCCCCGCCATTTATAAAGGGAAACGTGATGAATTCCACACCTTGCCGATCACGTCTTGGAAAGGGGCAGATACAAAATATCAATCAACCAATCAGATGCTTGATGATTTCTACTCCGGGAAAGCAGAACGTGATCGAGTCAAACAGCGTGCAAAAGATCTTTATCGTTTTATAAACAACGAAAAAAACAAACATGAACGTAAACAGCTGAAACATGAAAAGGCACTTCAAAAAGCTGAAAACGCTAAAAAATTTCAAAAGAAAGGTGAATTATTGACCGCTCACATGCACGAAGTCCAAAAGGGGGATTCATCGGTTTCGGTGATTGATTACTATGATCCGGAGCAAAGCGAACTGATCATTGAGCTTGATCCGAATAAAACGCCAAGTGAAAATGCTCAAGAATTTTTCAAAAAGTACCAAAAGCTGAAGACCTCCAAACGGGTGGTTCAACGTGAAATAAGGAAGTCGAAACGTGAAGTAGTCTATCTTGATCAGTTGCTGCAGCAGATGGATGTCGCTAAAGAAACCGATATAGAAGAAATCCGTCAAGAGCTGCGTGAGGAAGGATATTTGAAACAACAGCGCCAACGAAAAAAAGGAAAAAACAAACCCAAGAAACCTGTTCCTGAACAATATGTTTCCACTGATGGCACATCGATTTTTGTTGGGAAGAACAATAAGCAAAATGAATATGCAACAATGAAACTAGCTGCTAAAGATGATACATGGCTTCATACGAAAGATATTCCCGGCTCACATGTCATCATCCAAAGCAAAGATCCATCTGAAGATACTCTAAATGAGGCGGCGCTCATTGCAGCCTATTTCAGTAAGGCTCAACAATCGGCATCCGTTCCCGTGGATTATACCAAAGTGAAACACGTCCGAAAACCCAATGGTGCCAAGCCTGGATTCGTGACATATGATAACCAGCGCACGTTGACGGTTACACCCGATGAAACAGTCGTTGAAAAATTAAGAAAGAAAAACGGATGAATCTCGAGAAAAGATTCATCCGTTTTCTTTTTCCATCATAATTGAAATAAGCACTGTTGCAGGACTGTTCTTTGCAGAAAACGCTGCAATTCATTTCCTTATCATCTATGTTTATTTACACGACCGATTAAAGCTACAAAAAGGGTTGTTTCTGGAGGACTTTGATGAAATTGTCCACTTGAGGCAAATGACGCAACCCTTCTTGATAACATACCCATGTATCCCTGGTAATATATTCATCATCCAGCATCAATGGCATATGCGGGTAATCATCCATCAACGTATCTGACACACTTTTAGGCAAAACAGCCATTCCCAAACCTTGTTTCATGAACTGTTTACACGTCTCAATTTGGTCCACCCGGATCGTTTTGACAGGTTGTATATGGTCTTGATGATGAAACAGCCAATCGTCAACTGCCTCATGCATGCGTTCATCACTTTTGAACGCAATCAACGGGCGCTCTTTAAATGTATTTTCCGGAAAAGGTTCAGTATCAAAAATATAAAGTGGATCATCAAACAAATGATCACACGTACTTTCTTTCAATTTACCGCCACGGATAATACTGACATGATAGTCCTTATGATGACGTTTTATATCCTCGCTTAAACCCGTCACAAGATCAATCGACACTTTGGGATACAAACCTGTGAATTCCGCAAGCACCTTTGGTAAAAACTCCTGGCTGACCAATGTTGAACAGGCTACAGATAATGTCCCTTGCACATCCTCACTCGATTGGGTAAGCTTATTTTTAATTTCACTTTCCCCTTCAATAACCTTCTTGGCATGATCCAAAATCATTTCTCCCGCTGGTGTTAAAATCAACCTCTTGGACGTACGGATAAAAATGGGTCCGCCAAAATACTCCTCGATATATTTAAGACGTTGTGTCACGGCAGGTTGTGAAATCAATATCTTCCTTGCCGTCCCGCGAATTGTTCCCACTTCGTGTAACTGCAACAATAAGTCATAATCATCTATTTTCATGATAATCCACCTTTATGCAATATGATTATAGTGATTATTATCCATTATACACCTTATTTTAGCAAATGGATATGAAAATAGTGATTGTCTCTTCTTGGAATCCTTCGCCATACAGTTCAATCATTCTAGTGTTTGACGCCACCTCAACAATTCATGGGCTTCATTCTCAGATAATCTCTTTTCCGTGAGCAAAAGTTCCAGGATATCATCAAAGGAGAGAAGCGTATAGTGTTCGAATCCGGCTTCATCAAATTGCCTTTGCCCTTCTTTCAAACCATATGTAAAAATGGCACATACACCGAGTACATTCATTCCTTCGTCCTGCAATGCATTGGCAGCATCAATCGAAGAAGTGCCTGTTGAGATCAGATCCTCTATAACCAGTACATTTTGTCCACTTTGAAAGGCTCCCTCGATTTGATTCCCCTTTCCATGTCCTTTTGGTTTTGAGCGTACATAAACCATCGGAACTTGCAATCGATCGCTTAACCACGAAGCATGTGGGATTCCCGCCGTTGCGGTGCCAGCAATGACATCCGGACGTAAATCCATTTCTTTTATCATCGTCAAGAATGCATTGGCAATGTTTTCCCGTATAGCGGGATAACTCATAGTGAGACGATTATCACAATAGATCGGTGATTTGATGCCAGATGACCATGTGAAATAATCATCTGTTTTAATTTGGACAGCTCCGATTTTCAATAAATCTTTCGCCAAGTCAATATGTTGCACGTTCCCACTCCTTTTTAGCGTAATCATAAGCCCTTAAAGGCTCATCAGATGTCGTAATACTTCTGCCCATCACAAGAATATCCGCTTTATTTTCCCTGGCATCACTTGGTGTCATCACTCGTTTTTGGTCATGATGGGATGTAGAGGCAAGCCGGATTCCTGGTGTCACTGTTATGAATGGTTGTCCACATGTCATTTTAATATCGGCGGCTTCATAAGCAGAACATACAACACCGTCCGCACCCCCTTCTTGTGCTAAGGATGCAAGTCTGACAGCTTGCCTTTTAACATTCCCATTCAACCCCAATTCATCTCCCAAAATATCATCCGTCACCGACGTCAAAATCGTGACTGCTACAAGTGATGGGGTTGAATGTGTCCCCGCCCCCTGCATTAAGCCTTCTTTGGCTGCAGCAATCATCTCACGTCCACCAAGAGCGTGTATGTTGACCATATCAACTTCCAAACTAGCAATATTCCGCATCGCTCTTTTAACCGTAGTAGGAATATCATGAAGTTTCAAGTCCAGAAATATCGGGTGATTATTTTCTTTCAGTTTGTCAATGACAGAAGGACCTTCCCGATAAAACAATTCCATGCCTACTTTAACGGGTAATCCATGTAATTTATTTTTATCAATGAACTGTTTCGTTTCAGCCCAAGTGGCCAAGTCCAAGGCGATATAAATGGGTGTTGTCATCATGCATCATGTCCTTTCCCTACAACACTTTTCACCGAATCAAACCCATATTTATCCAATGCACCAGGGAGTTCTCTGATGACTTCAGGACAAATCAGCGGGTTTCCGAAATGGGCTGTTCCAATCGCAACAGCACTTGCACCTGCCAGAAGAAACTCCATCACATCATCGGCACATGTTATACCACCCATACCGATAATCGGAATGGAAACATGTCGGTATACCTCATAAATCATACGTATGGCAATAGGTTTAATAGCGGCTCCAGATAATCCTCCCACTTTATTGGCAATGACAGGACGCTTTGTACGAAGGTTCAATTGCATGCCTGTTAGGGTATTGATCATGGATAAACCGTCTGCGCCAGCAGCTTCAACAGCATGAGCCATTGCTGTAATATCCGTTACATTTGGTGATAGTTTTACATAGATCGGAAGATGACTGATCCTTTTAACAGCTTCGGTTACTTGAGCAGCCGTTTTAGGGTCCGTCCCGAATTGCATACCACCTTCTTTTACATTCGGACATGAAATATTCAATTCCAGCGCAGACACATCTGTTGTATGGTTAAATTTTTCAGCTACACATTCATATTCTTCGATGGTACTCCCAGCTATATTGGCAATGATAGGCACATCATAATCAACCAAAAAGGGCACTTCTTCCTTGATAATGGTAGTCACTCCTGGATTTTGCAGGCCAATGGCATTCAACATACCTGAAGGTGTTTCTGCAACACGTGGGGTTTGATTGCCTTTTCTTTCCTCGCCGGTAGCTGCCTTCATAATGACAGCCCCCAAAGACGATAAATCATAAAAATCACTGTATTCCCGTCCAAAGCCAAAACATCCAGATGCAGGCATAATCGGATTTTTCAATTCAAGTCCGGGTAATGAGACAGATATATCCATTATAATAAAACCTCCTCGGCAGAAAATACCGGACCATCTTTACAAATTTTCCGGTATCCCCCATCGCGCGTTTCAACCACACAGGCTAAGCAGGCACCAACACCACATCCCATCCGTTCTTCCAGTGATAGATAACCTGATATGTCGCTATGTCGTGACTGAATAGCCTTGAGCATCGGCAATGGACCACAGGCATAATATGCATCGACATCTGCAATCTTATCGGTAACATCTGTCACAACCCCATGATATCCATAAGATCCGTCATCCGTCACAATGTGGGTATCTGAGAGCGCGCTGAACTGATCTTCATAAAACACATACTCTTTTGCTTGAAATCCTAAAACAGACGTCAGGCGGACATCTCGTGCCAACAACTGTTTTGCCAAATAATAGAGCGGTGGAACGCCTATTCCACCCCCAACAATCAGCACATGTTTATGTTCTGCTGCTTTTAATGGAAAGCCCTGCCCTACCGGTCCATGAACATGTACTTTTGTGTTCTCATGCATCGCACCTAGCTGTTCCGTTCCATTTCCGACCATTTTAAACAGGAGTGTTATGGTTCCTTTATCTTTATCGACATCCGCAATGGAAAGCGGACGTCTTAATGTCTTATTTTCCAATCGAATATACAAAAACTGCCCTGGTTCGGCATTTTCACTTACATAATGATTAAAAAGCACCATCTCGATCGTATCTTTTGCTATGAGGCAGGATGAGATTATCTGCATATCATGTAACTTATATATCATTATTTTAACAATCCTTCTGTTGTTTCATTGAAAATGGCATCGTCACGATAGACGATTTTTCCGGAAACAACCGTTAATATGGGAGCGCCTTTTACTTTCCAACCGTTGAAGGGTGTATTTTTTCCCTTACTTGCAAAATCACTCGCATCGATTTCTTTCTCCGTGTCTAAATCAATTAAGGTGATATCTGCTATGTTCCCTTCCGCAAGTGTACCATATGGAAGTTGGAAAACGGTCGCTGGTTTTGTTGTCAACCACTCTACCAATTGATAAAGAGTTGCTTTTCCTTTATTTACAAAGTAGGTATACAGCAATGGGAAGGCCGTTTCCAGTCCAACAATACCAAAAGGAGCAGTCTCAAATGGCTGTGCTTTTTCCGCTTCTGCATGGGGTGCATGGTCGGTTGCAATAAAATCGATTGTCCCATCCAACAGCCCCTCAATCAGTGCTTCCTGATCATCTGTACCGCGTAATGGCGGGTTCATCTTGAAATGAGTATCTGCTTCCTTTACATCATGTTCATTCAATAATAAGTGATGTGGGGTGACTTCCGCTGTCACAGAAATGCCAGCCTTCTTGGCATCCCTGATGACCCGGACGGATTCCTTTGTACTGACATGGCAAACATGATAATGACACTTCGTTTTTTCGGCCAATAATACATCACGCGCAATCTGCACAGCCTCACTGAGTGCCGGCAAACCAGGCAAATCAAGACGTTTGCTGACATCACCGTCATGAACGACACCTCCGTATACAATCGAGTTGTCTTCACAATGGGCAACAATCGCCTTATTTTGTTTCGCTGCTTCTTGCATCGCTCGCCACATGGTGTCAGCTGCCTGTACTCCTACCCCATCATCGGTAAAAGCAAAAGCGCCTTTATTGGCTAACGTCTCGATATCTGTCAGCCGTTCACCTTTCTGGTCGACAGTGATCGCTGCATATGGCAGAACACGCACACAGGCATCTGTTTCAATTTTAGCTTGAAGTTCGTCCAAACGACTGGCATCACTGGGTACCGGATGTGTATTCGGCATGGCACAAACAGTTGTAAAACCACCCTTGGCTGCACTCTCTGTTCCAGTACGAATCGTTTCTTTATGTTCGCCACCAGGTTCCCGTAAATGTATATGCACATCAATTAAACCGGGAAGAAGAAGATGTCCTTTGCAATCAACTGTATAATCTGCATCATCTGTTATCGTTGATGCGATCCTTTGTATACGACTATCTTGAACCAGTACATCAGATTGCTTTTTTGTGTTGTCCGCTTGCAATATTTTCGCATTTTTGAAGAGTGTTTTCATGAATAATCCCCCATTCCTGTAAAATTGTCGTCATGATTGCCATCCGCATATAAACACCGTTTTCCATTTGTTTAAAAATCCGTGATCGTTCACATTCAACCAATCCAGTATCCATTTCGACGCCACGATTGATTGGAGCGGGATGCATGATGATGGACCTTTCCTTCATTTTTTGTTCTCGTTCAAATGTCAACCCGAAACGCTGTAAATAGTTGCTCATCATATTATTCAAGCGATCATGGCGTTCATGTTGAATACGGAGCAGCATCAGCACATCACATTTTTCGACGGCCTCATCCATTGTCAGATAAGGAATTTCCATTGTGTCATCCTCGAATCCAGGAGCAGCTGAAAAATAGACATTTGCACCAAGCCGTTTGAATGCTTGAGCATTGGATCTTGCAACACGACTATGTTTTATATCGCCGGCTATGACGATATTCAATCCTTTTAAATATCCGAATTCCTGATAGATCGTCAATAAATCGAGCATACATTGTGTTGGGTGTTCTTCTTTGCCTGCACCAGCATTAATGATAGGTATATTGATATTGGCGTTGATTTCATCAATCCATGTATCTGCAGGATGACGAACAACCAATAATTTGGCGCCAATCGATTCAAAAGTCCTTGCCGTGTCATACAGTGATTCACCTTTTTGAACACTTGATTTATCACAATGAAAATCCAAAGCTTCCATTCCAAGTTTTCGCTCGCCGACGATGAAACTCATTTTCGTTCGTGTACTCGGTTCAAAAAATAAATTGCCTACAAACAATTGCCTACCAAGCGTCAATTGCTCACGCCGAAACATTTCCGCCCGTTCCAGTAATGAATAAATGTTCTTGTTACTTAACTGTTTTACAGATATGAAGTGTCGCATGGTTGCCTCCTGTTTTATAAATGACATAAAAAAATGTGTTTTCCTGGTGCACCCTGATGCTTACATAAAAAAACTCTTCTGCATAAGATCGCAAAAGAGTACACTCATCCCTTGATGAGTTCATTTACGACCTTATAAATCTCTCTGGACTTACTTAAAGGTCCTGTTCATTATTTATTTGTTAAATATGGAAACATGTTCTGTCCGGTCGATTTCTTTTAACTGGACCACAATGATCTCCGATTCACTGGTCGGGATATTTTTGCCCACATAATCGGCTCGAATCGGTAATTCCCTGTGACCCCGATCAATAAGTGACGCCAACTGGATGGCAGCGGGTCGACCAAGGTCCATCACAGCATCCATTGCAGCTCGAACTGTTCTTCCGGTATACAATACATCATCGACTAAAATCACTTTTCTGCCTGTAACATCTACATCAATTTCTGTATCTTTCAATTCTGGCTCACTGTTCGCATGGGCGTTTGATAGATCATCACGGTATAATGTGATATCCAACTCACCTATTGGGACTGACAAAGATTCAATTTGTTTCACTTTTTCATGTACACGTTTGGCGAGCGGTGCTCCACGCGTCCGGATTCCTACAAGAAGCAGATCATCGACTCCTTTGTTTTTCTCGACGATTTCGTGGGCAATTCTTGTTAACGCTCTGTCAATGGCTTGTGCATCCATGATTTCAGTTTTTTTATGCAATAATCGATCCTCCAATCAAAAAATCCCTTCCATCCTGAAGGATAAAAGGGATTAAGACATATATATACCACTATTGTCATTCGTCACACCTTTTAAAGCCTCACAGGACTTAATTAAAGGATATATTCATTTGTTTCATTATTGCAGATTGATATCATCTTGTCAATATATTTTTCGGATTCTCTCCATCGCTTCTTGAAAATAATCGGGCACGTCTGTTTTCATTTCCATCCATTCCATCGTAACAGGATGGTAGAATCCGATTTGATTGGCATGCAATGCTTGACCATTGAGATCAAGTGTCTTTCTTGGACCATATGTTTCATCTCCGACCAATGGATGCTGAATATATTTCATATGCACACGTATTTGATGTGTTCGACCCGTCTCCAATTGACACGCAACATATGAGTAATCCGAGAATGTTTCCAGAACATGGAAATGCGTAATGGCCTTTTTACCATCATCGACCACTTTCATGCGTTGACGATTATTTGGATCCCGTCCGATCGGTGCATCAATCATTCCTTTTTCATGGGTGATTTCTCCATGGACAAGGGCGATATAATTCCTCATCACTGTATGATCCTTGAACTGCTTCGATAATTTTTCATGTGCCAGATCGTTTTTAGCAATAACCAGCAGTCCACTCGTATCTTTATCGAGGCGATGGACAATGCCTGGTCGTTCTTTTCCACCCATCCATGACAGATCGGCACCGTGATATAGTAGAGCATTGACCAATGTTCCATGCATATGCCCGGGAGATGGGTGTACAACCATACCTTTTATCTTGTTAACAACCAAGATATCCGCATCTTCATATAGGATATCAAGCGGAATATTTTCAGCTTCGATGGTAAATGGATCTTCCGTGGGAGTCGACCAAGAAATGTAATCATCTATCCGACAACGGTAATTTGCTTTTATCGGTGCATTATTAACATAGACGCGTCCTTCGTCAATCCACCCCTTTATTTGTGACCTTGAATGGGTAGGATTTAGACGTGTCAGCAATTTGTCGATACGCATGTTCTCATCTTCCGGTGCCACTTTATAATCATTCATGATTTTTCTTTTCCTTTCTATCATTGATGATTGTCGCTATCAATAAAAGAATGACCCCAACGACTAAAACCGAATCTGCGATGTTGAATATAGGATAATTATATGTAAATATATTGAAATCAAGAAAATCGACAACTTCTTTTCGGACAACTCTATCAATGAAATTACCAATCGCTCCTGCCAAGACGAAACTCAAAGATAGTGCCAAAAAAGAGGATTCCCTGCCATATTTTTGCATATAATAAATAAGCCCAATAACGACTATGATTGTAATGACGTAAAAAAAGCCCATTTTCCCTTCCAAGATACCCCAAGCGGCTCCGGAATTACGATGCGAAGTGATGTGAAAGAAATTGTCAATGACGGTTATCCGATCACCGAACTCCATATTTTTTACAATCAACCATTTTGAAAACTGGTCAATACCGATAATAATTAATGATAATAAATAATACCAACCCATGACGTGCCCCTCCGTTCGTCTAAACTCTGACTTCTATAGCATTTTACCATAACCGGTCACCAATATGAATTAATTTCATATCGGTATGTTCCAGAATCAAACCACTGATGACAAACGTTTTCCATGGTCTTCAACGAAAAATATCCTCCTCTTATATTCAGAGAAGGATATGTTACCCCGACCACTCCATCCGTTTTTGCATGATGGGAATACAAACATTTATGTAACGGGAATAAACAAATTCAATCAGTTATTTTCCGTCAATTCAAGTTCATTGCCGACTTCTTCGTCAAATAAATGCTCCCAATCATCCGAACCAATCATATCCAATTGTGCTTCAACAAGCATTTTTAAACGTGAGCGGAAAACTTTGGCCTGTTTTTTCAATTCCTCCACATCCATGGAGATACGTCGAGATTTAGCCAATGCTTCATTGATGATTCGATCAGCATTTTTCTCGGCTTCTTTAATAATCAATTTGGATTCTTTTTTGGCATTGCCTTTTACTTCTTCGGCCGATTCCTGGGCAACAAGAATGGATTTGTTCAAGGTTTCCTCGATATTGTTGAAATGTCCCAGTTTATCGTTCATCTGTTCAAGCTTTTCATTTAGCTCTTTTTTTTCACGAATGACCATTTCATAATCTTTGATCACCTGATCCAAAAACTCATTGACTTCGTCTTCATCATACCCGCGGAATCCTCTGGTAAATTCTTTATTATGGATATCTAATGGTGTTAATGGCACGATGGCCACCTCCTATCATGTTAAAAAACGTATTATTATGTTGCTTTACCCAATTTGTCAAAATATAACACATATTCGTTCGAATTAATGACATATAATAGCATATTTCTTTTTCAAAGAAGTTTTATTTCGCTAAAAAACCTGTTGTTACCTTCCATTTTCCTTTTTTGGACTGGCCGTTCATTGCAATGAATTTACTTCTTCCTTTGCCTCTCACCGAAATTAAATCACCTTCTTCAAGAACGGTTTTCGTATCTTCGGTCACTTTATAATTTAATTTCACAAGTCCCTTTGAAATGTAGCTAGCAGCTTCTTTGCGCGAGAGATTGTATATTGCTTTCATCATGACATCCAATCTGACAGACGATACTGTATGGTGTGATTCACTCCAGGATTCAGGTGTGAATATCACTTGTGAATACGGGATTTCCTTGAAATGAATACCAATGTTTTTGATTTTTTTCAAATTCATCATAACGTAAGATGAGATATCTTTTGTGATCATGAATTGAATATATCCATCCCTGGCATATATATCACCGAGTTTACTCCGACGTAATCCCAATGATAGAAAAGTCCCCATCACATCTGAATGAGCAATTGTCGTGAATTGGGTTGGATAACGTCCATCCAGACAACAAAGTTCAAAGTCGTCATTGTCTATCTGCTCGTAATAAGGCGCAATGATAGCTCGTTTACGTTCCGCCTGTTCGGGTCCACCGGAGAAATCTGATTTCACGTCTGTATTATTTTTCCCAACCAACATATCGATGATTTGTTGTTCACGCGGATCCAGAAAATCGGTCAATTTAGGTTGAAAGCTTCTTTCCACTTGGTTATACCATGATAACACCTGGTCGATAAATGGATGTTCTTCCTTACGAAAATGTTGATATATATCCATGACCCATTAAAATGTCCCATTGAAAATGCTATAAATAGCCGGAAGGCCATATCGTTGAGCGAAATTGAGCAATAATATGGCGACCAACGGACTGATATCGATCATGCCAAGTGGCGGAATCACTTTTCGAAATGGCTCCAGAAATGGTTCGCATATTTTAGCTAATACTTCGCCAAAGGCTGTTTCACGAGAACCTGGAAACCAACTCATTAAAATATAGATGATAATGGCAAAACTATATGCCGTCATCAATAAACTTAATAAATGAAAAATCTGCTCAAGCATCCATTACCAACCTCTCTCAAAGTCATCATTGGGCATTATTGATTCAGTAATATTACCTGAAACATCAATATTATCAGGCGAACATAAAAATGTTTCGATACCCAATTTCTGTATATCGCCTTTTACAGCATATACCGTTCCACTCAAGAAATCGACAATACGTTTCTTTTGTGTATCATCGACCCTCTGCAGATTGATAATGACTGCGCGCCGATTGACGATATTATCTGCTATTTCTTGGGCCTCCTCATATGTCCTAGGCTCGTACAGCACAACTTTTGCAGTCGCTTGCTGCATTTGCGTTAAATTGACAACGTTTTTGCCTTTTTTCTTTGGGCTGGCCTCTTGTTGCTGTTCTTCATATGAAGGTTCTGCTGTCGTATCATCAACATATTCATACTCATACTCTTCATCTGTGAAAAAAGTTTTGATTTTATTTTTCAAGCTCATCTTTTCACCTCATTTACATTTTATCCTACTAATTGGGTGCCGATACGTATATGTGTTGCCCCTTCTTCAATTGCTATTTCATAATCATTGCTCATCCCCATTGACAAGTATTCACAAGGGGCATGCTCCCATTTTTTCTCCTGAATCGTATCACGTAATTCACGCAGTTTACGGAATACGGTTCGTATCGTTTCCTCATCTTCTACATGCGGTGCCATTGTCATCAGTCCTACAATCCGTATATTTTCATAGGAAGCCATATCTTGTATGAACGGAAGTACATTTTCCAGCGATAGACCATGTTTTGATTCTTCTCCACTTACATTTACCTGGACAAAACAGTCAAGAGGTATGTCCCTGCGTTTGTTGATTTCTTTGGCGAGCGACTTCCGATCAAGTGAATGCAATTGGTCTACTTTATCAATTACCTCCTTCACTTTTCGTGATTGAAGAGTTCCAATAAAATGCCATGTGACATCCTGTACCGCATCATATTTCTCCAAAAAACCTTCCATACGATTTTCGCCAAGATTTTCAATACCTGCTTGAACTGTTTCTATTGTTCGTTCTATTGTAACATATTTCGTAACGGCAATTAGAGTAATTTCTTCCGGATTTCGATTTGAGCGTTCACAAGCTTGTCTGATATTGTTGTCTATTGCTTGAAATTTGGTTTCTACATCCATCATTATCCTGCTCCTGCATATTATTATTCATGAATGATACCCGATGAAGCCGAGCATCCGTCCCGTTTTTCCACTATCCCTCCGATGTGAAAAAAATGTTTCTGAATGGCGATATGTGCAATAATCAGTCACATCGATATTCATTTCGGAAATACCCGCTTGACATAATATTTCTTTGTTCAATTTCTTTAAATCGAATAAAAATCGATTATTATCCGTTCTTTCAGTCACGTACTCCTTGAAGGCCAAGTCTATTTTGGAAACGACTTGTTCATCAACTTCGTAATAAGGCGTTGTAATACACGGTCCAATCACCGCAAGAAGCGATGATATGTCAACGCCTAGACGTATGAAAGTCTTGACCATCTTCTCTCCTATACCCGCTACCGTTCCTTTCCAGCCTGCATGTGCGATTCCAATGTAACCACTCACCGGATCAAAGAAGAATAAAGGAACACAGTCGGCAAAAAACGCCGTATTCAATACGCCCTTTTCATTTGTTATCAATCCGTCTGTTTTCGGAATGGATGTTTCAAAGTCGACAGCACCCTTTCCTTTATCCGCTGCATGTACAATATGTATATTGGTTTGATGGGTTTGTTGCCCAGATACCCACGTGTCAACCGGAAAGGATATAAGCTTGGCGAGATGTCTGCGATTATCAATCACATTCTCATATGTGTCTTTAACATGCATACCCATGTTTAACGTATCATAGGGCCCAATACTTTTTCCACCATTTCTCGTTGTAAATCCAGCATATAAGCCAGGATGTTGTTTCTCCCATTTTTTGATCCGGAGCTGTTCGGACCCTTCTTTTTGGAGTATATCCATCTCCATCCCCCCAAAATTCTCCATCATCTCCTATAGTTTATCACATCGTGTCGTTAATTAAATCTTTTTTCCTCTAAGAGCTTTTGCTCTGTTCCTCTTATTAATATAACATCTGTTCCTATTGTTGTTATTTGATTCCATTTTACAGAAGTCTCAGTGCCTTTTGCAAAAAAGCCCCCTTTTTTATTTTGTTCCAACAGGATCAATGACGTTATATATCCGCTATCGACGTCGATTTCCAGATCATGTATATGTCCAAGTCTGCGTCCGTCTTCTATCACAATGATTTCCTTCATTTGCAATTCAGATAGTTTGATCATGTGGCATCACCCCTTATAGATATATGTATGCATAAGTTCCATCATTCATGGCAACCCGAAAATGTTATCAGCACAAAAAAGAACAATGCCTGTGGATGTAAGGGGAAATTCCCAGCTTACATCCCGCATTGTTCGTCTTTGTTGTAGAGAAACCTACTTCATATTTATAGAATTTCATATGTTTTATTCGAACATTTGCTTATTCATTTGGTCGATTGCTGCTTTTTCCAAGCGGGAAACCTGTGCCTGGGAAATCCCGATTTCATCTGCCACCTCCATCTGTGTTTTTCCTTGAAAGAAACGCTTGTTTAAAATCATATTTTCACGTTCATTTAAATGATACATACCCTCTTTTATAGATAGATTGTCCACCCATGTGGCGTCCTTTTCCTTATCATCACTTAACTGATCCATAACAAAAATAGGGTCTCCGCCATCATTGTAAATCGGCTCAAACAGTGAGACAGGGTCTTGTATAGCATCCATTGCAAATACAATATCAGCATGTGGAATGCCCATTTCTTCCGCTATTTCCATCGGTGTTGGCTCTTTAGATGTTTTATTGATTAGCTTTTCTCTTACTTGCAAAGCTTTATAAGCAATGTCCCTTAATGATCTTGATACACGAATTGGATTATTGTCCCGAAGATATCTCCTGATTTCTCCGATGATCATGGGGACGGCATAAGTAGAAAATTTTACATTATGTCCTAAATCAAAGTTATCAATCGACTTCATCAATCCAATACAACCTACTTGGAAGAGGTCATCAACATATTCCCCTCGGTTATTGAATCGTTGGATAACACTGAGCACAAGTCTTAAATTACCATTTACCAGTTCCTCTCTCGCCGTAATATCGCCATCCTGCATTTTTGCAAACAATTTTCTCATTTCATCGTTTTTTAATACAGGTAGCTTCGATGTATCTACACCGCATATCTCAACCTTGTGTCTTGACATTCTGTTCCCTCCCAGTTGGAGATGCTGTTCATGGACAGTATCTCCCCCTAGGAGTTTTTTTATGCAGAAGCTACACGAAACTGAGAGACGAAATACGACACAAATTAACGTCACATAAGGCTAAACCATTTTATTAAATTCTTTTTGCAGACGACGGATGATTTTTTTCTCCAAACGAGAAATATATGACTGTGAAATACCAAGCATATCCGCTACATCTTTCTGTGTTTTTTCTTCTTTTCCGATCAATCCAAAACGTAATTCCATAATCTGTTTTTCGCGGTCATTCAAGCTTGACAAGGCATTCTTCAGCAAATGTTTGTCAACGCTTTTGTCCAATCTCTTCGTAATCAGATCACTTTCTGTTCCCAAAACATCAGACAACCGCAATTCATTACCATCCCAGTCAATATTAAGTGGCTCATCAAAAGAAATTTCGGTTTTCAGTTTATTATTCCTCCTTAGGTACATAAGTATTTCATTTTCAATACATCTTGATGCATATGTGGCGAGTTTGATCTTCTTTTCTGGATTAAACGTATTCACCGCTTTTATAAGTCCGATTGTTCCAATACTGATTAAATCTTCAATATTAATACCTGTATTTTCAAACTTCCGGGCAATATATACAACCAATCGCAAATTACGTTCAATCAACACCGCCCTCGCCTTTTTATCTCCCTTAGGAAGCAGGATGAGCAATTCCCTTTCTTCCTCTTTTGATAGAGGCGGAGGCAAAGCTTCACTTCCACCGATATAATATATTGCTTCAGGCTTCACTCCAAATCGTAATAAAAGCCGATACCACCAAAATTTTAAACGTGATTTTAATTTCATCTACACCACCACTCCTTCTTATGCTGTATAAACAGCCGCTAGTTTCATAATTTGAGGTTGTAATAAACAATGATAGTTGTGATCCTTTGTTAAATGAGAAAATTGAATACCTACTAAAACATCCGCGATGACGATTTCCTCGTCTTCTGTGGAAATGATCAGTTTTTCAGCTTTGATAGCCAACATGAATTGACTTTCCCCCACAACGCTATGGTAAGGAATCAAATGGATATATGACTCCCAGTTCTTGGGTATGGCATCTAAGTCAAGCTCATCATGTGCTTTCTTCAGCTGTTCAAGTTCCTGTTCCTGAAACCATTGCTGCAAAAAAAATACATCACAGATGATGACCGGCTTTTTAGTTAATGGGTCCACAAGTTGATTGCCGCTGTCCATCAAACCGGTTGTATAAAGCCGTGTTTGATTGATTTCAAGTGCGACATCATATGTCTGTTCATAACTGATTTTTTCAATGGCGTGCTTGTCCATACGATTCTTGGTGAATTTCCATACTATTGGAAAACAGATGATGACAAACAACCAGCTAACGGGCTGACCAAATCCACCGTTAAATGTCAATACTCCATTTGCCGACATCATCATTGGCTGGTTCAAAAAGTAGTGAATGCCGATTAATCCACCCCCAATCGCAAACGTTGTAAAATAAAACAATATTAGCAATTTAGCGGTTTGATATACAGAACGGAACCGAAACGTACAAATGATGATCCCAAGCGAAAAAACAAACTTACCTATGACATTTGTAAAGAAAGTGTTTGGATAAAATAATGTAATTGGCACAAGCAAGGCTGCCAGAAAAGCACCAAGGAACAATCTCTTCCGCTTTGTCCGCTCTCGAGCCAATGTTCCTGTGAGCATCAATAACATCATATCCAGTAAAAAATTCAATAACCAAACAGCATCCAGGTAAATGGTCATATTCTAAATCCTTTCCATAACTAAAAAGATAGCTTCTTGTCTGAAAGCTTGGTTAACGAGAAGTATATATCAATCTGAAAGCAAAGTCTGTCATATCTTGTATGCATATTTCCGCTTTTTTTAACACATTATTTGTTTGTTTGTCGGGACTTCTGATTTTGGATTTTCCTATTTAAGCCATCATGAAATCTGGAAGGAAAAGTAAAAAAACGCATATAAAAAGAGCAATCAAAGTTGACATTTGATTGCTCTTAATTTATATGCGTCCAGTCTATTTTTTTATCGATTACGGTTACGGTTCCGTAAGAATGTCGGGATATCTAATGTATCTTCTTCTTCTTCATATGAACGTTTCTGAGGTTGTTGTTGATTCACCTGACTTTGTTCATTTTGGATGTCTTCGTCCATGCTTGTTGCAGCATGTTGTTGATGGTTGAGTGCTGGACGTTGTTGTTTTCCTTTATCTTCTTCTTTATTTTCGACAAATCCAGTTGCGATGACCGTTACGACAATTTCATCTTTCAAATTCTCATTGATGACCGAACCGAAAATGACATTCACTTCATTATCAGCTGCGGAGGTGACCAAATCAGCCGCTTCCTGGACTTCATACAAGCTCAGATTCGTACCGCCGGTTATATTCATCAGTACGCCATGGGCGCCATCGATGGATGTTTCCAACAATGGTGATGAAATGGCCTTTTTGGCTGCTTCAACTGCTCGACTTTCACCAGTGGCAACCCCAATCCCCATCAATGCAGACCCTTTGTCAAACATAATCGTTTTTACGTCAGCAAAGTCAACATTGATAAGTCCTGGCTTGGCAATCAAGTCGGAAATACCTTGGACGCCTTGCCGCAAGACATTATCTGCTTCACGGAAAGCTTCCAGCATTGGAGTGTTTTTATCCACAATTTCCAGAAGCCGATCATTTGGAATGACGATGAGTGTATCCACGTTGCTTTTAAGCGACTCTATACCTGAAATAGCTTGTGTCGATCTTCTTCTCCCTTCAAAAGAAAAAGGTCTTGTAACGACACCGACGGTAAGTGCGCCCTGCTCTTTTGCAACCTGAGCGATAACAGGAGCTGCACCTGTTCCGGTTCCACCGCCCATTCCTGCAGTAACGAAAATCATGTCCGCACCTTGTAGGACTTCTTCAATCTGTTCCTTGTTTTCTTCCGCTGCTTTTCGTCCTACTTCTGGATTGGCTCCAGCACCAAGGCCTCTTGTCAATTTATTTCCAATTTGCATTTTCACTTCTGCTTTTGATAGATTGAGAGCTTGTGAATCCGTGTTGACCGCAATAAATTCCACACCTTCCACTCCATGCTCAATCATGCGGTTCACTGCATTACTTCCACCGCCACCTACACCAATAACTTTTATTGTCGCCAATTGGTCCATTTCCGTATCAAATTCCAACATTTTTGTTCCTCCTAGTGTACAAAATACTGGCGTTTCTTAGTATGAAAAGGGAGTCTTCATTCAAAAAAGTATTTGAATATATTTGCCAACCCCGACTCTTTTTTCTTCTTTTCTGTTGTCTCCTTCTGTTTCGGTTGCCTTTTGGTACGTTTTGGCTTTCTTTCCTGCGTTTGCATCACCACGGAAGGGAACATTTCCTTTCCTTGTATTTTCGCATTATGGTAAGCAAATTGCAAGATTCCCACTCCTGCGGTAAAATAAGGTTCCCTGACGCCGATATAATCAGGAATGGCAATACGTACATGCGATCTAAAGAGATCTTGGGCAAGTTCCAATGCGCCGGGCATTTTCATGGTACCACCTGTCAACACATAGCCGCCAGGTAAATCACGATACCCCATTCTCCTAATCTCTCTTTCCGCGAAAGCGAATATTTCCTCCATGCGTGCTTCAATCATATCGGAAATTTCCAGTTGATTAAATGTCTGTGTTGTATTACTTCCTATAATCGATGCCTCAAATGTTTCATTTTCATCCGCATCATCATAGAAAGCATGTCCATAATTCAATTTGATATCTTCTGCTTCTTGTGTTGACGTTCTGAGACCGATTGACAAATCTTTGGTAATATTATCCCCACCTAGCGGGACAACACTTGTCGACACAAGATGGTCATTTTCAAAAATCGAGACCGTCGAACAGCCTGCACCAATATTAATCAATGCCACGCCAAGATTCCTTTCATCTTTTGACAGCCCAATCGTTCCAGCAGCGAGCGGTTGGAGACAAATGTCAGTCACTTCCAAACCAGCCCGTTCAACACATTTTAATGTATTATGTAAGAATGTTTTGGAACATGTAATAATCGTTCCTTCCATTTCCAACCGCACACCAATCATACCCCTAGGATCATTTATTTCATCCAGTCCATCCACTATGAACTGTTTGGGAATACAATCGATTATTTCGCGCTCTGGTGGAATAGAAACCACTTGGGCTCCGTCGATAACCCGCGTAATGTCTTCATCGCCAATTTCCCTGTTTTCATTTTGCACCGCCACAACACCGTGACAGGCTTGCAACTGAATATGATTGCCATTAATACCGACAACAACGCGCTCGATTTCCATACCTACCATTCGTTCAGCCTGTTCTACGGCATTTCTGATGGAGTGTACAGTTTGATCGATATCAACAATAGCACCTTTTTTCATACCTTGGGTTTGGGCTGTTCCAACCCCAATAACATTCAATGAATCATTTAACACTTCTCCGATGATCACTTTAATTTTCGATGTACCTATATCGAGACTTACCATTACTTCACTATTATTCAAAGAAAAGGCACCTCCTATTCTATATCAAAACAACTTATAGGAAAACGGATTTCATGAAATCCTGTTATCCTATCATTTTAACGGATTTTTATATAAAAATAAAATATAAATATAATTTTTACATTTTTTGTAAAAAAGTGCTTTCAATCCATTGTCAGTCTTCTGATGTGAATGACTCGAAATAAGCCCCCACACCAATATGTATAATACCCTCTGCATCTTCGGGTAGCTGTGATACAATCGACGGATACACTTTCATTTTTTCAGCAAAGTTACGGATTGTTCCATCTACTGTATACCCATCATTCATGTATAATAAAATTTTATTTTTATTATCATCACTTGGATTCCAGTGAATTTCAGATATGAGTTTCCGGATATTATCCGGAAGTTCATTCAATTCTTCCGAGATTTTCTCCAAATAGATCTCTTCGGTAAAGTCAAGTATAAGCGGCGCCTTCCCTGACATCGTTTTTGATTTTATTTCTGATAACTTTTCACCATTTTCTAGAACAGGAAGAAAATAATCATTTTCCTTCACATATCCCACCATATCATATTCATCAATATTTATTTGAACAGTTCGTGGTAACTTTTTTTTGATGTTCGCTGATTCGACCATCGGTGAATCCGTAATCTTTTGTTCCATATTTTTTTTGCTGATTGCCCAAATATTAGGTGAATCATTCAATTGTGCCAATTCGGTAATTTCTTCATCACTCACAATAGAATTTCCTTTAATATTGATTGTTTTCACATCACTTAGTGGCGATTGAATATAGACAATCACAGATATCAATATGAAAAAAATAGAAAGATAAAATACTAAACGACGATTTGCCTTTTTTTTACGGGCTTGTTTCAATTTCGGAATGCGATCTTCGATTGAAACAATCTTTTCTTTTTTCATTTCTATTTCTTCCTTTTATAATTTAATTTAGCATGATAAACATTTTTCAGCGTATTACGTAGATTATAGCATAATAAACCAACATGTATCACTTATTTTCCTAAATTAATATACTTTTAATATAATCATAAACTCATTAGCCTCATTTCACTTAAATTTTGTTAATATCTGCTAATGTTCAGGAGGATACCCACTGAGCATAATGTCAGAGTCAACGAAGACCCCCCATAACTTAAAAAGGGCAATGTGATACCTGTCACTGGGATCAACCCGATGACCACACTGATATTGATAGCCACTTGGATGATGATCATTGTAACAATCCCCAGCGCCAGAAATCTGCCGAAATGATCCGGTGCTTCAATGGCAACCTTAATGCCACGCCAAAAAAACAATAAAAATAAGCCAATGACAAAAGTCGCTCCAATAAAACCGAGTTCCTCCCCTAAGATAGAAAATATAAAATCTGTTTGTGGCTCAGGGAGATAAAAATACTTCTGTAAGCTATTCCCCAATCCAACCCCCATTAAACCACCTGGACCGATGGCATAAAGTGATTGGATAATCTGGAACCCATCCCCGAGCGGATCCTCCCACGGATTGAGGAAAGCACTGATTCTGCTGATGCGATACGGCGCGGATAATATGAGATAAACAAAGCCACCGACACCGATTAATCCAAGTCCTATAAAATGCATCAATTTTGCTCCCGCAATATAAATCATGACAAAGCATGTTAAAACAAGTACGACGCCGGTTCCTAGATCAGGTTGGAACATAATCAATCCAAATGCCAAAAACACAAGTAAAACAGCTGGCAAAAAACCTTTTTTGAAAGACGAAATATACTTTTGGTTTTTTTCCAGAAATCCAGCCAAAAAGATGATCAAACCCAATTTCATGAATTCCGATGGTTGAATACTGAATGCTCCCACACCTATCCAACTCCGGGCACCACCTCTTACAAGGCCGACATGCGGAATCAAAACGATGACCAATAATATGAAACATCCAATCAGAATCCCTTTTGAGTATTTTTTCCAAGTCGCATAAGGAACAATGCTTGTTATAAACATTGCAACCACTCCTGTCCCCGCAAAGAGCAGTTGACGTTTGACGTAAAACAGTTTATCGGCATACTTATAATCTGACCATATAAAAGAAGAACTATATACCATCACCATTCCAATGAAAAGCAAGCTGATGATTAAAAACAAAAGAGTATAGTCCGGTGCAAACTTATATGAGCCTTTCTTTCGGAACATAAAAAACACCCCAGTTCATAACAATGATTTGGGGCGAGTTTTCATGTATACAAGCCCCTACACTAATGTATGCACGGCTTGTATAAACATATTACCTCTTTGTTCAAATGTCTTGTATTGATCCCAGCTGGCACACGCTGGTGATAAAAGTATGATGTCGTGTTCCGAAGAAATAGCATAAGCTTTATCGGTCGCGTCTTGTACATTTTCAGCATACTGAACATCAGTAATACCTGCCTCTGAGGCAAGTTTCTTTAATTTTTCTTTTGTTTCGCCGAAAACGATCATTCCTTTGACATGTTTTAGATATGGGATCAGATCAGTGAATTCATTTCCCCTATCCAAACCCCCAGCAAGCCATATAACCGGATCTTTAAATGACGACAATGCTTGTTGGGTTGCCAGGATGTTGGTGGCTTTAGAGTCGTTGTAAAATAATCTTTTTTGAATGCTTTCAACAAATTGCAGACGATGTTCAACACCGGTAAATGTTGTCAGTACATCACGAATGCCATCATTTGTCGCTCCGCCTAATTTTGCAGCGCATATGGCTGCAAGAATGTTTTCCAGATTATGTGTTCCCACTAAACGAATCCGATTCCTATGAATAATCTGTTCGTTTTTGAAATACACATAATCATGATCGATCCAAGCTCCGTCCGAACATTTTTCGCTTCTGGAAAACGGGATTTTAATGGATTGAGCCTGTTGAGCCGATTCCCTTGCGACCGGTTCATCCCAGTTATATACCAAATAATCATCGATTGTTTGGTTTTTGAAGATGCGGCATTTAGCCTGTTTATAGTTTTCAAATGTTTTATGATAATCAAGATGTGCTTCATAAATATTCAAGAGGACAGCAATTTTTGGTTTAAACGTCTGTACACCAAGCAATTGGAACGACGATAATTCAACAACCATTTTTTCCTCAGGTTTAAGTGTCTGAACGACATCCGATGCAACCACACCAATATTACCGGCAACTTGAACAGGTTGATCACTTTTTTTTAACATTTCCGTAATCAACGTCGTAACAGTCGTTTTACCGTTGGAACCGGTTATACCGATAGTGGACGGGCCTGCCAGCTGCCCAGCCAATTCTATTTCGGTAATGATTGGAATCCCACGTTTTTCTGCCTCGACAATGACTGGATTTTCATACGGAATACCTGGATTTTTCACAACCACTTCCATATCGTCTAGGACGGATAAAGGATGTCCGCCAAGAATAACGTCTGCCCCGAGGGATTTCAATTCAACAACATCGGGATCATTCATATTGGCTGTCATATCGTTTATGCGTACTTTTTTTCCATGTGCCATACATAACTTGCTTGCGGCTTTACCACTTTTCGCAAGTCCTAATACGAGTACATTTGAATACGGAAAAGCCCTTAAAGATTTCATGTGAGACCCACCTCAATATAAATGCCAAGTATGGCAAAAAGAATTCCTACTGCCCAAAACGTTGTAACAACACGCCATTCAGACCATCCCAATAGCTCATAATGATGATGTAAGGGGCTCATCTTGAACACCCTTTTACCTGTCGTTTTGAACGAAATGACTTGTATGATGACAGATAATGTTTCAATGACGAATACGCCACCAATGACAACGAGAATGATTTCCAGTTTCGTCAAAATGGCGATAGCCGCAATGGCACCACCTAGTGCCAGTGAACCTGTATCACCCATGAATACCTTAGCGGGATGCGCGTTGAAAACGAGGAAGCCAAGAAGCCCCCCAACAACACTGAGCGCAAAAACCGAAATCCCCATATTGCCCGTTGCATACCACGCTAATATACCGAACGCTCCAAACGCAATCGCCGCCGTACCGGCCAACAAACCATCAAGTCCATCTGTCAAATTCACAGCGTTCGACGACCCGACAAGCATAAATATGATCAGTAATGCATAACCCCATCCAAGCTCCCATTCGATATCCGTACCCGGTATTTCAATGGTTGTTGCAAAATCGTTCATCTGAAGAATGAAAAAAAAGATAAGCGCTATGACGATTTGGCCGAGCATTTTCTGTTTGGATGTCAATCCCAGATTTCGTTTGAAAGCCACAATGATGAAATCGTCTAAAAACCCTAATAATCCATAACCGAAAAGAACGAACAACAACAACCATACATCATAACCGAATGTAGCTGATGATGCCTTATAAACGACAAGCAATGTTGTGATGATGGCACTGAAAATAATCATCAAACCACCCATCGTCGGGGTTCCTTTTTTCTTGTAATGAGACTCGGGACCTTCTTCACGGATACTCTGGCCGAACTTCAAGCGTCTCAAAAATGGGATAAAGAGCGGTGATAGCAAAACACATATTAAAAAGGCTACTAACATAGCTACCAGTAATATATAGATGTTCATGTCAATCCTCCTAGAAAAAAACCTTCCCGGAAATCAATCAAATGCCTGCAGACTGTCTACAATTGTTTCAAATTGCATTTTTCGGGACGCTTTGAATAATATAATGGTGTCACCCTTCAAATGTGAATGTAATTGCGTGATGAGTGCTTCTTTAGTATTGAAATGCTTTACCGTTATCGATTGTGTTCTTTCTTGCAAACAGTCGATAATTGCTTTGGACTCATTACCATATGTATAGACAGCTGTAATCTCATTGTCTATCACCTGTGCGACAGATCTATGGAAGGCTTCACTATCGTCACCGAGTTCAAGAATATCGCCCAAGACAAGCACTTTCTCCTTGTAACCGGGCAGTTGTTTGACAACATCGATGGCAGCCTTCATGGATGTCGGTGAAGCATTATAAGCATCATTGACAAGCGAAACCCCGGAAGGTCCACTTTTCATCTCAAAACGCATGGCTGTATGTTCCGTTGTTTTAAGCGCATTGATGATCTCTGTATCATCTATGCCAAGTAACCTGCCGATGGTGATGGCAAATGTTGCATTCAAAGCATTGTGTTTCCCAAGCAGAGGAATCGAGAATGTTTGTCCATTCGATAATGTAAATCGCATGATCTGTCCTTCATAGACAGGGTTTCCCACGATAACATCATTATCGTCATTGAAACCACATTTTATGACATGTGATATGTTTTTGATATCCGACAATAAAGGTTCATCCCCATCAATCAAGATCGTTCCTTCATGCTCCATTCCGATGAGAATTTCACGTTTTGCCTGACTGATCCCCTTACGTGAACCCAAAAACTCAATATGGGACTCGCCAATATTGGTGATGATGGCATAATCCGGTTTGGCGATACGTGATAATCGTTCAATTTCACCAAAATGATTCATGCCCATTTCAAGGATCAAAACTTGCGTCCGCGGGGCCATATTCAAAATCGTCAATGGCATCCCTATATCATTGTTCAGATTCCCATATGTATGGTGGGTGCGGAAAGTTGAACCCGCGACCTGACTTACCAGATCTTTTGTCGTTGTTTTTCCATTGGAACCTGTGATCCCGATTACGATCGGATCCACAACATCTCTATATTTCGTAGCAAGTTCCTGCATCGCCTTTAATGTATCTTCGACAAAGAACACGGAAACATGATCACCTATCCTATCAGGAACTTGATGCGAGCTGTCCCATAACAATGCCACAGCACCGTTCTCAACCGCCTGTTCAGCAAAGTCATGACCGTTAAAATGTTCACCTATAATCGGTATGAACAGCGAAGAGTTTGTTTTCACTCTACTGTCTGTGGTTACCTGTTCAATAGATTGAGATTCATCTGCCAATTGATGATCGGTGAAAATATGCGATAGCCATCCAGATGTAAACATCATAATTATTGCCCCTTTTCCAGCATAGCTTCTTTAACAACAATACGATCATCAAAATCATATTTCGTATGACCGATTATTTGGTATGTCTCATGTCCTTTTCCTGCAATCAATATAATATCATCTTCATTCGCCAGATGAACAGCATGATAGATGGCATGTTTACGGTCCTGAATGACTTCAAAGTTTTCTTCCGTCAGTGAGCCTGTCATATCGTCTAAAATCTGTCCGGGATCTTCCGTTCTTGGATTATCGGATGTGAATATGGCGTGATCGGCATATTGCACAGCGACACCTGCCATCAGTGGACGCTTCGTCTTATCACGGTCGCCACCACAACCAACAACAACATATATCTTCCCTTTTCTGAAGCTTTCAATCGTCTGCAACACATTCTCCAATGAATCTGGTGTATGTGCAAAATCAACCACAGACGTAAATGCTGTATTCGAAGTGACGACTGGTTCAAATCTTCCGGCGACACCCGAAACATTTTCCAGCGCATTTTTAATCGTTTTGAGTGGCACGTTTTGTGTAATCGCCGCAGCGCCACTTGCTAACATGTTATATACATTGAACATGCCAATCATCTTGCTGTTGATACGTGTCTCACCCACAGGCGTAACCATTGTAAAAGAAGTCCCGTCTGCCCGCAGTTCGACATCCCGTGCCATTACATGGGCCTCGTTTTCATAACCATAGGTTAACACATGTTGCGGTGTACTTCTTTCAAGCAAAGAAATGTTCTCATCATCCACATTCAACACCGCATATTTCTTCTTGTCACCAAAGACATTACCCATTTGGGCGAACAACATACTTTTGGCACGTATATATTCTTCCATCGTCCCATGATCATCTAAATGATCCTGGGATAAGTTCGTAAAAATCGCCACATCGAAATCACATCCGGATACACGCCCGATATCAAGCCCGTGCGAAGACACTTCCATAATGGCTGTTTTCACTTCCGCATCCAACATTTGCCTGAATGTTTTTTGCAGGAAGAGTGTATCAGGTGTTGTATTTGCCACCGGGTATGAATCTTCTCCGATTTTAAGTTGAATCGTTCCGATGATGCCTGTCTTTTTTTCGAATGCTTGAAATATGGCTTCCAAAAGATACGATACAGTTGTTTTTCCATTTGTACCCGTTACGCCAATCAATGGCATATATTTCGTCGGATGTCCATAATACGCATTCGCCAGCATGGCCATCGCACGTGAGGTATCACGTACAGTAATGACAGGTACATTGATTTCCAAGTGTCTATCTGCCACGATGGCAACCGCCCCTTTTGCCACTGCCTCTTCAGCGTAATCATGTCCATCAACGGTGTACCCTTTTATGCAGACGAACAGACTGCCTGTCTTGACATCACGTGAATCATTCGCAACATTAGTTATATCAATGCCGTTTAATGCATCCTCATCACATTCACAAAAAGATAACGCCTTAAGTAAATCATTTAGCCTCATATGCTAACACCCTATCGTCTATTAATTTGCTTTTTCTATACAATTTCACAGGTCTACATGCAAGCCATGTCTCATAATTATATTGGCTTGAATGGTTTTTCACAAATCTCCAATAAGCATTATACAATTTCAAAAGTACATAAGTACATCATTATGCATGGTTTTTATTATAGCAAATAATCCGTTCAATCTCGATGTTTTTCATCGGATAAATAAATTCGGATTTTTTCACCTTGCTCCAGTTTGACACCGGGTTTGGGTGACTGATCGATGATGGTATCACCTGTTCCGCTTGATTCAATTGACAAATCTGTCATATCGTTTATGAGTTCTTGTTTATCGAGTCCGATGAGGTCCGGGACTTCAATTTTTGGCTGTTCGGGCCAAACATAGTCTTTCTCCAAGCCATCTGTTCGTTCTTCGACTCCCAAGGCTCGTAAACTATCTCCGATGATATTACCGACAATCGGCCCGACGACAGGTCCACCAAATTGGACCGTATCTTTCGGATTATCGATGGCGACATAGACCACAATTTCAGGATCATCCGCTGGTGCAAAACCAATGAAAGATACGATATAGTTATTTTCAAGATACCCTCCGTCCGGCCCTACTTTTTGGGCTGTTCCCGTCTTACCTCCGACACGATACCCATCGACATAGGCAGGGCGACCTGTCCCATTGGCGACAACACTTTCCAATGTATCCCTTACTTCATCCGATGTTTCCTTGGAAATGACCCTCTCCTTCAAATTTGGCTCATAGGATTTTATCGTTTTATTTGTTCTGGGATCGATCCATTCATCGGCGATATGCGGCTCATAAAGGTATCCCCCATTTACTGTTGCAGCTACGGCCATAACCTGTTGGATTGGAGTGACGGAAACACCTTGGCCGAATGATGTCGTCGCAGCCTCCACAGCCCCAATATCTTCCGGTTTGAAAAGTATCCCGTTCCCCTCGCCTTCTAAATCAATACCCGTCTTTTTACCGAATCCAAAGTCTTTTATATAAGAGAACAGTTTTTCTTTGCCTAATTTTTGACCCAGCTTCACAAACCCAGGATTACAAGAGTTCTCTGCCACTTCAAGAAACGTTTGTTCCCCATGTCCACCGCTTTTCCAACAATGCAAATGAGACCCCTCTACATTGATGGAGCCGTTGTCATTATATGTGTCCTTCTCAAGATCCACCACTTGCTCTTCAAGTGCGGAGGCAAGCGTAATGATTTTAAATGTCGAACCGGGCTCATACGTACTCCAAATCGGTAAATTTCGGTTATAAATGGAGGGATCAACATGTTGATAGTCTTCTGGATTGAAATCCGGTCGGGACGTCATGCCGATAATGCCACCTGTTTTAGGATTGACAGCTATCGCCAGTGCGCTGTCAGGATCATATTCGGCAACTGCCTGGTCGATCTCTCTTTCCATGATGGTTTGCACTTTCGTATCAATCGTTGTTTTTAAATCCAGTCCGTCCACGGGAGGTACATATTCATCCGCCAATTTTTCCATACGTTTTCCTTTAGCATCCGAATAATAGGATAAGCTCCCCTGTTCACCACTGAGTTCATCATCATAGTAGAGCTCCAACCCCATCAAGCCCTGATTATCAATGCCGGCAAAGCCTAATACATGTGATAAAAACTTTCCATGTGGATAATGGCGTTTCGAGTCCTTTGCCAGAAATACGCCCGGTAAATGAGCTGTTTGTATAGCTTTTTCCTGTTTGGCGCTGATTTTCCTTCCTTCAGGATGGACCCGTACACTGCTTGCGGATTGTGTCACATATTCTTCAGCCTTTTCAGGAGAAATATCTAAAATATCAGCCAACACTTCCGCAGTCTCTTGCGGTTTTTCTATTTGCGCGGGGACAACGATAACCGAAGGCGCAGTCACATTTTCCGCTAGTTTATCACCATTGGCATCCAATATATTCCCACGCTCGGACTCAAACACGATATCACGGGTCCAAGACTCATTCGCTTTGTCTTTTAAATCACCGCCCATGGCAAACTGTACATATCCAAGACGGATATCCATTATGATAAAAATAATGAATCCAACAAGAAAAACAGTGATCATTCGTTTTCGTATCGTCACAGTAGATATACGCTTCATGACAATCCCCTTTTCATAAGTAGGCTTGTATCCACTATATGTGATATAAAAACGGAATAGAACACTGTCTCTCTTTGGCTTATGATCTGAAATCCCTCTTTTTTAAAGCAAGATCAAAACCTGTTATGATTCTTCATCATCACCCTCATTATTTTCACCAGGCGCTTCCAGTTCTACCTCTAAAATGTCATCTTCTTTTATGACATCCCCTTTTTCAATGCTTTGTTTTTTAACATAGCCACTTCCGGAAATATCAACTTCGATTCCTAACAAATCAGTGAGTTGTAAAACATCCCGCTGTGACCATCCCTTGATGTTAGGCATTTCCGGTTTTTCCGTCAATAGAATGACCCTGTCACCGGGAAACAAATCACTGTCTTCTTCCACATTGGTTGCATCAATCGTTTTACCTGATCCGACGACAGAAACCTGCAAGCCTTTTTCTTTCAAGGACTTCGCTGTTTTTTCTGTATCTGCACCGATAATATTATCTACATTGACCGTTTCAATATTTTCGTTGGAATCCTTATCAGGTTCAATATTCAAGTATTGCAATCCATTTTCCATGACATTTTTAAATATGAAGGAAACAGGAACAGATCCAGCCTCTGTATCATCTAATTCAGGTTGCTTCACACTTACATACATCAGTAATTCGGGATCGTCTTTAGGTGCCATTCCCAAAAATGAAAAGATATGGTTTTCTTTACCTGTCAAAAATGTTCCACTATCACCTGGTATTTGTGATGTCCCGGTTTTACCGGCCACTGTATATTCATCCAATTTAAAGCCTTTACCCGTACCGTTCTCACCGTTGACGACCGTCTCCATTAAATCACGCATTTTTGAGGCCGTTTCCTTCTTGATGGGTTCTCCGACAACTTCTGGTTCTTTTTCTTTCAGTACTTTATCTGAATCTGAATCCTTGATGGATGAAATGACATAGGGCTTCATCATTTTACCATCATTTGCAATGGCGGTTGCAGCTTTTATTTGCTGAATAGGCGTCATTGTTGTCCCTTGTCCGAAAGATGTTGTAATCTGTTCGATTCCACGGTTATATAATATACCGCCTGGAACTTCATCTGGTAAATCAATGCCCGTTACCTCATCGAAGTCAAATGCTTTCAAGTAATCAAGGTAATCATCCGTACCAAGCTTATCCCAGACCAATCGAGCCGCCGCTACGTTTGATGAGCGAGCAAACCCTTCATCATAGGAAATGGACCCCCAGCCCTCACCAGCATTATGATCATGTATCGTTTCTATATAATCCTCCGCCTTATATTTACCGGATTTAAATTCCTCGCTTCCATTATATACACCAGCATCAATTGCAGAAGCCCACGTAAATATTTTCATGGTTGACCCTGGATCAAATGGCGTTGAAACAACATCATTATACCAATTTTCTACATCAGTGGGACTATTGGGATTATAACTAGGTCTTGAGCCCATCGCAACAACCTCACCTGTTTTCGGATTCACGACGACGGCGGTCATACGCTCTGGATTATATTCTTCATCTACCTGGCTCAACGTATCTTCAAGAAGTGTTTGTATTTTTTGGTCAATTGTAAGATAGACATCATCACCATCTTTTGGTTCGGTAACGACTTCCTTGGGATCCAACAACTTGGTACCATACCTGTCATGGCGATATGAAATATGTCCATTTTCTCCACCCAGATAATCGTTCATCTCATTTTCGATTCCTGTTACACCCGTAATGTTTCCATCATCGCGTTTAGCGTATCCGATAATATGAGAGGCAAACATGGCATTAGGGTATTTGCGCATATATTGTTTATCGAATTGTATACCCGGTAAATCCAGTTCTTCGATTTCCTCTTTTGTTTTCTGGTCCAAATCCTTGCCCACTTTACCGAATTCAACCTGGAACTGATCATTGTCGATTCCTTTCTCGATCCGTTCCTTTATATAGCTTTCATCGACATCTAAAATAGGCGCTAATGCGGAAGCTGTTTTACCTGGGTCATCAACATGGATTGGATCTTCAGAATCCTTCGAATAACTTTCATCAACAATGGCGTACATTTCAAATGTTGGCATATCATAAGCCAAAGTCATTCCATTATCATCAAGTATTTTTCCTCGATTCGCATGTAAGGAATAAGAAGATGTTCTTTTTTTAGCAGCCCAATCGTCCAAGGATATTCCATTTACTTCTCCTGTTGCTTGAATGTAAAGAAATCTTCCTGTCAAAACTAAAAAGATGGCTACAAAAAACAAAATAAGTATGCCGGCCACTATATGTGTTGTTTTGTTCTTTTGCATAACACATCACCTATGTTATTTCTTGAATGCATGTGCTTGCTTGACATCAGCATCCTGAATTTGAAACCCATTTTCACGCGCAATTCTGGTAATGCGGTCTGGATTGCTCAATTCTTTCATTTCGTACAACAATCCTTCGTTTTCCACTTCCTGTTTTTGCACAACCGTATCCAAAGATTCAATTTCCCTGTTCAACGAGTCTGTTGAAGAAGCGTAGGAAACCATAAAAATACATCCAACGATAAGACATACCCCTATGATAGAGTATAACACTTTTTCTCCTTTTGTGATCCAACCTGTTTTCCGAACCTTTACAACGGATTTTTCATTTTGGGTCTGTTCCTGTGCATATGAATGTTTCCAGCTTCTAGCCTGTGATGCGCTCATGATTTTCGCCACCCTTCCTTATACTTGAATGTGTCATTCCAATCTTTTACTTTTTCAGCAATCCTCAGTTTGGCCGAACGCGACCTGCGATTTTCCTCCAATTCCCTTGGACTGGCGGAAATTGGTTTTCGATTGATCAGTTGAAATGGAGGTTCATGACCTTCCGGAACAACCGGCAATCCTTTAGGTGTCTCTAATGGTGTACTCCATTTTTTGAATGCTTGTTTACAAATTCTATCTTCCAAGGAATGGAAAGTTATGACGACTACTCGTCCCTTCATCGATACCATTTCAGCAGCCTGATGAAGCGTATCATTGAATACTTCAAGTTCATCATTCACAGCAATACGTAATGCTTGAAATATACGTTTTGCCGGATGACCACCTTTCCGTCTTGCTGGAGCAGGTATCGACTCTTTTATGATGTCAACCAATTCATAAGTTGTTTGAATCGGTTGTTTTTCACGTTGGTTTATGATGTGACGTGCGATTTGTTTGGAAAATTTTTCTTCCCCATATTTGAAAAAAATAGCCACTAATGCCCCGTAGCTCCATGTATTCACTATTTCCTCCGCATCAAGTGTTCCTTGTTGATTCATACGCATATCCAATTTGCCGTCATGCTGATAACTGAACCCGCGTTCTTTTCTATCCAATTGTGGACTGGAAACACCAAGATCAAATAAAATACCGTCGATATATTTGATTTGGTATTCCTTCAGAACGTCTTTCAATTCATGGAAATTGGCATGTATGAAAATAATGCGTTCAAGATATGGTGCCAATCTGTTCTTAGCTGCATTCAATGCGTCAATATCCTGATCAAAGGCAACTAACAACCCACCATCATTCAATTTCGAGGCAATTTTTTCTGCGTGACCACCACTCCCTAGCGTACAATCAATATATGTACCATTTGGCTTGATTGCGAGGCCATCAATGACTTCTTCTGCTAACACACTGTAATGATCAAACACATAATCACCTACCTCTAGTCTTCATCTAGATGTCAAAATCCATAAGATTCTCGGAAATCTCCGCGAAAGATTCCTCGGAGTCTTGGAAATAATCCTCCCATTTTTCTTCTGCCCAGAATTCAATCCGATTTGATACACCTATAACAACACATTCTTTTTCCAAATCGGCATAATTCCGTAATGGTTGTGGAATATTTATTCTCCCCTGTTTATCAACTTCACATTCCACAGCACCAGAAAAGAAAAATCTAGTGAATGCTCGGGCATCTTTTTTGGTCAATGGCAATTTCTTTAACTTTTGTTCCAATATTTCCCATTCATCCATAGGGTAAGCGAATAAGCATTTATCAAGTCCACGGGTAACAACAAACGTTTCCCCAAGCCCTTCCCGGAACTTGGATGGGACAATAATACGTCCTTTCAGGTCTATGTTGTGGTTGAATTCACCCATGAACATAAAGCTCACCCCACTTTCATATTTTTATGTTACCACAATCCACCACAATTCACCACCCATTTGTGAAAAAAAGTATCCTCTTGTACAAAAAGTCATTTTCAATAACAACATAAACGCATTCATGACAATAGATAAAGGGAATACCGCATCATTTTAAAAATGGTGGGGAGTTGTGGGGAGTACATGAAAAAAGGTGTTATCCAAAGTATTTTTCCTTTGAATAACACCTTTTTGTTTCATCTGTGGTGAAAAGTGGTGAATTATATATAAACGACATAGTGATCATTTGAAAATGAAAGATTTTTATCGGTCAGCTCATGGATAAATTCCGTTCCATACATGTTGATCCAAACAACCGGATTCCATACGCGCTCTTGCAATCCGTCCATGGGGTGTAAACAAATATCAACTGTATCGAACTCGCTTATTTCATGTGCATATATTTCTTCGATTGCTTTTACAATGCGTTCCTCCAAATATTCAACATCACGCTTTAAATATTGTAAGTTTTTATCTGCCAAGTGTCGTATATCGCTTCGAGTTTGTGAGGCAATCTCACGTAATGGCTGATGAATCCTCTCAATGTCGGCCTTCACTTGGTCGGATACCTGTTGCACAGAAGGATCGTTCTTTCCATCCAGCCATTCTGCTTTCATCATGGATATACCATGTTCAATGGCTTCTCTTACGGGAATCTCATATTTTGATAATATCTTTTCTGTTTGTCTATCAACATACGTGAATGATAACCGCGGTACCACCGGTGGCATTTTCACTCCCAGCGCATGAAAGGCCGGTTTCAGCATTGACCAGTAATTCACTTCGCCGGGACCGCCGATGAAGGCAAGCGTTGGAAAAACCATTTCTTGCATGACTGGACGTGTCACAACATTATTGCTTAATAATTCAGGCGTTGTCCTGGCAATCTGCAGTAGCTCCTGCTTGGTAAAAGATAATTCATTTTGTTTCCCTACCCAGTTGCCTTCTTCATTTTTCACAAGCAGGATACGCTCATTCTCATTGTGATAAAATAAATGACTATCATTCTTATCAACATCGAGTGTAAGTTGGTATCCTTTTTCCTGCAGTTTTTTCTGTTCCTGCCACACACCTTTGCTGATCGCTTCCTGTTCATTTATCATATTGATAAAGAATTCTTTTTCAAAAGCTCGCATTTCAGGATGATGGCTATCGATAAGCACGATGCCTTCTTCCTGGAATAATACATAAATCAATCGCGCAAAAAAATCAACATACGATTTTGATGCCTCCATTTGTTTCATGACTGTTTCGTACAATTCACTAGTGTAGGCCGTCTCTTGCAGTTGTTCAAAAATACGTTTGATCCATTGGTCGATATCCCCTTTTTCAATCGGAATATCTGATACGGACCATTTTTCGGATACACGTTGCAATAGTTTGTTTTTTTCCATGTATGACGTTTGTGGCATGAAGATATGATTGATTTCTGCAAAGTCGTGATCCTCTCCAGCTATCCAAAAAACAGGTATAACCGGCACATGTAAAGCATCCTCTTGTTGTTTTGCAAACTGTATGATAGAAATGATCTTATGGATGGTATAGAATGGACCGGTCAATAAACCCGCTTGCTGACCACCAACAACAACAACACTATCTTCTTGCTTCAGCTTGTCTATATTTTGATATGTATGCGCGCTGCCATTCCAATTCTTGTTCACTTCATATAATACTGTCACCAGCTGTTCTCTGTCGAATGTGCCTTCATTGAGGTCTTTCAGCCGATGTTGATATGCATCTGCAGCGTAGGGATTATAATCAAATTGATTTAAGATATCCATTTTTCCATTACGATAATGATCCATCAGTTTATTCTGCTTTAATTGTAACGGTTTAATCTCCATCGTTATGTGCTCCTTTGGCATTAAAAAGTATTCCAATCGTATTGTACTTGAAAGAGTCATCTATTTCATTTAATATGTTTCAAGAAAGTCGCGATGTCCGTCATACAAGGGACATCCATCTCGTACCTGTCTATGGTTTGTATGCCATATTGATGCGCTCATTATTTCCCGATATGACATCATCGCTTTCCCCTTAACCCGAAAAAACAACATATACCGTCACCAAACATTCAAAACAAAGCATATTTCATTTTAAAAGCGACCCATTTATATTATAATAGAAAGAGTTATGCATATAATATTGTATTATTGGAGGAGTTATCATGAATCACACACAGGTTAAGAAACTACTCATCAATTACAAAACATTGGAAAGCTTTAAACGCTTCAAAGAATATGGCAACCAAGAGTTATCCATGTTGGAAGACCTGCAAAACAATATTGTTGAAAATGATAGTCAATCTCCATTCTACGGCATCTATTTCGGTGATAACCTTATTGCCCGCATGAGCTTATACAGAGTCTCCAAAAAATATGATGCTTATTTTGAACCACCACAGGACTATCTGGAACTTTGGAAACTGGAAGTACTGCCAGATTATCAAGGAAAAGGTTATGGTAAGGAACTTGTCGAATATGCCAAAAGTTATCAGTTACCCATCAAAACGAATCCACGTATCAATTCACACGGATTCTGGGAAAAACTTGGGTTCCAAAAAGCCAAGTATGAGATGGAAAGGGATTTAGGTGAAAATCCTCTCATTTGGATGCCACATGGAGTAAGCGAAAAAGAAACGGATTAAAAAGGTTCGGATTTGATGCAAATAGATAGAAATCACCTTCAGCAGCAACAACATATGCCAAACCAAAAACAAGACATGCAGGTTCTCCATTCCCTGAACATGTCTTGTTTTTCATTCCCGGCTCACCACCAGTTGATTCCCAAGTCAAAACGAAGATGCAGATTACAAAGAAAATATCATGATGGCATAGCATTCCGAACAATCATTTCTTGGCTGAACCCGTATAACGGCTGTTTCATTCCTTATCGTGAATAATCCTGTGTCACCCAATTCCATAATTTCCCCATCTCTTCCCATGCTTGATGGTATCTATGCAATTGTTTTTCCAAAGTTATATTTTTATTCCTCAACTCTTCTACAACTTTTTCTTGTTCCTTTCTTTGGTCATATAAATGATCGGGGTCGGTCACTTGCATTTGTTTTAATAGAGAAATAGCCGTTTCAATCGGATCATCCCCGTTCTCTTTATTTTTTTGCAAGATTTTCAGTGCGTTTTGCTGTCCGGCATATTTTCGTTTTTCTTTTGCATGCTTTATCGCGTCTTGATACTGTTTCCGGATCGATGCGTTCCAGCGAAATCCGCATGCGGCGGATGTGCGCGATAACTCCTTTGCTACTTCTTTAAATGCTTCGAGTTGTGTTTTCCCTTCCCGAATATAACGTAAAACAGTTTCCGCCAATATGATGTCCTCTTCTTTGGACCAGGCATCTTGCCGCGTTACATTCATATCATCACTCCTTTTACATTTATATCAATGTATGCAATAAGTAGTTATGATAGACTAACGAAAACTATTTTCACACATCATATAGGCATCAACACATGGATCATTCAGCATATCATCGTTATACCCAGCAGGTTCCATCGTTTATTTTTCTTTTCCCAAAAAGGTTTCCACTGCTATTTTATGTTCATGTGCATCCCAAAGAATGGCGGCATTTCGGACTTCCTCATTCATTTCAGCAGATAGTGAAAGAATAGAGCATTTTTTCAAATACTGTTCCTTCAGCATTTTCAACTGCCGCTCCGATTTTTCTATGAAAGAGGACATTATTTTCCCTTCATCTCCCCAGGTATCTTGGGGAATGACTTTTTGCAACCAACCATTCTTATGTAATCTTTCCGCCGTATACTTCGTTCCCTCTGTTAACCACTGGTAGGCAAAAATCGGCTCAACCTTTTCATATAATAACGTTCCACCTCCCCATCCCGGGAGAATACCTAATTTGGATTGGATGAAACCGTATTCGGTACCCTGTCTGGCAAAGCGGAAATCGCAAGCGGTAGCAAGCTCACATCCACCACCAAATGCATTCCCATTCAACAAACAGACTGTTGGCAACGGGAATGAGGCGATGCGATACAATACGTCCTTCATCTGATACAACAGGGAAAAAGCTTCATCTTGGGACAGATCCCCATGTAGTTCGCTTAAATCACCACCAGCACAGAAAGTTGTGTCCCCTGAACCCGTAATGATCAAAAATGTTATCGTATCTTCTTTCGCTTTTTGTATGGACCTTTTTAACAACTCAGCCATGTCCATGGATATCGCGTTATGTTTTTCAGGGCGATTTAATCGAATGACACCAAACCCGTATTCGTGACGTTCATAAGTTACCATAGCCATCGTTCCACCTCTTCCATCTAATCATATAATAACAGATTCCCAATTTAAAAAGGATTGAAATATCATGCAGAGGAGGTACTTTCAGCAAAGCTTACATTCAATGAGGTGTGTTTCCATAAAAAAACAGACCACCTGCTTGAAAGTGATCTGTCTTGTATGCTCATTAACTGCTGAGGACTTCCTTGCCATCATAATGACCACAAGATTTGCAAACATGATGCGGTTTTGTCAATTCACCACAATTTGAACATTCAACCATGCCAGGTACATGCAACTTTTTATGCGTACGGCGTTGGTTTTTTACTTTTTTGGACGTTTTTCTTTTAGGTACTGCCATGACTTACACCTCCTTTATATATGAAAGAGAACATAAGACGAAGCTTCATGACTCCTCGTTCTCTTCATCCGATAATAATGATTGCAGTTTTTGAAGTCTGGGATCAATGGATTTTTCCTTTTGATCCGGGGAAATGAATTCCCATCCTTCCCCTTTTAAGGTTGCCTGTTTGTATGCTTCTTCATTATCCGTAAATACACGGAACGGAATATTCAATGCGACATTTTCCATAATGAATGGTTTTAAATCAATCCGTTCTCCTTCAACATGATGAATATCATTTTCTTCTTCTTCTTTTCCATAATAAGGTGATATGGAAAAGACTTCATCGGTTTGTATTTCAAACGGATATGGAACATCAACCAGTGTACGTGCACACGGTAATATCATTTTACCACAGATCGTAAAGGAAAAAATAATTTCATCATTCTGGATGCTATAGTTTCCTTCAACATGAACAGGGTCAATTTTTCGTATATCATTTTTCATTGTTTCCAGTTCATTGACATTGACTTCTCCCTCAAAGGGATAAGCCCCTTCATATGCATTTTTCTTAATCTGGCCGACTGTAAATTTCAATTATATCACCTCAAGGCAACAAGAGTAATTTTAAAAGGAAAATGACTGTTTGTCAACTTTTTCATTTGCCAAGACTATATCATAGTTTCAGATCATAACCCAAAATATTCATTCACCCTTCCTATACGAATAGGATACTTTTTGCTACAATTAACAAAAGAAACGATGAGGAGCTGGTTTACAATGAAAGCGTGCGGTTTAATTGTAGAATATAACCCCTTTCATAACGGACATTTACACCATGTCGAACAAGCGAAGGAAATATCTGGAGCAGAATGCATCATTGCGGTCATGAGTGGTTCATTTCTGCAAAGAGGTGAACCTGCAATCATCGATAAATATCATCGGACATTAGCCGCACTGAAAGGTGGGGTCGATCTTGTTGTGGAACTGCCTTATACCTACGCTGTCCAAAGCAGTCATCTCTTTGCGACGGGGGCTGTTAAAACACTTAATGAAATGGGAGCATCTTCCATCTGTTTCGGCAGCGAGTCCGGGAATGTAGCACGCTTTGTTGAAAGCTACCATCATTTCAGTGAACACAAGGATACGTATATAGAAGTACTCAGAAAGGCATTGGACCAAGGAAAATCATATCCCAGTGCGAGTGAAGAGGCCTATCATGAAATTGGAATGACGTCTCAAGCCATTGATTTAACACAACCGAATAATATTTTGGGATATAGTTACGTCAAGGCGATAAAAGATCATCAACTCTCGATACAACCTCTGACAATAAAGCGTACCAAAAGCGGCTATCATGACGAATCAATCTCAGACACCATCGCAAGTGCCACAAGTATACGAAGTGAAATTTTGGCGAAGGGTCATCTGACTGAAAAAGTTCGACATACCCTACCTGATTCTACCATCTGCCAACTGCTCGATTATTATGCAAAAGCATCTCTATGGCATACATGGGAGAACTATTTCCCATTTATCCTTTACCGTATCCAAACTATGGACACAGATGAATTGAGAGACATTCATGGGGTTGACGAGGGGTTGGAATTTCGAATAAAAAAATCTGCCAAACATGCCACATGTATGCAGGACTTGATCAGCGCAACCAAAACAAAACGCTATACTTGGACCAGACTCCAGCGTATCTTCGTCCATCTATTGACCAATACAACCAAACAAGCTATCCAACCCATTATAGATGAACAGCCAATACCTTATATACGTTTGTTGGGTATGAATGAAACAGGGCAATCTTATTTAAGTCAGATTAAAAACGATATGGATGTCCCCATTGTATCATCATTGCAACAGCATAAAAGCACGATGATGAAAATAGAAGAAAGAGCCACCCACGCATACTATAGTGTCCTCCCTTCAACAATCCAGCAAAATCTTTGGAAGCAAGAAATCCAATCTGTGATACGCATTTGATTTTGTAAAAAGCCATCACCTTAATCATGCGGTGATGGCTTTGTTGAATGTCCATTTCAAAAAATATGGACACCGTTTTTACAGTTCATTTTCAATATAATCCAGTGCATCATCAAACGTATCCACTGGGATAACTTTCATATCTGAATCAATCTCTTCTGCGGTCTGTTTTGCAACTTCATAGTTTGAACCTTCTGCTCCGTTCTCATTCGGAGCAAAAAAGATATTGCAGCCTTCCCGATCAGCAGCTATGATTTTTTTGTCAATTCCACCAATACGGTATACATTTCCTTCATAATCGATTTCACCGGTACCAGCAATTTGATACCCTTTCGTTAGATCTTCCTCCGTCAATTGATCGTAAATTTTCAATGAAAGCATCAACCCGGCACTTGGCCCACCGATATTCCCACTGGAGAAAGTCACTTCCGGATCGATATCGACATCTCTGTCTGTCACTAATTGAATTCCGACACCAACCTTGTCATCCTCTTCCTCGAACGCTTCCAATGTTACATCTTTTGTCAAGGTCTCTTCATCACGTTTGAAGGTAACCGAAACAGTATCACCGTCATCCATTCCCTCGACATAGTCAATCAAATCATCTGCTTCGTTGACATCTTCCCCGTCAATCCCCGTAATCAAATCACCCATTTCCAAAATCCCGTCAGCCGGCATATCCTCTATCACATTGACGACATATACTCCATCAAATGTGATTGAAATATCTGCATCAGCCGCTTCATACGCTACAACGGTTGATTTTTCTTGGGAGTTTTCCATCATTTGCAATTGGGCGTGCAAATAATCCTCTTCTGTCACACCTTCCGGGCGAACATCACTGAGAGGTACAATTTCCTGATGTTTATGAAGTTTAGCCCAGACAAATTGAATCGGTGTCGCTTGGAGCCCTCCCACCGTCACAAGGTGCATATCTCCTTTACTCTCATAGCCGTCTTCCACTTTCACGATAGGGGCCAGTGCATCTGCACCTCCCGGTTTGTATATGTAGTAAGGTAATTTATATGTTGCCAGGAAAAATGCGATAACAACTACCACAAATAACGTTATCAAATGTCTTTTTGTAAATTTCACTGTAAGACCCCTTCCATTTTCAGCACAAAAACGTCATATCCTTCATTACTTCACAGAATTGGCATAAATAGCCAACATGAATGCGTATATTGATATAGGCTCGTATTTTATTAAAACGGCAACCGGCCTACTGACCTACGAATCGAATTGAACCATATAATCACTTTATGCGAATTGATCAGATGAATATGTATTAAGAATAAGACCTAAAAACACATTCATCTAAAGCATCAGATTCTCTTTTTAGGATATATCTGCATTCGTAAAATTATTCTACTACGAACAAAAAGATATGTACAGAATGAGCTTAGTCGGGGGGATTTTATTTTGAAAAGAATGGGCGTGACTTTTCTTCTCTCAAGCGGTTCGATATGTCTTGCAATTTGCATGATTATTTTTCCCGAGGAATCGTTTGCGGCAAGTTTACGAGGACTGAATATGTGGTGGGAGGTTGTCTTTCCTTCTTTACTGCCATTCTTCATCATGGCTGAATTGTTAATCAGCTTCGGTGTCGTCAAATTTATCGGTGTCCTGTTTGAACCGATCATGCGGCCACTTTTTAACGTACCTGGCGTTGGAAGTTTTGCATTATCGATGGGAATGGCTAGCGGATATCCTGCCGGTGCAAAAATATCTGCCCGTTTACGTGAAGAAAAACAAGTTTCCAAATTTGAGGCGGAACGGCTGATTTCATTTACAAATGCATCCAGTCCATTATTTATTTTCGCAGCCATTTCCGTAGGTTTTTTCCATGATGTTAAACTTGGTCTATTATTAGGTGTCAGTCACTACATCGGAACCATACTCGTTGGTATATGCATGCGTTTTCACGGACGATCCAAGGAATCCCCATCATCCCATAAGAACAGCAAATATGTTTCAATCGGACAAGCATGGGGGGAAATGCATACGGCCCGCATCAAACAAAATCGTCCAATTGGAGTTATATTAGGGGATGCCATTCTAAATTCCGTCCATACGCTGCTTATGGTTGGTGGCTTTATCATCTTTTTTTCGGTGTTGACCAAGCTGATCGATATTATTGGTATTGCAACAATGTTTTCACACATTATCGCATTTGTTTTCCAACATTTGGGGATACCCGGTGAGTTTGCGTTACCATTCTTTTCTGGCTTGTTTGAAATTACCCAAGGTGCCCAATCCCTCTCGGATGCATCCACCTATGTCATGCTTTCGCAAATTGCAATCGTCAGTTTCATACTCGGATTCAATGGATTTTCCGTCCAAGCCCAAGTTGCGAGCATCATGGCTAAAACCGACATTCGATTTATACCTTATTTTATTTCACGAATCCTGCATGGTATCATCGCATCCATTTTAACGATCATTTTGTTTAAGCCTTTATACATCAATCGTCTGTCCTCTCATACGGGAGGTATTCCCGTATCACAGATTGAGACGACCGATTCCATGTCTGATTTACTCCAATCCATTGCTCAAATCGGACCACTCATCACAATGGGAAGCATCTTGCTGACATGCCTTATTATGATCAAAAAACGATTATCACAATAACCATACAACAGACGCTGATAGAATGAATCATCCACCAGCGTCTGTCATTATCGATATTTCTTTTGCAGTGCTTTTCCAACAACAGATGGTACCAAGTCAGATACATTAGCATGATACTTGGCCACTTCTTTAACGATACTGGAACTTAAAAACGAATACTGATTATTTGTCATGACATAAAATGTTTCTATTTCTTCGTCTAACTTCCGGTTCATTGATGTAATTTGCATCTCATATTCAAAGTCACTAACCGCACGAAGACCACGTAGAATGACTTGTGCATCACTTTTGATCGCATAATCGATCAGTAAGCCATCGGAACTGTCAACACTTACATTTTCAAGGTGTTTCGTTGATTGTTTCAATAAATCGACTCTTTCTTCTGCTGTAAATAATGGTTGCTTCGACTGATTATTAAATACTGCAACAATAACATGGTCAAATATTCTAGCGCCCCGCTCGATAATGTCTAAATGACCGTATGTCACAGGATCGAAACTCCCTGGACAAATAGCTAGTTTACTCACGTGTCATTCCTCCACCTCTACTGTAGATTCTGATATATTGTCATTCCTGTCGTTGTACCATATGTTTTTTGTTTCATGATTGACAAGTAATCAGATAGATCTGGTAATTCATGTCCAATACCATACTCGCAACAAATGATTCCGTCCTCAGCCAATAGTCCCCACCTTAATATATTTTGGATCACTCCTTGGAAATCAGCCTCTTTATATGGTGGATCCAAGAAAATCACCTGGAATGTTTCCGCATGACCATGTAATATTTTCAAGGCAGATGTGGCGTCTTTACGCATAATCTGTACACAATCATCTAATTTAAGACGATTGATATTTTCTCTTATCGTATGTATCGCTTGCGGATTTTTATCAATCAATACTGCTGTATCCATGCCCCTGCTTAACGCCTCGATGCCCAGTGCACCACTGCCGGCATATAAATCAAGACATTTACCGCCGCGAAAAAAAGGGCCGATTTGTTGAAAAAGGGATTCTTTGATTTTATCACCTGTCGGTCTTGTCATAGACCCGGACAATGCCTTTAACGGACGCCCTTTATGTTCACCGGCAATGACACGCACGTTATCCCCCCTATTAGACAAACACCTTCATCAAGATATAATAAACAACTTTCCATGATATCATGTATAGAAACTTTTCACTCGTCTATAATAACATATGAAACAGCTAATGCGTAGCTTGGTTGTTTCAAACGGAGAGAAGACTTACACTTCCCCATAAGTTCTTCTTCCGGTTTCTCCTCTCCCTTTGCCTTTTTGTTTTTTGGATAACCAAAAAAACGAGAGGGACCTGCAGAGTTTATTCTGCAGGTTTTTTGTATGATTTTCACAATAAATGGACCCGATTTTTTCAAAAAAAATGCTTTCCTCTCGAAAGCAAATTGAAATCGTTCATATTAGATTCCCATTTTATAATCATATTGTTTTGCTTTATCCGGTTTGGCATTTTCATATGTCGTTTCGATGAATGGCTTTTGGGATTGCTCAACCTTTGATACAAAAGAATATTTTAAAAGTTTATTCTCGATATCATCAATTTCATCTCGATTCACATACAAAACAGCATATTTTAATTTCTTTGAAACGTAGATTAAATGCCCGAGACGTTTCATATGCTTAACATTCTTCATATGCTGGAACCAAACAATCAATCCTTGACGTTTCATATACATATTTATTCCCCATTTATCTTTTTATAGTATACAATCCAAACGAGACCCAATCTCATAAAAAATCAAGAAACGCTACACCCACATGCTCCGCCACTGCCACAGCCATGATCCGTCAAAGCCGCTCCATCGATCGGCGCCTTAATTTGATCACTGACACTTAAAGCAATGCAGCCACTTATTTCATCCAGCAAACGTTGTATATCCCGTTCAGCTATTTTATATTTGGCGACTTTATCGTTCATATCCATTTTGCGCTTGGTTGATCGAACGTTTTTCATGATTTCATTATAATCCGGGTGATAGCGTCCGAATCGTTGTACATCTTCATAATGTTCTTTTATGTCATTAAAAGCTGTGATCAACGTTTGGGCTTCTTCATCGTTTTGAAGTGTTTTACGAGCGGCCTCGTAATTTTTCATGACATCCGATTGTAATATCATATTGCTTAGTTCTTCAGACATATCAAGTATATCGGAATATTCCAATGTTGCAATCATATAAACACCTCCACATATACATTTATTTTACCATGTCATGCTTGTAAATTAAATCAAAAGTACATAAATTGTTCACAAATCAGGAGAACAATATTAAAAATATCATGCACCTTTTCGACAAAGGTGACTTCTGTATCATCTTATATAATCTTGTGTATAGTAATCACGATATACACCCACTCCAAGTTTTGTAAAGGAATCATCCAGCATGATTTCCCTGTGCCCTTCACTGTTCAGCCATCCCGCAACTACAGCGAGTGCGTCAACATAATCGGCGGCAATATTCTCCCCTGCGGATTGATAAGCTATATCCATGTCCATCAAGCGCTCACTCAACCCATTCCCATTTGGAGAAACATGTGAGAAATAATCTTTGTCCTTCATATCTTTACTATGTGATAAAGCCGTTTCGTGTAAAGCGTCATCCCATTTCAGTTCCTCTTTATCAAATTGTTGCCGGAATACATTCGTCAAATCTAAAATTTGTCGTTCCATTCCCGCTTGAATAGCCTCCCACTCTTTATTTGACAAATCCTTGTCATCAGGCAATGATCCTTCATATTTTAAATCATAAGGTCTCATGGCCAATAGTATATCTCCTGTTAAGACTCTAACTGCCACCAATTCATCTGTGAATGTATCCATAAAAAATTGCATAAATAAATCATCACTGATTTTTATCAATGGCTGTACCTGCAAATCATCATCAGATAAGTGAAAAGAATATTTGAATCCATTTCTTTCGAATGTTATCTCTTTTTCAAAAGCGAACTCTTTTTGAACGTCATTATATTTTTCCTTAATGGCAACCGGTTTAAGTGACGCGTTTTCTCCTGTTGTATATATCGTCTGTACACGATTGTCTTTTACACCGAACTGCGTATATTCCCTATCCAAGTCATTATAAACCCACCATGTATACCCATACCTGCCCGGGTCTTTCCTTACCGGTTCACCATATGCATCTTCCAAATCTGAAACATCTTCATTCATCCAACCATAGATATCACCTTCAAGACGGTTGTCAGGCTGTTTTAAGTCCCGACTTTCTGGATCGCGGGTAATATTTTCATGTTCCTTGGCAGTGTTATCTTGGTCATTGCCGGTAAAATCTTTCACCTCATAAACATAATAAAGAATTGCTGCCAATATAACACAAACTAACAGTATTCGGATGACACGCATTGCCATTTCTCCCTTTTGTTTTCTAACGACTCTTGTATAAGTGATATAAAAAGGATACCCATATTGAACATCAGCCAACCGTGTACCCATTTTCATTGCAACCGAAAGCATTTCGTACTATTATAAATATGAGTATACTAATACATGAGGTGAAAAAGATGGAATTAAAAGATCCTGGAATGAAAGATGTTTTGATCGATATCAAACCTTTAAACAGATTGATGGGCAACCATGCATTTATTCTTGGGGAGCATTGGGACTATGTACGTGTAACCTATGATTATAAAATAGCTTCAAAAGAAAAAAACATTACATATTACATTCGTATCCAAGGTTACGCTGTCGAAGGGGATGTTGACAAGAAAAATGCTGTCATCAAATTATTTCCGCCGATAATCGGAAAACATTACTACCCTACCGGCATTGAATACGGGGAAGAAGAGAATTTCCCTGAAAACCTGATCGAAAGAGCCAATAATATCGTCGCAAACCTCCAAGAAGATATTGATACGTATAAAAGAAAATAAAACAACATATTGTGTAAACAGAAACCAACTGCTTGTATCCATGATAATAGCTAGTTGGTTTTTATTATCAACATTCTTTTCTGCTGTTTTATACGTTCAACTGTTCAAAAGTGAAAAAGAATGCTATATTTTTAGATGTAGAATTATACTATGGCTTATTATAATCGTATAGAAAGGAGTCATCGTCATACCTTTTTTCCGGAGTATCACAAAACGACAATGGACATTGATTTTTTTAATCGTTATTTTATTGATAGCAGCATACTTTATACTTCCCATTTCTATACCTTTGATTATCGCCTTTCTGACTGCGCTTTCGCTTAATCCGGTTGTCCGGTTATTTCAACGAAGAATTAAACTCAGCCGTAAACTTTCAGTTATCTTCGTTTTTTTGTTGTTTTTACTCGTTATTGGATTCGCGGGAACATTTATGGTTACAAAAGCCATTACACAAGTCGTCGTTTTTGTAGAAGATGTGCCAAAACACTTTAACGAATTAAACGAATTCTACGAAGAATGGGAGGAAGGTTTTGAACAGTATACAAGCAATCTGCCAGATGAATTTGTAGAACAGGTAACAGGGAGCTTGGATGACAACATTACAAAACTGACTGAAACAGCAAAAGAGAAAATCACCATTGATCGCATAGCACAATTATTTGCAATGGTGCCACAGTACTTAATCAGTTTCCTTGTTTATCTCATTGCTCTCGTCTTATTCATGCTTGAATTACCTGTCTTGAAATCCAAAGTATATAATTTATTTACAGAGGAAACCGCAAAAAAAGTCTCTTATATGAATGCACGTCTCGCTGATGTGGTTATTGGATTTTTCAAAGCACAGTTTTTAGTCAGCATTATAATTTTTATTGTTTCCTTGATTGGGCTATTCATCATTACACCGAAAGTGGCTGTCATAATGTCCATCATTATATGGATCATTGATTTAATACCGATCATTGGCTCCATTATCATATTAGGCCCTTGGTCATTATTTATGTTTTTATCAGGCGATACACAATTGGGGGTACAACTCGCCGTCTTGGCCATTATCTTACTGGCCATCCGACGCACAATCGAACCAAAAGTAATGGGACAACATATCGGGCTGTCCCCGCTCGCTACTTTGATAGCGATGTTCCTCGGCATAAAATTACTCGGCATTTTCGGCTTTATTCTCGGACCGATTGTTGTCATAACTTTTACCTCCGCCAAAGAAGCGGGAATTATCAAGTGGAACGTCAAAGTCTAAAACGCCATACCTTCAAATGACCCTATTAAACGAAAAAACATGCAGAGACAATGGTCATCTGCATGTTTTTTCATTGTATATACAATCCTTGGAGCCTTTGTCGAACATTTCTTTGATTGCAACCGATCAGTCAAAAATTAATGTTGGTTGCTATGAGATGGTTCCGACCCAGCATTCACAGGTAACGGATCCACTTTCAATGATTCTTTATTGAACCATTTGAAAAAGACTTTACCCAATACAATCCCGTACATAATCTCTTGGACGCTTTGCATGACAATTCCGCCAAGTTGCTGATCTTCCATGGTTGTCATTGATGTGAACATCTCTGGTCCTGATAGAGAAGACTCCAACCCTTGTAAAACATCATTCGGCACACATAACGCCAGCGCTTGTATAAACGCCCCGTCCTGGCTGTATGCAGCAAATAAAGGGTGATCCGCAAATATAATCAATGCACAAGCCGGCGATAACAAAACAATACTTGCAAATATATATCCTATCTTTAAAATGGGCCGCATGGTATTATACTCTTCAAGGGGCGTCATGATCGGCCACCAAATGACAAACGCCGCAACTAGAATCACAAGTCCAATACTTGCGTGAGCAAGCTGTGATGATTTGGAAAAGTCAAATATCGCTGGTATATGATAAAGCGAAAACAAACCATTAAACAACAATAAGGCGATGATTGGATTTGTCAAAACGTTTATAACTTGTTTCACACCTGAAATATTGACTACCTTTTTCCAAATCCAAGCTGGGATCCCTTTGATGATAAGAATCGGGAAAACCAAATAATAGATCGCCATTTGCATCATATGTGCAGTCAAGGTAATATGAGTCATTAAATCGATTGGAGAGCCCTTGATGATATAAAGCAACAACATACTAAAATAGAAGTAAAATTGTTGAGGACCAGTCGGTCGGGCATTATCACCAAACTTTTTACGATAGGGCCCTGTGACGAGATAATATATCAGTGAAAGCCCCAATAGGAACAAGAAATAAATGGGACTCCAAAGTGCACGAAAACCGAAAATCTGTATATCCAACCACATAATATCCACTCCAAAAATCAATTCGTATACTTATTATAACGCTTTTTAACCGCACATGGCTACGATAATATGACAATTTATTGAGGATTTCATGGGTTAACAAAAAATTCTAATGGTCATCCATTAGAATTTTCTTTATCATATAGAGCGCTTTTTACTGTAAATGATCAAAAAGATCGGGAAAAATCCCGATCTTCTCTTTATTTTACCACCATGTTGAAAGACCCAATCCCGCAAGAGCCAATGCAGCAGCCCACATTCCGCCATAAATCAATACAGCGGCAGGAGCATGATCTTTGTCCTTCAAATGCATGAAATAATAAAACTGAAAGGCAACTTGAACAATCGCAAGTACGATGAGAAATAAAATCGCATATGTTTTATCCATGATATCCGCGATAACAACAGCAAATGCAACGACAGTGAACAAAATCATCAATCCGAACGAAACTAAATGCTTTTTCAACTCATCTTTATTTTCCTGTTTCTGATAAGGGTTTATATTCGTATTGCTCGATTCTTCTGCCATGAATTTAGCCCACCTTTCCCATTAAATACACTACTGTAAAGATGAATACCCACACAACATCGATAAAGTGCCAGTATAAGCTGAAAACATAGAATTTCGGTGCGTTATACAAATTCAAACCTCTTCTTGCATTCCGGATCATAATCGTAATCAACCAGCAGATACCAAAGGTAACGTGGCCACCGTGGAATCCGACTAAGGCATAGAAAGCTGAACCGAATGCCGACGAGCGGAAAGTAAATCCATACTCTGTAATATAATGGGCAAACTCATAAATTTCCGAGCCCAAAAATCCTAGTCCAAGAAGTGCAGTAATGCCCAACCATATCTGCATTTTCTTATAGTTGTTATTTTTCATATGGTATACAGCATATACACTTGTGAGTGAACTGGTCAACAGGAGGATGGTCATTAGGAAAACCAATCCCAATCCGAAAATTTCTTCACCTGATGGACCATCGGCCGTGGAGTTTCTAAGCGATAGGAACGTACCGAATAAACATGCAAACAGTACTGTTTCACCACCTAGGAATACCCACAAACCAAGAAATTTATTTTTTCCTTCAAGTGTTTCCTTTTCAGGTTCAGCCGGCATTGTTTCGGGATTCAAGGAATGATCCATACTCATATTAGTCATCCTCCTTTTCTAGTTCTTCGACCGGAATATGATAGCCAAGATCATCTTTAACAGAACGGACTATCATTGTGGCGATCGCAAATGCCATACCGCCATAGAGTGCAATATAGCCTAAAGGATGATCTGTCTGATAAATAAATCCATAACCGGCGATGAAAAACCCTACTGACATAAGAAACGGCAAGAACGAGTTATTAGGCATATGAATCTCGTCTAGTGGTTCAGCAGGTGTCATCTCACCATTTCCTTCTGTTTTTTCCAACCATAGCGGATCCAGTCCACGTGTCAATGGCAACTGTTTAAAGTTATAATATGGCGGTGGTGAAGAAATGGACCACTCAAGTCTACGTCCATCCCATGGATCTGCAGGTGCTTTTTCACCTTTCTTAGCCGTTATAATAATATTGATAATCAATACAATGATTGCAAATGCCATAAAGAATGCACCTATTGTACTGATGAGGTTACCGAGATCGAGATCATCTCCACCTGGAAATACCCAATAACGACGTGGCATTCCCATCAACCCTAGAAAATGTTGCACAAAGAAAGTTAAATGGAAACCAATGAAAAATGTCCAGAATGTAACTTGCCCCAATTTTTCATTTAATATGCGTCCATACATTTTTGGCCACCAGTGGAATAAGGCGGCAAATATTCCAAACACCGTACCACCGACAATAACATAGTGGAAGTGGGCAACAACAAAGTACGTATCATGATACTGATAGTCTGCAGCTACCGTAGCAACCATTACACCAGTCATACCACCAATGGTAAATGAAGGAATAAATCCAAGTGCAAATAACATGGCCGTATTGATTTTAATGCTTCCACCCCACAGGGTAGCTAGCCAACCGAATATCTTGATTCCCGTTGGGATGGCAATAACCATTGTCGCTAACGAGAAAATGGTATTGGCAACCGGACCTAAGCCGACTGTAAACATGTGATGCGCCCAAACCATGAAACCAAAAAATGCAATCAATACAGTGGAAAACACCATTGCCGTATATCCGAAGAGACGTTTTTTCGCATATGTCGAAATAACATCACTGAACACTCCGAATAACGGAATGATAAGAATGTAAACTTCAGGGTGACCAAACACCCAAAACAGATGCTGCCAAATAATCGTGTTACCACCTAAAGCAACATCGAAAAATGCAGTATCGAACATCCGATCAAATTGCAATAAGAACAACCCGATTGTCAAAGCCGGGAAAGCAAACAGGATCAGTACACTCGTGACAAGTGTCGTCCATGTGAATAGAGGCATGCGCATATAAGTCATACCAGGCGCACGCATATTAATGATCGTAACGATAAAGTTAATACCGCCCATCAAAGTCCCTGCACCCGCTAATTGCAGCCCCATGACGTAAAAATCGATGCCATGGCCAGGAGTGAGAATCGAAAGGGGTGCATATGCTGTCCACCCTCCATCAGGCGCTCCACCTAAAAACCAACTGGAATTTAATAAAATACCGCCAAATAGGAATAACCAAAAACTTAGAGCGTTCAAAAATGGAAACGCGACGTCCCTCGCCCCTATTTGCAAGGGCATGATAGCGTTCATCAACCCTATAATCAATGGCATGGCCGCAAAAAACATCATCGTGGTTCCATGCATTGTAAAAAGTTCATTATAGAAACCAGCACTGACAAAGTCATTATTCGGTACAATCAATTGAATACGTACTAAAAGTGCTTCCAAACCGGCGAGGAGGAAAAAGAAAGCCCCACCGACCAAATATAGATGGCCAATCTTCTTATGGTCAACTGTTGTCAGATAATCCCATAAGGTAGCACCAAAGCCTTTTTTTTGAGTAGCTGCTATACTCATTAATTAACCTCCTTTGTACATCTTGGATCATATAGATAGCAAAATTTTTATTTTACGCTATCGGGTGTTACTTCTGTATCTTTCAATTGCATTAAGTATTCAGCAATTTTCTCGGCGTCATCTTCGGAAACATCAGGATAATTACCGGTCATCTTGTTCCCTGGTTTGATTGTTTCCGGATCCATGATCCAATCAACCAAATTATCTTTTGTGGGATCCAAAACACCAGCAAATTCAGTACGGTTACCGTAGTTCGTCAGATTTGGCCCTTGACCCGCGGGTTTATCACCGATTGCATGACAAGCGATACAATTGTTTTCATCGAATAATTCTTTACCTTCCTGAGCAACTGCATCTTCAGGTTCAGCATCGGGATCTACATTTTGCATATCTTCAACCCATTCATCATATTTATCTGGACTGACTGCAATCACTTTAAAGTCCATTTTGGAATGTGACGGTCCACATAATTCAGCACATTTACCCCAATAGACGCCTTCTTCATTTGCTTCTATATACATTGTATTTTCGTTATCGGGATTCACATCCATTTTTCCTGATATGCTGGGTACCCAGAAAGAGTGGATGACATCATCGGACAATAAATGAAGATACACTTTTTTCCCCACCGGAATGTACATATCCTGACTGGTTTGTATGTCGCCATCATTATAATCAAAATGCCACCAGAACTGTTTTCCCGTAACATCGATGTTGATTGCGTCGTCTTCATTTGATCCGGCTTCACTGGCTAAATCAAATGTAGCAATTGTAGTCGGTACAGCAATGATGATTACCAATATTATCGGAATAATTGTCCAAACTGTTTCAAGCGTCTTATTCCCTTCTATTTGTTTGGGAACATAATCTTCTTGACCTTTCTTACGACGGAATCGGAATAGAACAATTATATAAACCACCATTACAATCAAAAACACAAAAAGCATTACAACAGTTGTAAGGATGATTAAGTTCATTGACGTTTCCGCACCATAACCTTTTGGTATAAAAGCAGTTAAATTCTCTCTGCCACAACCAGTCAAAACTAGCGTCAATATACCCAAAAGAAATAATATTTTAGACTTCCCTAGCCAAGCTTTCATATATTATGTACCTCGCTTTCTGTAAGTTTCTTGAAAATTAAATTGCTAATAAATGAGTTCCTTGTAAAATAAATCCAGATTGCCTGACATTTAGTTTGGACATTTAACCTTCTATCAATTCATTTTAGGACATTTAAGCAAAAATATCCAGTAAACTCCGTTTTTCAAAACATCCGATACCAGTTAATACACCAGCCATGGTGTATGGTTATATGAGGTATGAATAATGGCATCTCAATCTAATCGTGCCAACCACAAACAAAATAGCCATCACAGATCTGTTATTATGATTATGATATAAAATCACATTCAGGGAATGTTAGCCGGAAATCAACCAAACGGACAATCATGACATTTTACAAAGGATAAACAAATCGATGTTTTTTCGAATATAGGATTCATTCCCTCCTCTCAATTTGAACATTCAGTGCCACTGCCGCACTGGATGTAGTATGCATTTTCAATCCTGCCACACTGCATCATGCAAGTATTATCATTTCCAAGTTCAACGCATAAATACAAAGAATAATACCACTAATAGACAATGTTAAAGTATTATCATCACAAATATGTATTCAATTTTGCTTTCTCACAATACTTTTCGGTCGGCAGGATGTCGTATCAGTAACAACATTAACAATACAATCCTTATTATAGCACCGAATAATTTCTCAAGCTACTATATATTTTCCATTATAATGTTAGTCCGTTACTTTCCACACAACAAAAAATCTTTACACGCTTTGTATAAAGAATGGAGTATATACACTTTTATCGAGCGTTACATACCATTAATTTATTATGCTTTATAAAAATTGATGGTTTATGCTAACATACACCCTCTACATTATTTCTAGCAAATTACAACCGACAATGCAAGGGTTTTTCAACTTTTTGACAAGGAATAGATGAATATGTAACGATTATTCAACAAATATGTGTCTTTTACCATTTTTCGGGTATAATCAATTGCTTTGTCACATCAAAACATATTAAAATATTGGTATGCCTTTTTTAAAATAATCTTTAAGTGAGGAGTACGTATGATTAAAACGTTAAAATGGCTATCAGTTGTAGCCACCTTGGGAATGATTTTTGTTTTAATCGGTGGGGCACTTGTCACTAAAACAGGTTCTAGTATGGGATGTGGAGCAAGTTTCCCATTATGTAAAGGTCAAATTCTTCCGAAAGAAATTGATGCGGAACTTATTATAGAGTTAAGTCACCGTCTTGTAACAGGAATCATTGGTATCGCGGTCATATTATTGGCGATTTTAGCCTGGAAATATCTTGGTCATGTCAGGGAAGTAAAATTTTTGATTTTCCTTTCCGTTTTCTTTCTTTTTCTTCAAGCAGCAATCGGCGCAGGTGCTGTCCTTTGGGGGCAATCCGATTTTATTTTAGCCACCCATTTCGGTATTTCGCTCATTGCTTTTACAGCGATCTTTTTATTGATGTTACTTATTTTCGAGATAGATAAAAAATTTGATGCGAAATCATTGTTCATCGAAAAAAAGCATCGGATTGAATTATATATGCTTACGGCTTTTACAATGATTGTTGTCTATACAGGGGCTTTGGTACGACATGTCGATGCCAACCTGGTCTGTCCGGATTGGCCGTTCTGCCATAATGACGCACCATTTTCATTTCCCGATTATCATTTCGTCCAATGGGTACAAATGGGACATCGGCTGATTGCAGGCATTTTATTTATATGGACCGTCATTTATTTTATAAAAATGATTAAAAACTACCGGCACAAACGCATTATGTTTTGGGGTTGGATTGCAACGCTAGGCCTCATTACGATGCAAGTTATATTTGGCGCTTTGATTATCTTTACCCGATTGAATCTCGGCATTGCATTATTACATGCCCTGTTCATCTCACTTTATTTCAGTATGCTGAGTTATTTCGTATTTCTTTCTTCACGTAGTGCCAAATACAAAAACACGTTGGGGTAAAAAAACAAGCCTGGTTCTCCGGCTTGTTTTTTTATCTTCACATTGAATTATATTCAATTTGTTTTTAGACGATACCATAAGCACTGTACTTTGTTATCGATTTTAATTTGCTCGTGTATGCCAACGTCTTCCTCCATATATTCTACTCATCCTCATATCTTGCCTATGTCCTGTTTTGGGGTCTTTTTCCGCTTCTTTTGTCGATTTGGCGATATTATTCAATATCCCCATCGAGATCATCAACACCAATAAAGATGATCCCCCATAGCTGATGAAAGGCAATGTAACTCCCGTAATTGGAAGAATACCACTGATCGATCCCAGATTGATAAACGCCTGGATACCAACCATCGATGATATACCGATGGCTAGAAGCGCCCCAAAACTATCACGGCACTTCCGGGCAATGAATATGCCCCTGAGGACAATTAAAGCAAGTAATCCGATCACAATGAATACACCTATGAAACCTAATTCCTCAGCTATAATCGCCATGATAAAATCAGTATGCGGACCAAAGAGGTAACCTAACTTCTGGACACTCTGACCAAGCCCTTCACCAGTAATCCCCCCTACACCTATGGCCAGATATGATTGTATCAAGTGATATCCGACATCGTCTGGTGCTTCAAATGGTTGATAAGCACCGGTAAATCGATTGATACGGGTATCTGTAACCATTTGCGGGATGACAAGTGATAAAAAAAGCACACCAACTAAAACAAGCAGAAATATATGTCTGAATCGAATCCCGGAACTGATGATGATTGTCGCGGCAATCATTGCAATAATCGATGATGTCCCAATATCCGGTTCCGCAACCACAAGTGCTAAAATCCCACCCGTAATGATAAGCGGGGGTAATACGCCTTGAGTGAAATCTCTTATGTACTCTTGTTTTTTGGAATAGACCGATGCCAAGTATAAAATAACTGCCAGCTTGGCAATTTCCGCCGGTTGAAAACTAACCGGTCCAATGACAAACCATGATTTAGCGTTGTTCACGGTAACACCAAATATTAGTACAGCCACCAATAAAGCACCGGTAATCAGAATGATGAACTTGACGATCTTATGATATTTTTTATATGGAAAAACAGAACAAACTGCAAACCCAATCAATCCCAATACAAACCATCGCATCTGTTTAAATAAATAAAATGTGCTTTCATGTCCTCCTACAACTGCAATAACCATACTGGAACTATATATCATAACCATTCCGAACGCAGCAAGAAGAATAGGTGTTATCATTAATGTAAAATCATAATCTTTTAATCTCTGCATATGTTTTCTTCCCTTGTTTAAATGTATGATTAGCGATTTAGGTATAAATTTCCCATGAAAATATAATAACATAAATATGTCCTTGTCGTATATAGTCCATTAAAGGAGCGGACATAACCCTTAAGATGATTGAAATGGGGTTGGACAAAATATCGCAAACAAAAAAGACGAACAGAATGATGTGAAAATCGCTTCGGAAATATACTTCGTTTTAGCTTTAACACAGCTCTAGTTCGCACGACGGGAAAGTGTTTTTCTTTCCCAAGGAATTACCGTATATTTCCTATGCTATAATTGTTCATTGTCCGTCTTTGGGTTTGTATCCTTTTATGATTTTCCAGCCTCAATGTGATCGGTGCCATAGATCTGAATATCAAAGAGAATTTTGGACCGTTTCATGGAGCATATTTAATTTTCTTTCCAGATTTTCCAATATGGACTTCCCTTCTTTTTCGGAAATCAACTGTAAACGTACAGCAAAATCAATTTCCCTGGACAACCCAAACATCTGTGTATCCAATACTTCCTCATATAAAGGGCACTGTGGCATGGTTAGGTTTTCTATTTGTACTTCGATTAACCGGATTATTTTTTCTGCGTCAGCCATCAGAAGGGCGTATGCTTTTTCTCTTTGATCAATTGTGAGTTCGGAAATCAAATAAATCCCCTCCATTTTTTAACATAGCTTACAAAATTCCTTGAAAACGTATATGAATGATATTGATTTTCGTCCATTACTTTTTTAAAAAAACATTCTTTACCTTATAGTATCGCTATAAAGGGCAAATTGCAAACGAAATATCAATAATTACTAAAAAACTAAAGTTCACACCCTTGATTCAAATGTATGAAATGAAAATAGTGGTGTTTTCTGATATTCTAGGATAGATATAAGAAAATATGAGGTGAAAATAATGATTATACCAATTACTGGAAATGTCGCTTATCAAATCACGCTCGATCCGTCTGTGTGGATATTTGATGATCGGAAAATTCTTTTTAATGAAGCTTTCCAAACACAAACGTCACATGAAAATGAGACATCTCTGGAAGAAGAAGCCGCAAAACGTTGGAATAGAGCTGTATATCCCGATCATATCAAACCACCGGTCAATCGGAGTATATCTCGTATGGAAGGTGTAGAGATCCTTAAAAATTCGTATGTCATTCCATTACATGATTTTATAAAGAATGCCGAAATCAATCTTGGTTCCGATAAAGCAATCATTGAAACAACCGACGGAGATGTGTCCATATCCATTGAACAATTGACCAATAGCTATTTGTTATTTGCCTGGAACGGCAAACAAATAGAAAAAGTCGACGGGGGCCCTGCCTATATGTACTTTAAAGATGGTTCAAATAAAGATAACCCAATAAAAGGAATACAAAAAATCTGTGTTGTTTAAGATATATATACATAACTAAAAACAAAAATGCCTGTTGCCTTAAATGGTAACAGGTTTTTTGTATATTTTGGACGAGATAAACCACAATAAGTGAAACAACACGATTGATCAAAGGTGGTCCTATACATGAAAAAACGATTACTGTTCATTTTAATATTGACTATAATATTTATCGCAGCATGTCAAGCAAAAGACAGCCCTAACACACTTCCTGCAGAAAATGAAAACAACCAAGTAACAGACATTAAAAATTCAAGCTCTGGTACAAAAGAGAACCTTTCTAACAGTGAGGTGGCTTCACATTTAGCTACGGTAGCTGAGCGTGTTCCCGATGTGAATAGTGCAGCAGCCGTCATCGCGGGACCTTATGCAGTGGTTGGGATTGATATCGATGAAAAACTCGATTCATCCCGAGCTGGGTCAATTAAATATTCTGTCACGGAATCCCTGCACCATGATCCATATGGAAAAACAGCGGTCGTTGTGGCAGATGCCGATATTACCGAACGATTACGTACCATGGGAAATAAAATAAAACAAGGTCATCCCGTAAGTGGTGTCGTTGATGAATTGGCTGAAATAGTCGGAAGATATATGCCAGAAGTTCCTGTCAAGGAAAACGAGTCAAAGGAACCAGATCAAAACAAAGAATCCATCCCCAAAGATGAACAACAAGAATTAGATGAGATCCAAGAAGAACAATCCAATCCGGATCAATAACAAATGGACATCCATCGCTTGGTCCACAACTTAAAATAGGTGTCCTCCTCACATAGGGGAACACCTGTTTTACATCTATTTCAGTTCTTGCAAGGCCACCCTTACAGACCTTATTCTCCGTCTTTCACTTCATTATAGTATTGGACACCGAACTGGGAACCTTCAGACACCATTTTAGCGTTTTCCAAGTGTTCCAATTTCTCCTTCTCCTTTTTCACCTGATCTGGAACGCCTGCTAATTCTAAATTATCGGGTTCTTGCTCATTATTTTTTCTCTGTAATAGCAACATGGCAACAGTGGCAATCAAGGCCGCTCCGATGCCGTAAATATATCCTTTATTCATATAATCATCCTTTCCCATCTTTTAATTATAGATTCCCCTCATTCAATAAATTAAAACGTGGAACTTTTTTGTTCATTTCTTTTATGTTATATTTATAAAAAGGTATTCTTCAATATTGAGGTGTTAATGATGAAAGTAAAATGCGTCATTTGCGATAATATCGAGTCACTTGATGATGATTGCTTCAAGGCAAAAAGACTTCGCAACCGGAGAATCCACATGTATTTATGTAAAGAGTGCTATAACCGTATCGGAGCCAATACAAAAAAACGTCATGCCACTGGCAATTTTCATCTATATGACACGAAGAAAAAATCAAAAGAACTTATTTAATCAACCCCCTTATCCTGATTAGGATAAGGGGGTTGAATTCCTTAAGATTCCTTTTTTTGTTGACGTTCCTTGTGCAGCCTCAACCGGTATAGACCCATTACGATGGAAACGATGATCAAACTTTCTGTCATCGGCAAACGTAATATGCTGAATATTGTTATAATATATGTTCCCATTGCCAATAAAAGATAGATGATAAACGATTTCATCAATGGTAATTTTTTTGCAAACCCAAGTTTATAAGCTATGATTCCGAATATAAAATTCAAGGCATAAAAAATCCAATATATATCACCGGCATAATTGCTTTTCAGATAATCAAAAATCATCGTATGTCCTCCACAAGTTATCATATTCACTTTTATCATACTAGAACTATCGCCAACACGCCAGTGATAATCATCAACGTCTGTCAGCTTTGTGTAGTGGCTGGAAATATTATATACTATTCTATGTTGACGTTAAAGAGGTGAGTTCATGAAAAACTTCAATCTTCCCATGTTTTTATTGGCAACGCTTGTTATTTTAATGTTTGTCATGGTAGGTGGTGCCATAGCCATGGAAAATATCTGGTTGATTATTCTATTCATAATACTTGGTTTTGGATTTATGGGGCTTGGTTTAACCATCAAAAGAAAAAGGAAGTGACACCCTTCTGTACGGGTCACTTCCCTTTTTGTAAATAGTCTTTGATGATAGGATCTATAATCGCCGGATTTGCCGTTATGATAGCCTGTTCCTGTAACATATTTATGGAGTTGCCGTCTATCGTTGACGTTACTCCCCCCACTTCACCTACAATGATGATTCCTGCCGCTATATCCCAGGGAGATAAACTCATTGATAAATATCCATCAAGCACACCTTCAGCCACCATCGCAAACTCAAGTGCTGCAGATCCATAACTTCTAACCCCTCGAACCTTACGCACTAGTTCCTCTATTCTCTCCTTCTGAACGAGACGATTGGGACATAGCCAGAAATGTGTCAAGCTCAGCAACGCTTTCTCCAACGGAGCATTTTCAGGCAAACGTGGTAACTTCACGTCATTTTTGAAAGCACCCTTCCCGCGGATGGCAGTGTATAGAATATCGTCCATGACATTGTATATCAACCCTATTTCCCCAACACCATCTTCATATATTCCGATTGAAATAGCAAAATTGCGTTTCTGTTCAACAAAATTCATTGTGCCATCAATTGGATCGACTATCCATACGATGCCGTCCAATGTTTGCAATTCATCACCGAATCCTTCTTCGCTTATTAATTTATGATTGGGATAAACGGCTTTTATGTTCTCTGACAAATATTTTTCAGTTTCTTTATCCATTGTTGTCACAAGATCATTTGCATCTGATTTCGTATCAATTGTCAAAGGGGTATCGATTTTTGCGCGGATTTTTTCCCCAGCTTTATAAATCCACGATTTTGCTTTCTCGAATACATTCCTCTGTAAACCCTTATCCATTGTTATTGCCCCCAACTTCATTCAGTAATTATATCCTAACAAACTGGGGACAAATAGTCATGAATAACAAATTATATCAATCCCATTCAACCGATTACCAAGACCGAATCATGAACCACCCTGAATCGTCAATAATTGATGGGTCAGATGTCTCAGCCGTTCTTTTGTTTTAATGATTTCAACTGTATCTTCCGCCTTGATGGCATCATGCAATGTCACGAGTTCATAATCAATTTCCATTCGTATAACAGGTATTTTTTCTTCCGCTTCTTTCTGTCTCAAGACTTCCATCACATATTTCAAGAGATTCACACCCTCTCTTCCTGTTTTTAATATATATATGACATAAATTCCATTTTGTTCTACAACCATAAGATTGTTTACCAAAAACATCTTTTTCCCTATAATTAGAATCAATCTTATAACTATCTTTGCGTAAGAATTTTCAGATTGATCCTGTTTTATTTTATTACCCGCGAAATGAATTCATTAAACATGAGCAAGTGTGTATCATTTGACTTTGAGTGTGCTTATCGATAATACTGAAAGTGAATTTGGATGTATGTCAGAGAGAGGATGATAAATTTGCAAGGTTTCACAAAAAAGGATTTTAAAACATTTGAAATAGATGGATTGGCGGAACGCATGGATGCGATACAGAAACGGATTCAACCAAAATTTTCCGAAATAGGCACTGAGCTTGTCGATTACCTATCGGCACAATTGGGGAATGAAGTGTTTCTGCACATCGCCAAACATGCCAGAAGAACAGTCAACCCTCCGAATGACACATGGTTGGCCATTGCAGACAATAAAAGAGGTTATAAAATGCATCCCCACTTTCAAATCGGGTTATTTGATGATTATCTGTTTATGTGGTTGGCATGTATTTACGAATTAAAGGGCAAAGAAAATATTGCCAAAACATATATTGAGCATTTCGAAGCATTGAAAAAATTGCCGGATGAATTTGTCATTTCCATGGATCATATGAAAAAAGATTCGTTCCCGGTTGAACAATTGGAAATAAAACATCTGGAACGATTCAGGGATGTCAAAAAAGCGGAGTTTCTTATTGGACGCCACCTATCACCGGATGATGCTCGTACAACTGATGGCGATAAACTCATCAAGACCGCAAAGGAAACTTTTGAAACCCTCATTCCCTTTTACCGATTGGCTTTGCAAACTGTTTAAATATAGAATGATTCTGCCATTCAAAATCAAGCTCTGAATCATCAGAGCTTGATTTTTGAATGTTTGTTTGCATTTTTGGCCTTTTTCACAACGTTATAAGAAACATAGCCGGATTGATGTTCAAATTCCCGAAAATACGTTTTTTCTTCACTTTTTGATGGTACGATCTGTTTGAAACGATTATACGCCTCTAACACATCATCCGCAGCGGCCCCTTTTTCATAAGCCTTCTCAATCAGTTCAAAAAACTGAACAACATCAATGATTTCCTCCGTTGTCCACGTCTCTTCAATTGGATAAGAGTAATTCATTGTCTAATTCTCCTTGTCATTCCATTTCTCTCGTATTTGACCGGCTTCTTGGATGATTTTCTGAAATAATTCATCGACTGAAAGAATGTCCTGTATACGAAGAGCGCCTTGACCTGCCCATCCAAATCCTTTGTCCATTTTACCTTCGTGTATGAATTGTTTATTTGCTTTACCGCTTATATAATCTTTTAGCGTTTCATAACCACCTCCATGTTGTTCTATCTCTGAAATAGTCTCGGTCCAGCTGTTGCGAAGAGCTCTTGCTGGCATGCCCAGTTCTTTTTTGATGACTGTTGTACCATATTCATCGGCATCTAAAATGGCTTGTTTATAAACCGGGTGTGCAGCTATACACTCCTTCGTGGCAATAAATCGTGTCCCCATCTCGATTCCTTCCGCCCCAAGTGATAAAGCTGCCATTAAACCTCTCCCATCAACAATGCCACCAGACGCGATGACTGGTATATCGACTGAATCGACTACTTGCGGTGTTAATACAAAAGTGGACGTATCGGCACGACCAATATGTCCTCCTCCTTCATGTCCGACAACCATGACCGCATCAGCACCCAATTCCATGGCTTTTACGGCTTGTCTGCTTGCAGCAACCAAAACAAGTTTTTTAATATCATAGGGGCTGACCATATCGAGGACACCTTTCGGATTACCACCTGTCACAGATATGACTGGAACCTTTTCGTCAATCGCGACTTGTACCATATGTTCATATGCTCGCCCATGTTGACCAATGGCAAAGTTGACACCAAACGGTTTATCTGTCATTGTACGTACTTTGACGATTTCCTCCCGTAAACTTTTCGGATCGTCCAAGCTCATTGCAGTAATTTGCCCAAGACCGCCAGCATTGGAAACCGCTGCAGCCAAGTCAGCATATGCCAAGTGCGCCAGACCACCTTGTATGATTGGATATTGAATATGTAATAATTCTGTTACCTTCGTATTCCAGATCATGGTGATCCCCCTTTCCTTATACATTTAAAAAGCTAATTCTATCCTATCATGATTAAAACTTGGATTCATCTTATATTCTTAGGTCAGAGCATAGCAACAAATCAAAAAGCTGCACATATCATTTGATACATACAGCTTCAAAACAAGATCAAAGAATCATATTATTTATTTTTCGCACACGGGACACTTTCCATATAAAGTGGAGACCTTTTCATCATCAAAATATTCGATGACTTCCTGACATTCTTGACAAACTACTGTTATCATATGTGTCACTCCCTTATCAAGATTATGTTAACGTATACATATTATATTATGTTCTATTTTCGAAATCAACCCTAAATAGTGTAACATATATTAAAATATGTGTAACATAATGATACTGTGTCTACATATGCCCAAAAATATGAAAAAATTGACGTCAGTTTTCTATAAGAAACACTTATTGCTAACAAACAAAACCCGCCTCCTGTGTTTTAATGGAGACGGGTTTGCCTATTCAATCATCATTTACAGTATCAATTAATTGCGGATCGACCATTTCATATCCTTTATCTCTTAGCCCTTCGATAATATCTTTCAACGCATCATTGGTCCACTCTCTATCATGCATGAGCAGATTGGCACCAGGTCTGAGCAACGAATTTTCTTCACCGACGTCAGGTCCCTCGCCGGAAATCATAGCTTCTGTCAGTTTTTCTTTATCTTGATACGGCTCCATAAAATCATAGCCATACGTCCAATTCATCAAGAGCATATCTTCTTCCTCCGCGATCTCTTTCGATGTGTCTGTATTGGCGCCATTCGGTGCCCGGAAAAAATCAGGACGTACATCTATGACATCTTCAATCATATCGTTCACTTTGATGATTTCATCACGCTGTTCTTCAGGTGATAAATCGGGTAAGTAAGCATGGCTATATGTATGATTTCCTATCAAAAAGCCCATATCATGAATTTCTTTCAATTTCTCTTTTCCTTCATCTGATTCCAAAAAGTGTCCATTAACGAAAAAGATGGCATTGACATCTAAATCTTTTAATGTATGGGCCATTTCAACTGAATGGTCATCAGGGGCATCATCAATGGTTACCAAAACAACATCCTCATCCGCAGAATCATTTATAGGCTCGATAGCTGATGTTTCTTCGTCAAGTTCATATGTAGGTGTGGTCTCTTCCGCGGATTGCCCTGTACCCTGATCATCATTTGTATTTGCATTTTCATCATCATTTTGGTTATCATTATTGTTATCCGTATGATTATTGGTTTCACTGTTTTCATTTTCCTGATTATCAGATATGTTATCATTTACATCCGTTTTATCATTATCCTTTTGGTTGCTGCATCCTGCTCCTATTAAAATAAATAGGAGAACGATCATCCATACTGCTCTCTTCATAGGTATTCCCTCCCTGATGTTGTCATCATGTCCAAACGATATCCATCATTCGCTTAAAGCCAGATTAGAAACTGCTTTTTTATTATAACTGAAAAAAGCGAGTGTTGACTAACAATTTCATTCATATTTACTTGATTTATGATTTGCGTATAATTGTTTAAAACCTTTCGACCAAGGGTAACTGATTATCGCGACCTTATTATATGAATAAAACACTACGGAATATTTGAATTCAAAATCCAATTATGTTTTAATACATACTTGGTTTGCATTCATAACAATTTAACTTTGACACAATATACATATAGAAAGGATATGACATATGACAAAAGTGACAAAAGTTTTTTGGATTTCAGGTATAGTCGCGTTACTGTTTATTGCTTGGGGAGTTATCCCGGACAGCGCATTACCTCATGGTAATTTGGAAAATGTGACAACGATCATACAGAACTTTTTAGTTGATAAGTTCGGATGGTTTTACCTAATCAGTGCAACAGGAATGTTGATATTTGCTATTTACTTGATTTTTTCAAAGTATGGAGATATCAAGTTGGGTAAACCAAATGACAAACCGGAATATTCATATATCACATGGTTTGCCATGTTATTCAGCGCCGGTATGGGAATCGGTCTTGTTTTCTGGGGAGCGGCTGAACCATTAAGTCACTTCCACGACCCACCATTTGGTGATGCTGACTCAAATGATGCTGCCAGAAATGCATTAAAATATAGTTTTTTCCACTGGGGGCTACATCCATGGGCCATATATGCAACTCTTGGATTGGCACTAGCATACTTCAAGTTCCGTAAGCAAGCGCCAGGGCTTGTCAGTGCCATATTAGAGCCGACCTTTGGTGATAAAGTCAAAGGACCACTTGGAACAATAATCGATACGGTAGTCGTATTTGCAACCGTTTTTGGTGTTGCGACATCCCTTGGATTCGGTGCCATTCAGATCAGTGGCGGTTTATCGTATGTCTTTGACATCAATCAAACCTTTACGCTTGAACTTGTCATTATCATAATTGTCACTGTATTATTTATGACTTCAGCCATGACTGGATTGAATAAAGGGATTAAATATCTAAGTAATACAAACATTGTACTCGCAATCGCATTGATGCTCTGCCTTTTGTTCATGGGGCCGACAACATTTATATTAGAAACCTTCACAACCACATTTGGAAGTTATGTACAAGACTTGCCTTCGATGAGTCTACGGATGGCACCGTTCAATGATGATAACACAAGCTGGTTAAATCAATGGACCATCTTTTATTGGGCATGGTGGCTCGCTTGGAGTCCATTTGTCGGAACATTTATTGCGCGTGTATCACGTGGCAGAACCATTAAAGAATTCGTTCTTGGTGTTCTGTTGGTTCCAACAATATTCGGAGCATTATGGTTCGCTGTATTTGGTGGAACGACATTGAACCTTGAAATGTTTGCAGATGCCAATATTGCGGATATCACTGAAGGGCTTGGCGAAGAATCGGTTCTGTTTGCGGTATTCGATCAAATACCATACGGTACAATCCTATCGTTAATCGGTATACTGCTGATCAGTACGTTTTTCATTACATCTGCAGACTCAGCAACCTTTGTGTTGGGAATGCAAACGACCGGAGGAAGTCTGTTCCCACCCAATTACGTGAAATTCATCTGGGGAATTTTGCAGTCTGGTGCAGCGGCAGTCCTCTTATGGCAAGGCGGCCTGGAGGCGCTGCAGACTGCTTCAATCATCGTTGCATTGCCGTTTTCAATCATATTGATTTTCGTCATCATTTCTTTGATCAAATCATTCAAAAATGAAGCTAAAGAAATGACCTTGAAAAAATAAGACAAGCGTAGACATTGTATATAAAACGGTGGAACCATATAAAGGTATCCACCGTTTTTTTGCATCAATGAGGTTTAATATAAAAGACAAAACCAACCAAAAATGCTGCACCTCCAAAAATGGAGTGTGCAGCATTTTTGTGTTTAAGATGTTTTTACATTGTATGGATCGGCTTACCGAGTGCAGCATCGGCAGCTTCCATCGTTATCTCGCCTAGACTAGGATGTGCATGCACCGTTAGTGCGATATCTTCAGCTGTCATACCCGCTTCAATGGCCAGACCCACTTCAGCTATCATATCACTTGCATTAGGACCTGCAATTTGAGCCCCAATGACCAAACCATCTTCTTTACGTGTTATCAGCTTCATGAAGCCATCTGTATCATTCAAGGATAGTGCACGGCCATTGGCAGCAAATGGAAACTTAGCTGCTTTGACTGAATATCCGAGATCTTTTGCTTCTTTTTCAGTATAACCCACTGTTGCAAGTTCTGGATCAGAGAACACAACGGCTGGCATTCCGATATAATCGATTGCCGATTTCTCACCACTAATCGCCTCTGCAGCGACTTTGCCTTCATAGGATGCTTTATGTGCGAGTGGCATCCCTTTGACAATATCACCGATAGCATATATATTCTCTTTGTTTGTACGGCATTGGTCATCGATTTTGATTAAGCCTTTATCATCTACATCAATGCCAGCTTGCTCCAATCCAAGTTCATCTGTATTTGGACGACGGCCGACTGTTACTAGTACATAATCCGCTTCAACTTTTTCTTCTTTACCGCCCGCTTCATATGTGACAGTCACACCATCTTTCGTTTCTTCTACGCCTTTGGCCATAGCTTCTGTAATAATTTTAACATCTTTTTTCTTCAAGCGTTTCTTGACCACTTGTGTCATTTGTTTTTCAAATCCGCCAAGAATTTCTTTCATACCTTCAAGAATGGTGACTTCCGTACCAAAATTAGCATAAGCAGAACCAAGTTCAGTTCCGATATAGCCTCCACCGATTACAACCATTTTCTCAGGAATTTCTTTCAGATCAAGCGCACCCGTTGAATCAAGGACGCGATCCGAAAACTTAAATGATGGTATTTCAATTGGTGTAGAACCTGTTGCAACGATACAATTATTGAACTTGTATGTTTGTGATTGTTTTTCATCCATCACTTTAACGGTGTGGGAATCGACAAAATAGACTTCTCCTTTGACGATATCGACTTTATTGCCTTTCAATAAGCTCTCGACACCGGAAGTAAGCTTGTTGACGACGCTTCCCTTCCACTCTTGGACTTTTTCAAAATCGACTTTTACATTTTCGCTTGTAATGCCTAATTCCTCATTGCCATGCGCCTTTTCTGTCAAATGACCGGCTTGTATCATTGCTTTAGAAGGAATACATCCAACATTCAGGCAGACGCCGCCTAAATTACCTTTTTCAACAATCGTTACTTTTTGGCCAAGCTGTGCAGCCCGTATCGCTGCAACATAACCACCAGGGCCTGCACCTACAACTAATGTGTCTACTTCAATCGGAAAGTCTCCTACTACCATAATTTACGCCTCCATCATGATTAATTGTGGATCGTTCAATAACCGTTTGATCTGGTTTAAAGCGAGTTGTGCCGTTGCCCCATCAACAATACGATGATCGAAACTGAGTGATAAAGCCAATACAGGAGCAATGACAATTTCCCCATCCTTGACTACTGGCTTGTCAGCGATCCGCCCGATACCAAGAATGACTGCCTCTGGATAATTCAATACAGGCGTGAACCATTGTCCACCGGCTGAACCGATATTGGTAATCGTGTTCGATGCACCTTTCATCTCATCAGGAGCCAATTTGCCATCGCGTGCTTTTTCAGCAAGCTCATTGATATCCTGTGAAATCGTAAAAATGGATTTACGATCGGCATCTTTGACGACCGGAACGAGCAAGCCTCTGTCTGTATCTGCTGCAATACCAATATTATAATAATGCTTCTGGATGATCTCATCTGTTTCATCATCCACTGCAGCATTCAAGATTGGGTATTTTTTGGAAGCAGAAATGAGCGCCTTGACCACATATGGCAAGTAAGTCAATTTGATTCCTTCATCTTGTGCAACCTGTTTGAACTTCTTGCGATGTGCCACAAGTTCTGTCACATCCACTTCATCAAGCAATGTAACATGTGGTGCGTTTGTTTTCGAGCGAACCATCGCCTTGGCGATCGATTTGCGGATACCGCTCATTTTCTCACGTGTCTCAGCATATTCACTCTCTGGAATAGATTGTTGTGTATCTTTCGTTTCTGATACCTCTGATACCTCTGATCCCTCTGTCGTACCGGCATCTGCTGCTTGATCACCGCTCATGAATGTATCGACATCTTCTTTCAGGATCCGGCCATTTTTTCCTGTACCGGTCACCTGTTGTATTGCCACGTCATTATCACGTGCGTATTTTCGTACGGATGGCATTGCAATCACACGTTTACCTGAATCTTGCTCCTCTTTGCTATCCGTTTCTACCTCTTTATTATCTTGGGATGATTCAGACGCTGTATGGTCCGCAGTACTTTCTTCCTCATTTGCCGGCTCATCCTCATCATCGTCATCGTCTTCATCTTCATATCCTTCAGCATCAAATGTAACAATTGTGTCACCTACAACGGCGACCGTTCCTTCTTCAACATGTATTTTTTCGACTGTTCCATCTACAGGAGAAGGTATTTCCACGACTGATTTATCATTCTGCACTTCACATAGTGTATCGTCTTCGGCTATTTCATCGCCTTCATTGACAAACCATTTTACAATTTCACCTTCATGTATACCTTCGCCGATATCAGGCAATTTGAATTTAAATGACATGTCCATGACCTCCCATCTTTACAATTTTCAAAAGTTGATAACTTCCTGTACTTTGTTGATAACATCATTATGATCAGGCAACCATACACCTTCCGCATCTGAAAATGCATAAACGGTATCAGGTGCAGTCACTCGTAGGACCGGTGCCTCCAAATGCAGTATTGCCCGTTCTTGGATTTCTGAAACAACCGATGCAGCAACTCCAGCTTGCCGTTGCGCTTCCTGAACAACAACAACATGATTTGTTTTCTTCACGGATTCAACAACTGTTTCAATATCGATTGGCGAAACCGTACGTAAATCAATCACTTCTGCTTCGATATTATCTTTTGCAAGTGCATCAGCTGCTTTTAAAGATGTATGAACCATTGCCCCATATGTTACAATCGTAACATCTTTTCCTTCCCGTTTGATATCAGCCTTTCCAAGATCCACAGTATACTCATCTTCAGGAACCTCTCCACGGAAAGAACGGTATAATTTCATGTGTTCCAGAAATAAAACCGGATCATTATCACGGATGGCGGCAATCAATAGTCCTTTAGCGTCATAAGGTGTAGAAGGAATAACCACTTTAATACCCGGTTGTTGGGCAATTAAACCTTCCAGTGAATCTGCATGTAGTTCAGGTGTTGCCACTCCACCTCCAAATGGCGAACGTATCGTTATCGGAGATGAATATGTTCCACCTGAACGATAGCGCATCCTGGACATTTGCCCACTGATGGAGTCCATTACTTCATAAACGAACCCAAAAAACTGAATCTCCGGTACCGGGCGAAAACCTTCCAGGGCTAGCCCGATTGATAGGCCACCGATGGCAGACTCAGCCAGTGGTGTATCAAATACACGTTCTTCGCCGAATTCATCTTGCAAACCTTCAGTTGCACGAAATACGCCGCCATTTTTTCCGACGTCTTCACCAAAGACAAGCACATCTTCATCATTTTTCAACTCTGTACGCATTGCATCAGTAATAGCTTGAATCATCGTCATCTGAGCCATGGTTACTTCGACTCCTTCGCTTTATATTCTTCCATTTGTTCCTCCAAATTGGATGGAAGTTCCTCAAACATATTGGAAATGAGGTCTGTCACGTTTTGTTTTGGATATTTGTCAGCTTCCTTAATCGCTTTTTTAATGTCTTCTTTCGCTGCCTCAATGACTTCATTTTCCTTTTCTTCAGACCACAGTTTTTTACCTTCCAAAAACTTGCGGAACCGTACAAGTGGATCTTTTTTCTCCCACTCATTATCAAGATCTTCTGTTCTATAGCGAGTCGGGTCATCCCCCGCCATTGTATGTGGTCCATAACGGTATGTTAATGTCTCAATGAGCATGGGTCCCTTACCGCTTGTAGCGTATTCCCTTGCATGGCGTGTCACTGCATAGACTGCCAATGGGTCCATTCCATCTACTTGAATGCTCTCGATTCCGGCTGCAACACCTTTTTGAGCGAGTGTCTTTGCATTTGTCTGCTGCTCTACAGGTACGGAAATGGCAAAATGGTTATTTTGTACAACGAAAATGGCTGGCGCTTTGTATGCACCGGCAAAGTTGATGCCTTCATAGAAATCGCCCTGACTCGTTCCACCATCGCCTGTATATGTTATGGCGACTGATTTTTTGCCATGCTTTTTCATGCCCAGAGCAACGCCCGCAGTCTGAACATATTGAGCACCGATAATGATCTGAGGGCTCAATGCATTGACACCTTCAGGCATCTGATTTCCATGGAAATGTCCTTTTGAAAATAAAAAGGCTTGATACAGTGGAAGGCCATGCCAGATTAATTGTGGAACATCACGATAACCAGGCAGAATAAAATCTTCTTTTTCAAGTGCAAACTGACTTGCTAATTGTGAAGCTTCTTGTCCAGCGGTTGGCGCATAAAATCCTAATCGACCTTGACGATTCAATGCGATCGAACGCTGATCAAGCACACGTGTATATACCATGCGGCGCATAAGCTCCTGTAAATCGTCATCAGACAGGTCAGGCATATCGTCTTTATTAACTATTTTTCCATCTTCATCCAGAATTTGGAATGTTTCAAACTGACTTTCAACACTTTCTAATACGTGTTTCAAAATAGTCACCTTTCCTTTCTTATACCCTATTATTTTTCCCTTCCTAGCCTTCCCAAAAACATGATTTTTTTGTACCATCACACGTGTCTTTATGTATCATAAACTGTTTTGAGTCGTATATATATATCAACAAACAATCAACTGTTACATAAAAATCACCTAGTCAATTGGTACAATATATAATCTAGTTAAAGTTTAGCTTAAAAGTACTGTTTAGGTCAATCACTTTGATTATTTCCACATAATTATGATAAGCGCTTTCCAACGATTCCAAACTTCTGTTTTCTAAACTGTTATATTCAAATTAATTGATACTGTATCAATCTGTATTATTAATTTATTTTCCAATCAAAAAGACAGACGGCTTATCCGTCTGTCTCTTTAACATTAGAAAGAAGATCATTCTTCATCATTTTCATTTGCGTTGTTCCCTTCGTCATTACCATCTGTATCATTCTTACCTTTTCCGGGCGCCTCATCATCATATTCAACATCGATGTCGGCCGCCTCATAAAATTCCTTTTTCAAATCATTGTATTCAACTGTTGCATGATTAAACGTTTCATTTGTGTCAATGATATGTTGATAGCTCTCATTTATTTCATCCAATTGTTCAGAAATCGCTTCTTGTTCTACATCTTCATCCTGCAATAACGTGTATAATTCAGTTTCGTCATCAAGGGAGTCCATATATGCCTCATATATTTCATGATAGGCGTCATATCTTTCCATCATCACATCATACATTTCATTGGCATTTTCTTTAACATCTTTATCATCATCTAAATCCCCGATCAAATCTTTAACCTTTTTAAATTCCTTTTCGGATGAATCCATACTATCTTTTTCCTCGTCAACTTTGTCCCGTCGTTCATCAATGGATGAAATAGCATCTTCGGAAAGTTCTTTTATCTTATCAAAATCATCCATGCTCAATTCAAAAATCTCTTCGTATAATGATTGTTCTTTCTGTTCCAGCTCGGTGATTTCCGTTTGTTTTTCGACAAATGTTTCCTCCAACGTTACCGATTCTTCCAGATGATCATATATTTCTTCTGTTGTGGATTCACCGCTACAGGCATTTAAGACCATTAAAGCACTTATTCCGAGCAGCAGACCCGTCCATTTAAAATACAACTTGTAAATCCCCCGTTCCAATTAGATGGCATAGTTTTTTTATAAACACAGTATAACATAAATCATTGGAGTCACATTAATAAAAAAGATGTTTCATGGATCAATCGATCACCATCTTCATTGTGCCTTAATAAGAACTTTGTGAATGGTTTCCCGCTACAGAAAATGATAAAATATGTTTAAATTAATGAAAAGTCTATAAGATGATAGTATTATTCATTATATAAAAGAATAAACGACTTTTCTAAAGACAAATGATGACCTTATACGTCAAATACATGATATAATGGTGAAGTAAGGAGTGACGAAAATGATTACAATGGATGATATCGTGCGAGAAGGACATCCTTCATTACGAAAAAAAGCCGATGAAGTGGATGTGCCGCTATCTGATGAAAACAAACAACTACTGAATGATATGCTTACATTTTTGAAAAACAGCCAAGATGAAGAAATAGCCGAAAAATATAATTTACGCGCTGGTGTTGGACTTGCTGCAACCCAGTTGAATATAAACAAGCGATTGGTCGCTGTCCATTTTGAAGATGCAAAAGGTAAAACATATAGCTATGGTCTGGTCAATCCGAAAGTCATCAGTCATTCAGTAGAACAAGCTTATATCACAAACGGTGAAGGATGCTTATCGGTAGATAGGGAACTCCCGGGCATCGTGCCAAGACATGCCCGTGTGACGGTGAGTGCAACAGATATGGAGGGCAACCCTCTTAAATTAAGGCTGAGGGATTATGCCGCCATAGTTTTCCAACATGAAATCGATCACCTGAATGGCATTATGTTCTATGATTACATCAATGATGAAAATCCGTTGTTACCGCCTGAAAACGCAAAAGCAGTCTAATCATCCCAAATCGTATAAGAAACTTCAAAACGTACAAAATAGCAGTAGTATCTGTTTTGTACGTTTTTTTCATGATTATTTTATGAGTTTCCAAAACAAAAGAGAGTTTTTTATTTCAAATTTACTCAAACAGTATTATACTATAAATAAGAGGGATTGGAACGGTGTTTGTTTTTTGTTGCTTTTCTTAAAAATGGATGAAGGAGTGTAAAACCATGTTAAAACGCCTAAAAGAAAAGCTGAAAAAACGTTTGAAAGACTTTTTAGGCAAAGAACGTGTACCGACCACTTTTGAAGAAGATAATCATTACGAATGACAAATAACCAATCACAATCATGCCATTTTATTCAACGGAAAGAACTTGATGCAACTGCACACTGCCGAAAGGTGTGTCAGTTCCATACGCTTGATGATCGAATGTGCTAACATGAGCGGCGCATTATCGGATACCGGACGGAGGAATCATCCGCTCTTTCATGCATCTTTTGAAGCTGGGTAAATAAACAGCTTTATTACGTGTGAAGAAATGCGCATTATGTTCAGCAGTGTTAACCCATTTGAAACGCAAACAAAACATAAATAATTGATAGGAGAGATTTTATGATATTTAAAGTATTATATCAGGAATCGCCAGATGAGATTCCTGTTAGAGAAAGAACAAATTGTTTTTATGTCCAGGCTGATTCTGTGCGAGAAGTCCGCACAAAATTAGTTGATTACAACATCAATATTGAATCCATCAGTGCTCTTGATGAAGCCCATTTGGCTTACGAACAGCAATCTGAAGATTTCAAGCTGGAGAACATATAAGTTATGAAATTTGTAAAAAACGATCAAACAGCTGTATTCGCATTAGGTGGGTTGGGAGAAATCGGAAAGAACACATACGGTGTCCAATTTCAAGATGAAATCATATTGATTGATGCCGGTATCATGTTTCCTGAAGATGAATTACTTGGAATCGATTATGTTATTCCCGATTATACCTATCTCATTCAAAACCAAGACAAAATCAAGGGATTGTTTATAACACATGGCCACGAAGATCATATCGGCGGCATCCCTTACCTTTTAAAAGAAATCAATATACCAATATATGCTGGTAAACTTGCGATCGGTTTAATCAGAAATAAATTGGATGAACATGGGTTATTACGTAGTACGAAATTACACACCATTCAAGAAGATGACATTATCAAGTTCAGGAAAACATCCGTCAGTTTTTTCCGTACGACACACAGCATTCCAGATTCATATGGCGTTGTAGTAAAAACACCTCCAGGCAACATCGTCCACACAGGTGATTTTAAGTTTGATTTCACCCCAGTTGGCGAGCCGGCAAACTTGGCAAAAATGGCTGAAATAGGTAAAGAGGGCGTACTTTGCCTGCTTTCAGACAGTACCAATAGTGAAGTACCCGGTTTTACAATGAGTGAAAGGGTTGTCGGTGGAAGTATTAATGATATTTTCACGAATGTAGATGGACGATTGATTTTTGCGACATTCGCTTCCAACATCTATCGTTTGCAACAAGTTGTCGAAGCTGCCGTAAAACATAATCGTAAAGTGGCTGTCTTTGGTCGAAGCATGGAAAATTCCATCCGACTTGGACAAGAGTTAGGTTATATCACAGCACCGAAAGATACATTCATTGAAGCCAATCAAATCAATCGTCTCCCCGCTCATGAGGTCACGATTATATGTACCGGATCCCAAGGTGAGCCAATGGCAGCTTTATCACGGATTGCCAATGGAACACACCGTCAGATTCAAATCAATCCGAACGACACAGTTGTATTTTCCTCATCTCCAATCCCTGGAAATACAGTCAGTGTAGGACGGACAATCAATAAGTTGTATCGTGCAGGCGCTGATGTCATTCATGGAAAATTGAGCAATATCCATACTTCCGGACATGGAAGTCAAGAAGAAATGAAATTGATGTTGCGGCTTATTCAACCCCAATTTTTTATGCCGATTCATGGGGAATACCGTATGCTCAAAGAACATGCTAAACTAGCAGATTCATGCGGTATCAATCCGGAAGACACCTTTATAATGGATAATGGTGATGTACTTGCTCTCGGAAAAGATAATGGGATGATTGCCGGAAAAATACCTTCTGGTTCAATTTATGTAGACGGAAGTGGTATAGGCGACATCGGAAATATCGTTCTCCGTGACCGTCGGATTTTATCTGAAGAAGGACTTGTCATTGTTGTTGTAAGCATTAATATGAAAAAATACAAAATTGCTTCTGGGCCAGATATTATTTCACGTGGTTTTGTTTATATGCGCGAATCTGAAGACCTTATAAATCAAGCACAAAAACTGGTTACAAAGCATTTGAATAAATTGATGGACAAGAAGACAAATCAGTGGTCCGAAATCAAAAATGAAATCACGGACACCATTGCTCCATTCTTATTTGATAAAACAAAACGGAGACCGATGATTCTACCTATCATCATGGAAGTATAATTTTAATCAATAAAACTCAAGCAGGGAAAAGCGATTCCCATGCTTGAGTTTTATTGATTCTTTATCAAATAACGTTGGTCCATTCCTTTTTGTCGATCAAAACCTATATTTATGGTTAGATTAGACCTCGTTAAAATTGTGCGTTGCACACATTGACTTTCACAACGGATGGCTCGCTTTCCGCGGGCAATGCCTCAACTAATTTCTCACGTTTTTACAACCCAAGAAATGGATTTTCGGCTATTACTTTTCCCGCAGGAGTCGGCCATCTTTCGTTACAGTAATTGGATTATATTTTTAAGCGGTATACACATGTATGTTGCTCAATTTGCTCTGCACGTATTCTTTTTGTTTTGATTTTGCCTCATTTGGCTTAAATCGATTTTATAATTAAAGAAATTTCGATTACCATACACAACTTGATTTAATACTTTCACCTTATTGTTTATCCCTTCAATTCGTCCATTATTGATATAAGTGACGCAGCTATTCATCGATGACCAGATGTTTTTCGAATCTGGAAATATCTTTATCTGCACCAATCACAATCAATACATCATTCTCTTTTAATTTGTCTTCAGCCATAGGAGAAACGTTAATGTCCGTTCCTTCTTTGATAGCCACAACGTTACAACCATAATTAGCACGGATATCAAGATCAACCAATGTCTTGCCTACCATTTTCTCACCGGCTTTGACCTCAACGATGCTATGGTCTTCAGATAACTCCAGAAAATCAAGGATATTTTTGGATATGATATTACGTGCAATACGTTTCCCCATATCCCGCTCTGGGTGAACGACATGATCTGCACCAATTTTATTTAATATTTTCTCATGGTAATCATTTTGGGCTTTGACAGTGATTTTTTTTATGCCAATATCTGTCAAAATAACAGTCGTTAAAATACTTGCTTGAATATTATCGCCAATCGCTACAATGACATGCTCGAAGTTCTTGATACCGATTTCCTTCAAAGATACTTCGTCCGTTGAATCGGCAATGACGGCATGTGTCGCTATATTTTTAAATTCATTCACTTTATCTTCATTATGATCAATGGCTAAGACGCCCATTCCTTCATTACTCAATTCTTCACAGATACTGCCCCCAAAACGTCCCAAACCAATAACCGCAAATTCCCGTTTCATAATATCCCCCCATATCTCCTTATAGCTTCATATAGTTTATCATATTACATGAAATTTTGGCATCCATGTATTAAACGTATGCATTGAAAAAGGGTATCATCAGATTATGCTCCAATGATACCCACTCTATTTCGGCTTGAAAATCTACAGCTTAAATCGCATCTAACATTTGAAATTGTGACTTCACTAAACCGAAATACTCCCCTTCTTTTTTCATAAGTTCATCATGGTTGCCATTTTCAAGTACTTTACCATTTTCGAGAACATATATATTATCGGATTCTCGAATCGTAGAAAGTCGATGTGCAATGATGATTGCAGTACGTCCCTTCAAGAGTTTCTTCAAGGCTTCCTGAATTTTCATTTCTGTTTCTGTATCAATACTTGCAGTTGCCTCATCGAGAATCAATATGCGTGGATCTGCCAAAAGGGCTCTGGCAAAAGAAAGTAATTGCCTTTCACCTGCAGAAAGTATATTCCCTCGCTCCTCCACTTCTGTTTCATAACCATTTGCCAGCCTTTGAATAAACTCATCTGCACCGACTACGATTGCAGCCTGCTTGACTTCTTCATCGGAAGCGGTCGGACGGCCAAAGCGTATATTTTCCATAATCGTTCCCGAAAAAACAAATGTATCTTGCAACACAACACTGATATTTTGCCTGACACTATCAATGGTTGCATCTCTCAAGTCATGACCATCGATTTTCACACTACCTTCTGTCGGGTCATAAAAACGGCTTATTAAATTCGCTATTGTTGATTTACCGCTTCCGGTATGGCCGACAAGCGCTATCGATTGGCCTTGCTTGATATCAAGTGAAATTTCATGTAGGGCGATTCGCTCATTATCATAAGAAAACTGAACCTTATCAAATTCGATATGCCCTTTCATATCTACGAATTTATATGCATTGGGCTTTTCGACAACATTGGGCTGCTCATCCAAAAATTCAAAGATACGTTCAGAGGCCGACATAGCCATCAACAATTGATTGTACATTTGACCCAGCCTGGAAATAGGCTCCCAGAACATGCCGATAAAAAAGGAAAAGGACACGAATGTACCAATGGCGATACCACCATTATCCTCACCAAGGAGAATGAGATAGGCCCCGAAAGATATTAAGATGATCGTACCGACGGCATTGCTCATCTCGACAAAAGGACGGAATAAAGCACTTTTCTTACTGGCATCTCGCCAACTTTCAAAATTATCTTCGTTCAAACCACTGAAAAAGTCCGCATTTTCTGTTTCCTGTGAAAATGATTGAGTAATTCGTATACCTTGCAACCCTTCATTCAAATGCGAATTCAAGCGCGATTGCTGGATCCGTACATTTTGCCAGGACCGGCGAATCTTTTTCCGCAGTTTAGTCGAAATATAAAACATGACGGGAATCACTACCATGATTGCCAAAGCAAGTTTTGGACTTAACACAAGTAAAATCACGATGATGCCGATTAAAGTCAAGACATCAATCAACAAATTGATGATTCCGTTTGTGAACAATTCCTGCAGAGAGTTTATATCATTCATGATACGTACCAAAATGGAACCTTCGGAACGCGTATCAAAGAAACGATGAGATAAACGCTGAACATGTTTAAACAAATGCTGTCTGATATCATAAATGACATTCTGGCCCAAGATGTTGACCCATCTGATTTGAAGTGTATTCCCCAGGTAGCTGAGTATATACAATAATCCGATGCCTATGACAATATACGTAAGCATCGTTACATCTTTATTGGCTATCGCTACATCAATGGCTACCTTACCGATCATGACAGGGACCGCCAACCGGACGGCCGTCGCAACAAATGTCGCAATGATTGCCCCTGGTAGATAATTGGTTGCGTAGGGCTTGACGTATTGCAGCAAACGAAGTAATTGTTGCCAGTTAAATGGTTTATCAACCTTTTGGTCAACCGTATAATAGAAACGATTTAAATGGCGATTGTTTTTCTTCGTTCGATTTTCCATTTTCTCCCCTCCTTAATGTGTTGTCATGATCTCTTTCCTATCTTGATATTGAATATTATAGATGCGTTCATATGCCCCGTTGTTTGTGATCAATTCATCATGTGTCCCACGCTCGGCAATACGCCCCTCTTCTAGGACAAGTATTTCATCAGCATGTTTCAACGAAGAAATTCTATGGGCAATGATAAATGTCGTTCGGCCCTTCATAACCTCTTTCAATGCTTTTTGAATCTTGAATTCCGTTTCCATATCAACGGCTGACGTGGCATCATCGAGAACAAGGATGCTTGGGTCGATACAAATCGCCCGCGCTATCGACAAACGCTGCTTTTGTCCACCTGACAGACCCATACCGCGCTCACCGAGTAAAGTTTGATACGCCTTGGGCATCTTCATTATGAAATCGTGTGCCTGGGCGCGTTTAGCGGCATCGACAATCTGTTCATCAGTCACATCCGGATTGCCGAATGCAATGTTTTCTCGAATCGTAGTCGAAAAAAGAAAAGGTTCCTGCAGAACAAAACCGATACTGCTTCGGAGCCTACGCAATGTATAGTCCGAAGCTGGCCGTCCATCAATGAGAACATCTCCTGACTCAGGCTCATAGAAACGAGTGATCAGCTGTGTTATGCTCGTTTTTCCCGATCCGGTCGAACCGATCAAACCAATTGTTTTTCCTTGGGGTGCATCAAATGATATATGCTTCAATGCAGCATCATCATCCTTAACATAGGTAAGCGTGACATCATTAAACGTGACATGTCCTTCAATTGGTGTATCGAGTGCATTTTCTTTTTCGACAATATCTTCTTTGGCGTCCAATATTTCAGTCAACCGTTCACCGTTCGCCTTAGCTTGTGTAAACATATTAATGATGAAACCCAAACTTGTCAACGGGTCAAGGATATACCATACCAGACTGAAAAAAGCGACAAGCCCCCCTAAAGAAAGGTCGTCATTCATGACAAGGTAGCCACCATATCCCAAAAGCAAGACAACGCATATGTTGCCAATCAATTCCATCAGCGGGAAGAACTTGGCCCATAATTTTGACGTTTCGATATAATAATCCCTGTATTGGACGTTTCTGTGAGAAAATCTTTCTACTTCAAAATCCTCACGGGAAAGGGATTTAACGGTTGTCATACCTCCGATGTTTTCTTGCACTCGTGTGTTTAACTTTCCGAATGATTTTCGTATGCGCGTAAATGCCGGATGAACACGTCTGTCAAAACGATAGACGACAACTGCAAGAAATGGCATGGCAGCCATAGTTACCAATGCTAATGGAATCGAATAAAAAAACATGACAAACAAACTGATAGTGATGAGCAATATAACCCGTAACACATCACCGATGGCAACGGATAAAAACCCCCTGAACTGGTTGACATCTGCTGTCAGCCTGGACATTAAGTCACCGGTTCTTGCATTATCATAGTATTTAAATGATAAAACTTGTAACTTATCATACAGTGCTTCAAGTAAATCATACACAGCAATAATACCGAAAAGATCACCCAAATATTGATGAAGGTATATGGAAATGCCTTTGATCAACATAAGTACCAAAAATACAATACATATATACGGTATTAACGAGTATTTATCTTCGAGAACGACATTGTCAATCGTAATCTGCAAAACAACAGGATACACAACTGTAATACCGGTTACAAACAACAGAAAAAATAAAGACAAATATAAGTACTTTCGGTATGGCCAATAATATTCCTTTAACCTTTTAAACGTATCCAAGCCCGCTCCCCCCTTAATGATTTGTTTTAACGTAACTCCTAATATAACGGTTTCCGAAATAAATTGCTACCCTTTAGCTCCATTTTTTTAAAATTTTTGGTTAAATTGTAAACCGAGTCTAAAGTTTAAATAAATTGATAATTCATCATCCAACCATCCCTGAATGTTCGATCAAATTAGTATCGACTATGTCCCAGTACATTTAAATTCGACCACGAATACATTTTAACATTAAAAAAAAGACGAACAATGCTTTTTGATTCAACCGGAAACACTCGCATCATTCGCCTTTAACAATACATACAGCTGGATACCTCAATCGAACCAATTCAGTCATGGATATTCTTTAAGACAAAAGATTCTAATGCGACTCTACTCACGATGATTTTCGTACTATTCGATGTATTCGTCTCTCAAATAAACCCATTGTGGAGGCGCTTGCTTGATTATAACGTAAAACGCCATGTTCATCAAAAATATAATAACTCGGTACTGTTTGATTTCTGAAAACTTTTGTGAGTCTGTCATCATTATCCACTGCTACTGGATAATGCATTTGGTATTCATTCACCACATCACGTATTTTTTTTATATCCTTGTCTTCATCTGAACGTGGCATATGAACACCCACTACATTTAAATCTTCGCTATATTGCTTTTGTAAGATATTTATCCTTTTTAATTGGCTTTTGCATGAAGAACAACTGATTGACCAAAAATGAACAAGTGTCGGCTTCCCTTGCAGCTCCTTCTTGATGACCGAATGGGTATTCATCCAGGTTTTCACTACATTTAAATCAGGCATTTCATCACGTAGTCGCATTGTATATCCCCCAATAAATGAATGTCGTAACTAAATCACACCAACGATTTAGTTCACTCTATTCTATTCATATCCATACAGAACGATACACTCTGCGCTCATCCCACTTAATGCGGATCTGTTGATACGGGATGTGAGGATTGATAACCCGTGAAAGCCGGTTCACTCTAGATCGTTCACCTGTTTATTACATTCCTTGGTTAGTCCTTTTAATATTTTTGTTGATAATAATCACGTTTCATCTGTTTTAAAATCGCCCTTCGTGTTAATATACCGGCAAAATATCCTTCATCGTCCACGACACATATAAAAGGGTAGTTGATGACCTTATCAAGTCCCTTTAATAATGTATCCTCTTTTTTCAATACTGGTATATCTTCATTGATCACTTCGCGGACATATAGTTCTGATAGTTTTTCACCTTCAAAATGTTCAAGGCCAATAATTTGATTCAAAATGACGGTTTTCCCGATTGTTCCCGCCAACTTATAAGATGTATCCAGTACAGGCACTGCTGAATAACCGGATTTAACCAATACGAGCAATGCATGTTCCAAAGGATTATTTAATTGCACATGTGCCACTTTATCCGCTGATATCATCACATCAGCCACTGTAAATTGAGTTAAATGATTATCTTGTATTAAATCCATAATAAAGCTCCTTTTCGAATATGAAATGAAACATATCCATATTAATTCTCGTAGATAGGAGTTATACATGATATTTCATCTCTAGTTTATCATAATTAATAAGAAGAAACATGGATTCCATCCTTGCATTTTCTCTCTCTTACCATTACTATATGGGCATACACTCATATACTTTAGAGGTGAGAACATGGAAAACAACACCTTGGATGACACCTTGATCGATGACATCACTCGTACGTTCAAGGCATTGTCAGATCCAACCAGAATAAAAATTTTACATTTATTGTTTCAAAAAGAATGTTCAGTAAACGAAATTTCAAACCATCTACACATGCATCAGTCGACCATTTCACATCAATTAGCCTATTTGAAGCAGCGACGTCTCGTTAAAAACAGACGTGAAAAAACGATGTATATCTATTCGCCGGATGATTATCACGTCATGAATTTGTTGGAACAAGCGATCGAACATAGTAAACATATATAAAAGGAGCGGATATATTTTGGGACACCATCATGATCACCATCACACAAACAACAAACGGGTCTTATTTTGGTGTTTTATTGCTATCTTCTCCTTTATGATTGTCGAAGTGATTGGTGGTTTCTTAACAAACAGTCTTGCCTTATTATCCGATGCAGGACATATGCTCAGTGATGCATTTGCACTTGCATTAAGTCTATTCGCCTTCAAAATCGGCGAAAAACAGGCTACAGAAGATAAAACGTTTGGTTTTAAACGTTTTGAAATTATTGCAGCCTTCATTAACGGACTCACTTTGATCATCATTTCCTTATACATTTTTTATGAGGCGTATAATCGTTTTTTAACACCACCGAATGTAAGTGGCCAAATGATGTTTATAGCTATTCTGGGACTGATTGTAAATATCATCGTTTTTTGGATGCTTATGCGAGGTGGTTCACAAGACAATTTAAATATAAAGAGTGCCCTTCTTCATGTCCTAGGTGATTTACTTGGTTCAATCGGTGCCATTGTAGCAGGGATTTTAATTTTTGCATTTGGCTGGAATATTGCCGATCCGATTGCAAGTGTCATTGTAGCCATCTTGATTTTAGTATCCGCCATACGGATTACAAAAGATTCACTCCATGTTTTAATGGAAGGGAAACCATACGATATTAACGCAGAAGATGTAAAACAAACGCTCGAAAAATTATACGGTGTTGTAGAAGTTCATGATTTGCATATATGGTCAATCACAGCAGAATTCCCTACATTGACATGTCATTTAGTCGTCGAAAATAACATCGATCGTGATTATTTATTACTGGAAGCAAATCATACAATCAAAAATAATTATCAAATAGCCCACTGTACCATACAAATAGAGGGTTCCGATACAAAACAACATCAAAATTGCGATTTCTGCCATTGATATTATACCGAAAAACGTCCATAATAAATAAAATGACAAAATGATAAAATGAGGTTAAATGATGAAAATACAACCATTTACTAAAAAAGAAGAAGTCGCCCACGCCATCACGCATGGCATTGGTGTACTGTTAAGTATTGCGGGATTGGTTTTATTGATTATATTTGCATCCCTTGAAGGGAACCCGTGGCTGATCGTCTCTGTTACCGTATTTGGTACAACAATGCTGCTCATGTATCTCGCATCGACAATTGTTCATAGTTTGCCTGTAGGTAAATGGAAAGATATATTCCAGATTTTTGATCATTCTTCCATTTACTTGTTTATCGCCGGTACTTACACACCCTTTTTGCTCGTCTCTTTACGCAGTGAAATAGGCTGGACCCTATTCGGTATTATATGGGGCATTGCAATAATCGGTGTTGTATTTAAAATCTTTTTCGTGAAAAAATTTATTGTCATGTCTACACTGTTTTATATTTTCATGGGATGGCTTATTGTTTTTGCATGGGAGCCGCTCACAAAGGTGTTGGACGGTGCCGGGCTCAACTTATTGATCATCGGCGGTCTCTTTTATACGATCGGGGCGGTATTTTTCATGTGGCGCAAGATACCATACCACCACGCTATCTGGCATCTTTTTGTGTTAGCCGGTTCCACCTTTCACTTCTTTTCTATATTTTACTATGTCATTTAAATAAGCGTGCAGGGTGAAGTGCCCCCCTAAATTAGACCACATTCTAACTTAGGGGGGCACTTCCGTTTCCAAACGATTGCATGCTTTTTTATTTGAAATCAATGTCAGGAAATATCTCTAAAACGGATGTTTATTCAACCATTGTCCCCCATCCAATGTAACAACTTCCCCATTCATAAACGATGCTTTTTCCGAAAGGATGAAGAAAGCAAGTTCCGCTATTTCCTCCGGCTTGCCCAATCGTTGTAATGGGACCGATCGGATGGTACGCTCAGCAGCATTTTCCGATTCAAGCAATTTATCTGCACCACCTGTTCGCTCAATAGGTCCAGGAGCAATTGCATTGACCCTTATGCCATATTTCGTTCCCCATTCAACGGCAAGTGTCCGTGTCATATTCAGAACACCTGCTTTTGCAGCAGAATTATGGATCACACCAGCTCCCGCATTCCATGCATATGTCGCAACCATATTTAATATGGCACCTGGTTTTTGGTTCTGGATCCAATGCTTCCCGACTTCTTGCGTACAATAAAATGTACCATTCAACACAATATCAATCACTGTGGTCCACCCATTAATCGACAGTTCCTCTGCGGGACATATAAAATTGCCGGCTGCATTATTTACCAAGCAGTCGATTTCACCATATGTCTTTACTGTTTCATCAACCATCCGCGTTACATCTTCCGGTCTCCGAACGTCCACTGTTATAGTCGTTATATCACCTTTTGCTTCATCTTTAAGTTCCTTTTTAACATCTGATAATTTTTTCTCTGTTCTACCGGTAATCACAACATTTGCCCCTTCATAAGCAAATTTTTTCGCCATATATTTTCCCATTCCACTTGAGGCACCTGTAACAATAACCGTTTTACCCTTCATCCAATCCCTCCATCTATTGAATTCTCTAGCTCAATCGTATGCATTTCACAAATAAATGTCAAAAATGGCTCAATATACGAATAGAATGAAATATATAGCCATAAGGACTACCCTGATTCTTTTATCATCACGGATGATTTCCAGTAGTGCGGAAACCATGTGACATGCTATAATCTATAAAGAGTACGGATTTAAAGAGAGGTTAGAGGAAATGAACAGACGGTCTTTTTTAAAACAAGTGATAGGTAGCGGTTTGGCATTAATAGGGCTTGGTGGCGGAACATATTACTATGCCCGGGAAATTGAACCTAGCCTTCTATCGATGCACGAAGAAACCATACAATCCCCAAAAATACCAAATGGATTTCACAACTATAAAATTATACAATTTACCGATACACATATTGGCTTTCATTATACAGTAGAACAACTGAAGGAATTGATCAAAAAAATCAATGCAGAACAACCCGATATTATTTTGTTCACCGGTGATCTCGTCGATTCTCCGCAAACGTATAACTGGGAAGGTGAACTCACTCAAGCTTTAACATCGCTTGAAGCCCCTGACGGCAAGTACTGGATATACGGAAACCATGATCATGGCGGTTATGGAACTCAAAAAATCAACAGCGTTATGACCGACGGCGGTTTTACACTGCTGCAAAATGAATCAATCCCCATACAAAAAGGGAACGATACCTTCAATTTAGCTGGACTTGATGATGTCATGCTAGGTCAACCAGATTTCGATGAAACATTCCGTGATGTCAATTCGGAACACTTTACCATGTTACTGATTCATGAGCCTGATTATGCGGATAAAACAGTCGATTACCCTGTCGACGTTCAAATTTCGGGACATAGTCACGGAGGACAAGTACGTTTCCCATTCATTGGGCATTTATACACACCTGCATACTCCGAAAAATATGTTAAAGGAAAATTTCAGATAAACGATAGATTGACATTATATGTAAGTAAAGGCATTGGAACAACACGCTTACCTTACCGATTTTTATGTAAGCCCGAATTTAATGTATACACATTAAAACAAGGAACGTCTTCATAAAATCATCATTTCATCCAGTAAGTGTGTATAAAACATATAATATTCCAAAAACAACCCTTGTTCTATTGCAAGAGTAACGATATTCCTGTAGGATGTAAGCAAGTCCTTACACGCCTATCAACTTTTTAAAAAAAGGAGGGATCCAATGGATGAAAAGTCCTTAGATGAGATTGCCAAAGCGTTATTCACCGTCAATCGCCACGCAAAAACTGCGCCAGAACCGCAACATCTTTACTACATTAAAAAAGAAGCCATTAAACGTTTACTGGAAAACGACGATGCAGAAAAAATAGGTCTTCATTTCTCAGACCACCCGAAATATAGTAACCAATATTCAACGCTACTCGTAAAGGTTGGCGATTACTTTTTTCATGTCCCCCCTGTCAAACAAGATTTCAAAGAGCTGAAGCATTTGGGGACACTTGACCAAAGTTATCGTAACCCTCAAACGAAAATGGCATTATCCTATGCAAAAAAAGTCATTTATCGTTATATTGATTGGAAACCAACGAAAAAGTCAGCCAGCAACAAACATTATTCATCATCCTATTACACTCCATCATCCCTTGGAAAAATGGGATGGCCTCCCAAGAAATCATTTCGAAAATAATAACGTCATCAAAAAAGCGTATCGACTCATACGCTTTTTTTCATTCACTTTTGAAGCAAGTAATGAACAACATTTATGACAATGAGAGCCATGCCGAATATTGTGAATGTCGTTAAGGCATCCTTAAGCAACAATGTAAATCCACCTTGCCCTTGCTCTTCTTTCATGATGGTTATTAACATCAAAATAACAAGTAATACTAAACTGCTAATGATATAAGTTAATAGTTTGTAGGCATTTTTATGTAGGAGCACTTGAATAATCGGCCGCAGCATGATGTATAAAATGATGATACATATCATAAACAGCACCATATAGATATGGCTTTTTTTGACACCAAGTATGGCAAGTTTTTGCATATTGATCCATTCCGTATATAACATGCTTCCCGAATCCAGCACTGTCCATCACCATCCTATATACAAAGTTTTTACAAAACTAGCAACATATATACATTGGAATGGTTCCTTAACTAAACTGATATTGCTATAATGAACCTTAATGATGATTAGGAGGGAAAAAGATTGAAAAAAGCATACCTCTATATACTTATCGGAGCAGCTCTCTGGGGGACAATCGGATGGTATGTGAAGCATTTATATGCACTGGGGTTCACCCCTATGGAAGTCGTTTCACTACGTGTCTCAAGTACTGCAGTGATACTCGGGATCTACCTTCTTTTCACAAATCCCGAACAGCTGAAATTAAAAAAAGTAACCGATATAAAGTTTTTTATCGGGACAGGAATATTCAGTATCATATTCTTTAATTATACCATGTTCACAACCATCGAACTATCGACGATTCCCGTAGCAACTGCGCTTCTATACACAGCACCGGCGTTTGTAACGATTCTTTCTTACTTTCTATTTCACGAACCATTTACCCCGACAAAGATCATCGCTCTTTTTATAACGTTTATCGGAACATGTCTAGTAGTCGGGATTATCCCTTTCTCTTTGCAAACGCTGGAATTCAGTAGCATTTTGTTCGGACTCGGATCTGGAATCGGCTATAGCCTGTACAGTATCTTCAGCAAATTCGCCTTGGAAAAATATAATAGTTTGCAAATCACCATGTTCACATTTCTGATCGCAAGTATTGCCATACTACCGTTTTTTCCCTATGCTGAAAAAGGTTATCTTTTAATGGATTGGAATGTATTATTCTATGCATTTGGGCTCGGATTTTTACCAACGGCCTTCGCTTACATCATTTATACATACGGTCTACATTATACAGAAGCTTCCAAAGCATCGATTCTAACAACTGTTGAACCCGTTGTAGCGACATTGATTGGCATATTTATTTTCCATGAATCCTTTTCAGGTGTACAAATGATTGGCATGGCCTTTATTATCGGCGCCGTCATTTTAATACAAGTCAACATGAAAAATCGTGCTTACTTTTCAAAGTCTAATCGGGCCTGAATCATCACACTCTCTTAATTCAGGTCTGTCGAAAGCTTACAATCCAAGTGACACATATCACTGCATCTGACCTGTTTATCATCTATGATAAGAATGATGATAAAACAGGAGGTCATATGTATGCACACATTCACAGCCAACGATAAGCCGGCTGATATCGTTAAGATTTTTCCCAAGGCAAGTGATTTATTTAAGCAATGGCGGATTGACTTTTGCTGTAACGGCAATCATCCTCTTGCAGATGTCTTTGCCGAAGAAAACCATGATCCGCAGGTTGTTTTGGATGAACTGAATACAGCTTATGCTGCTTGGTCTGAAGAAGATCCCGAAAAAGTGGATTGGGATAACATGCCTTATGGAGAACTTGTGGATCACATCATTTATAAACACCACGCATATTTAAAAGAAGAACTTCCAGCACTCGGGGAATTTGTGACAAAAATATTCCGCGTACACGGAGGCTCACATTTACATTTAAAAGAATTACATCGATTATACAACGCTTTTAAAACTGAAATGGAAGAACATATGCTATTGGAAGAAACCGACGTATTTCCACTCATCAAGGAATTCGGTGAAAATCCAAATACTGCCTTACTCGAACATATCATCGAGGCGAATGGCGGGCTTGAGGATGATCATCAGGAGGCAGGCGATCTTTTAAAGCAAATACGATTGATTACAGATGATTTTACTCCTCCTGAAGATGCCTGTAACTCTTACCGAATCACCTATTCACGTTTAAAAGAAATGGAATCTGATACATTTCAACTTGTTCACTTAGAAAATAACATCTTGTTCAAAAACCTTGCTCAGGAAGAAAAATCCAAATAAGTCAAATAAACGTAGAGTCCAGTGGGACTCTACGTTTATCTTTGAAATATGCGTCTGCTCCGTGTTTGCTCTTTGGGATCTTCGTCTGATTGTTTATCCTCCAGACGCATTTCCAATCTCTGCATTAATTGTTCATCATCCATTAACTCTCTTTTATTCTCGGAAACAAGATCCTCAAAACGATGATATTTAGAACGCATATAAACACTCTCCTCTTATGTTCTAGTCATATTATACCCTATATCAAACCATACTAATCATAATTGTGTGAAGATTTTATGAAGATTTCTGTTTCATTCGTTCTTTCTTTTCTATATAAAAAATGTCATAAAAACAGCATTCAAATATATGGTTACCATAAGGCGTAATCAAAAATATCAACGGCGCTTCCCATTTGAAAAAGAGATAATGACATCAAGAACATGATATTGTACTAAACCACCAATCACAAATCATAAAAATATAATAAGGCTACCTGGATCGATTACTTTTAAGATGATTGTGGAGTTTTTACTATATGATAATAACATTTTAGTATATACTGTAGGTAAGATATTTTATATGAATTTGGACTTTTGATTGAGAGGATGTTTAATGTGGCAAAGACAAAAAAGAAAAGCGAATGGCTGGAATGGACAAAAGCGATTATAATCGCTGTTTTATTAGCCTTCTTTTTAAGGACGTTTGTGTTTGCTACATCTATTGTAGAGGGAGAGAGCATGGACCCTACACTTGAGAATGGCGAAAGAGTGATTGTGAATAAATTTGTATACTTATTCGGCGAGCCAGAACGCGGGGACATCGTTATTATTCAACGCCCGACTAAAAATTATGTCAAACGTGTGATTGGTATGCCTGGAGAAACGGTGAAGATGGAAAACCATTCATTATATATCGATGATAAAAAATATACTGAACGCTTCATCAACCAAGATGCAATCGATCATACGGGTAATTTCGGTCCTGTCACTATCCCGGATGACAGTTATTTTGTAATGGGAGATAACCGTGCCATAAGCAAGGACAGCCGTAATGGGCTTGGCTTTATTGGAGAAGATACCATTATTGGAAGGTCAGAATTTGTTATATTTCCTTTTTCGGATTGGTCTTTAACCAGGTAGTCTTCAGACGCTTTCAACATGTCCACTTGGGATATGGGTTGTAATGGGTGCAAATTAAAAACGCAGGCGTCACGGATAACGCCTGTTTGGTAAATCACACTTTATATCGCATAAACTAAAATATCATTTCCTTGGTTCCCGCCACAATGTAACATGACACCGAACAGATCCCCCACTGCAAATGAGTCTTGCAACCCCCATGAGAGTAACATCTGCATGGTTTGATCTTCCTATCTATTCATGATCCAATAAAAGGCTTCCGATATTGAATAGTACAATTGCACAACATGCAACCAGCAAGACGGTTTCAAGCATGGACGTGCACCTCCCTTTATATTTTGAGTAGCATTATCCCTACAAGAGCAATATGTATGATTACCTATATCATACCAATATTTGTTCCCAAAATAAAGTATAAATATGCTAAAATAAATAGTAAGAAAAAATATGCGTTTATTCAACAAAATTCATCATACATCTTGACAGAAAGTGGGAAATTCTGATGGCGCATTGCCCTTACTGTGGAATAAATGTAAAAGAAGACGAATTATTTTGTGTGAAATGCGGGAAAAAATTACCTGAAGACATGTATAATCGCACACACGGAAATAAGAAATTTAACCGGTATTGGTTACTTCCCATTGGTGTTTCCATTATATTTATCTTAAGTGCAGGAATATATTATTTCATTTTACAAAGCATGGATGTACAAGCGAGAACATTGTATGAACAAGGTGAAGAAAAAGCTTTGGAAGGGGATTTCACAGAGGCTGAGAAACTTTTCCAGGAAGCTGTTGATCATAAAAGTAATTTCCCGCAAGCAGTAACATCTCGAGATTTCACGCAAATAGCCATCCAGAATGAAACCTTATTTGAACAAGCTGATGAAGAACTGGATGGTGGCAACTTCCAAAAGGCATTGAACCTCATTAAAAATGCAGAAAATGATTTGAATAACTATAATGGCACTGCTGTTACAACATTGATAGACAAATTGACCAAAAAGCGAACGGAAATCAATCTAACTCAATTAAAGGATAAATTGGATCAAGATCCATCGATAGATGAAATGAAAACATTGTTATGGGAAGCAGACTCTATCAATGACGATGAGGCAAAACAGATTACAGATGATATCCGCGATCAAATTATTGATTACACATTTTCCAAAGCCAATGAAAAATTAAGTGCCAATCAATTTTCCGATGCCAAGAAATATGTCGATGATGGTTTGAAATATGCTCCGGACTCCGAAAAGCTGCAAAGTCTCGAAACAACCATTGATAAGGAGAAAGTTGCTTTTGAAACAGAGCAACAAGAAAGAATTGAACAGGCGATCACTACGGCACAAGAAGAACAGGAATTAAATGAAACCGATGCAATAGAAGTGACGTCTATATCTGTAGATAATGATAAGGGAAAAGCGACTGTAAAAGGTGAAGTGAAAAGTGTTGCAACAATACCGATCAACTCTATTTCTATTGACTATGCCCTTGTCACAAAAGATGATGATGAAGTATTGACAAACGATGTGTATGTGTTTCCTGATACGCTCTATCCCGGTGAAAAAGGAAAATTCGAATTCACCCACTACGATATAGAGGAGAAAGGAAAAATAAAAACAGACGTTAAAAAAATAAAGTGGTACACAGAATAATCCACTATAGGTATCAGGGGCTGAGGATATGAAAGACAAGCGATACTTACCAATTATAATATCCGTCATCATTATGATATTGGGGATTGGATTGATATACGGGTTGTACAGTAATTGGAAACAACAAGCATTAACAGTCAATAGTTCCGCGATTGACAAAGTGAACAAAACCAAAACAGACGAATTGGATTTGAAAGCAATCATTCATAATACAGAAAAAAACGTTATGCTTATCGAAGGCGAAAACGACCAGGAAACGATTACCGGTTCAGGTTTTTTGTACAATGAAATGGGTGATATCATCACCAATGCACATGTTGTTGAAGATGCTGATATCATTTATGTCCGTACAGCCAATGCCCAAGTATATCCCGGTGCCGTAATCGGTGTTGGTGATGATACAGATATTGCCGTTGTCCGCGTGCCACAATTGGCAGGAAACTCTTACCTCCCCATCGAAAATGGAGAAAAAGCAGAAATCGGTGATGAAATCATTGCGTTGGGCAGTCCACACGGGTTTCAAAACACAGTTACATTAGGCATCATATCTGGAACCGAACGCAACTTTTCCGTTGAAGGATTCGATTATGAAAATGCCTATCAAATATCTGCCCAGATTACCCATGGGAACAGCGGCGGGCCGCTTATCAACCAATCGACGGGCAATGTTGTCGGTATCAACTCAGTCGGGACGGAAGATGGGACGATTGGTTTCAGTATACCGATTCAAGATGTCTCCTCACAAATTGAACAATGGTCCAATGAAACTCAGAACGATGATCTTGAATTTGGAAACCCTGATAATATCGCCGGCGATTCAGATGAAGAACAATTGACTGAAGATGCTTCGTATCTTATCGATTACTTTTTTGAAAATATTATGATCCGTGACTATATAGGTGCATATACGCTATTTGGCAGCGAGAAACAGTCCGGGTTATCTTACACTGATTTCCGGGAAACTTATATTCACACAGTAGACTTGGAATATTCAGATCTAGTCGAAGAAGAAGCAGAAGAAAATCGAATTAAAATAAAGACAGATGTTACAGTTGAAACAAAATCACCTGATAAAGAAAAAACGAAAAAAAAGAATTATACGTATGTATTTACGGTTGGGTATGAAAATGATCAGTTACGCATTATGGACATAAACCGGACTTCAGATAACGAATGATCTAAAACACGATCACCAAGGAAGTGATCGTGTTTTATTATATATAAATCAATTCCCAATGGTTTTTCTATAAAACACAATTTGGAACCCTTATCCGATAATTATTTTTTCTTTCGGATAGTGGTATTTACCTATTGATGTTTTATTTTTGAAAACAAGTAAAAATGTTATGATGCCAACACGTCCGACAAACATCAAAAACATCAATACACATTTACTGAATAATGTCAGATCACTTGTTATACCCAATGACAACCCAACCGTACCAAATGCCGAGGTAACTTCAAACAGAATCTGATTGATGGAAAACGGTTCAATGGCAGAAAGGGTCAGTACAGATACAAATGTAAACGCAACCGCCAATAATGTGACCGTTACCGCTTTTAATAAATCCTCATCGTACACTTCGCGGTTAAAAATACGAATGCTTCTTCCACCTCGTGCATACGTAATGATAAAAATGACAACAAGTGCAAATGTCGTCGTCCGTATCCCACCTCCTGCACTGCTTGGAGATGCCCCGATAAACATCAAAAATGACATGAATATATGATTTTCCGGCGATAATTGACTCACATCCAACGTTGACAACCCCGCACTTCTGGTCGTCACAGATTGAAACAACGAAGCAAACAACACCTCATGCCATGATTTACCCATGGCATCATTTCCTATATCAAGCACCCATATAGCCAAGGCGCCCACAATGATCAATATAAAAAATGTAATGGACGTTACTTTTGTAAATAATGTAAATCGTATAAAACGACGTTTCTCTGGCTTTGAAAACAGAAAGTCTTTCAACTCTATCAAGACCGGATAACCTATGGCACCGAATATGATCAGCAACATATGGATAAACTGAACAAAATAATCATTGTTATAAGAGTGAAGTGAGTTTCCTGTTATATCGAATCCACCATTCGTGGTCGCGCTGATCGTACTGAAAAAGCCATTGAAATAAGCTTCGCCCACCGTCGGGAAATATTGGAGATAATAGGTTCCTAAGATGATAAAGCCTATCAATTCAATCGATAATATCACAATAAATATTTGTTTGACTAAATGAACCATTCCGGCAATATGTGATTGGTTTTGATCGGTCATAATCAGGCGGCGCTCTCTCAGGCCTATTTTCTTTCCTAAAATAATCCAGATAAATGTTCCAATCGCCATTATCCCCACTGCTCCGAGTTGCAGGATAATCGTTAAAAATATGACGCCTGTTGTACTTAACGTTTCTGCAATCGAAATCGTCGTCAATCCCGTAACACTTAACGCGCTGACAGCCGTAAATAAAATATCGATGAAGGATAATTCAGCATCAGGCTGATGTGCGACAGGGAGTACCAGCAGCAAAGTTGAAAAAATCACTGCCAATAAATAAAAAAGAAAAATGAGCTGAACCGATGAGAGTTTATGTACCCACCTAAAGAAAGCATTTCCTACAAACATAGACGTCCATCACTACCTTCAAAACGATAATCTCATAAAAATAATATATCTATTATAGCAGTCACCGGCAATAAATGCTTGTACTTTTTTAAATTTAACGAAACCGTATATAGCGTGATTGGCATACAAAAGCTTTAACAGATCATTCCATCCATTAAAGCCTTTTGAATACCTTATTTAATTAAACCTTTAAATTCATCCAACAGATCTTCACCGTGATATCCTTGATCGATAAGCTTTTTCAACATATCCAGTACAATTTCGCGTTGTTTATCGACAATGGTTCCCATAAATAATACATTCATATTTTCTCCCACGTCATTCATTCCGATTATCGATGTAATAAAAGTGGCAGGCGCATTACTTTGCTTTGTTATCTTCACTTGTATCATGATCTCTTCTCTTGTTTCTTTCAATCGTGTAAAAAACGCATGATATTTTTTATCAATATAAGCCTCTATGACCCACCGATTATTTTCATCCTCACGATTGATGATCAAGCCTTCCAAAAGAGGAATTTGGTATTGTGTTATATCTTTGTCACTATCCTTGCTTTCAATGACTTCTAAAGCCTTTAATTTAAAGGTCTTCATCAAAATCCTCCTCCCTCTTGTATTTATCAGCCACCTATATATGACATTTCAATTTTCTTTCGATTGGTCGGTTTCATTTCCCGGCGTTCATCCGAATAACGGTCTTTCCTACGCCCCCATAAAGCAGTGATATTTTCCTCTAATTCTTCATCTGTCATACCGTTACGTAATTTACTTTTCAAGTCATATCCGTCCGAGGCAAATAAACACGTATATAATTTTCCATCTGCGGAAAGACGTATACGTGTACATGTATTGCAGAACGAATCCGTTACTGAAGAAATAACACCGATTTCACCCTCCCCATCTTTATATTGGAAGCGTGATGCCACTTCCCCGTAGTAATTGGGTTCAGCAGTCTCAAGCGGCATTTCTTGATGGATGGTATCAACAATTTCCTGTTTGGACACAACATTTTTAAAATCCCAGCCATTATGATTACCCACATCCATAAATTCGATATAGCGTAAAATCACATTGGTTCCTTTGAAATGTCTAGCCATCGGCAGAATTTGACTTTCATTCATACCTTTTTTGACGACCATATTCACTTTCACTTTCAATCCGGCTTTTTCGGCTGCTTCTATTCCCTTTAAAACAGGAAGTGTTACAACACCTTTTCCGTTAATTTGCTTGAATACATCATCTTCTATGGCATCCAAACTAATATTAACCCGTTTCAACCCTGCTTCTTTCAGTTTTTTAGCTTTTTTGACCAATAATACAGCATTAGAAGTCAGTGCGATATCATCTATTCCGGGTATATTGACAAGCCTTGCGATCAATTGTTCCATGTTTTTGCGCATCAATGGTTCCCCGCCGGTCAGACGGATTTTATTTACCCCCAAGGCTGCAAACGTCTCCGCTATTCGGACAATCTCATCGAAGCTCAAAAGTTCACTTTCATGTAAGAATGGGTAATCTTCACCAAATATCTCTTTGGGCATGCAATACGTACATCTGAAATTGCATTGATCGATAACTGAAATACGTAAATCCTGCAATTTTCGACCAAAATGATCTGTGATGACTTTTTGTTTTTCAGTCATATAAATCAACCCCTTTTTATTATTGAAATACCACTTGCCCCTCTGAATTCTCCAACAGCAGACAATCGACCATATCCCCTTGTTTATAGCCTCCTGTATCACTTGGAAGTTGCATCAGGCAATTTGTCTTTGCGAGAGAAGTGACAACATTGGATTTATCCATACCCGCTAAATGAACCTGCAGTCCGTTTTCCGTGTAAGTTATATAGCTTCGAACAAACCGTGTAAAAGGATTATACTTCGGAAAGTCTTCTGCCAAGATAGCTTTGGTACGCTTTAAATAGGGTGTCTCTACACCTAAAAGCTTTTGAATAACAGGCCTTGTAAATAATTCAAAGCCGACATAGCATGCAGATGGGTTTCCCGATAGACCAAATAAAAATTGGTTTCCCTTTTTGGCAACTGTAGTAACACTGCCTGGACGCATACCGACCTTATTGAACAAGACATCCGCATGTAACATTTCATAGATCTCCGGCATGAGATCAAAATCACCTACCGATACGCCACCAGTCGTAATCAAAATATCAACTTTTTCCAGAGTATCTTTGATGGTTTGATAGCTTGTTTCCAGGTCATCGGCCAGTTTACCGATATATGTATAATCCGCTCCAGCACGAATGACTTGCGAAACGGTCATATAAGCGTTCGAATTACGTATTTTACCGGGCTGTAATGCTTCATCCACATCGAGGAGTTCAGTGCCTGTCGCAATGATGCCGACAAGGGGTTTCTTTGCAACACGAACCTCTTTATATCCAAATGTCGCCAGAATGGCCTTCACACCAGGGTTGATACGTGTCCCTTCCTGTACCAGCACATCTCCCTTTGTAACCTCTTGACCTTTGACAATGATATTTTCTCCTTGTACAAGCGGTTGTTCAAGCGATATATATGAACCATGCTCATTCTCAAAAGCATGGCATTTTTCAAACATGACAACACAATCCGCACCATCCGGAATTTGCGCGCCTGTCATAATTCTCGTTGCCTCATTCTCATCCAATGTTTCCTGTGACAATTCGCCCGCCCCTATATGATCGATCACTTTACAGATGCAGGGGGTTTCTTTACTTGCCTTCTGAATATCAATCGATCGTAAAGCAAATCCGTCATAAGGTGATTTATCAAATGCGGGGATGGCATGACGAGCGATTACAGGCTCTTGCAATATCCTGTTATCACTTTCCTCCATCTGTACAACTTCGGTCTGTACATGTGGAATATCCTTCATGACACGTTCAACAGCTTCTTTTACTTGTATTGGTTTTCGGACTTCGACCATTTAATCAAAAGCCTCCATTTATATTAATGTCACAACGTTTTATCTATATTTTAACAGAAAAATGGATGAATTGATATGTTCGCACACGGCGACACATAAATCATATGCCGCAAAAGTATTGAGAATTTATTCTGTACTCTTAAAAAAATCATTGTATAATAATATAAAGAGGCATTCATTTTGTTTAAAGGAGTCAGTCATATGTTTAAACAAGTGCTATTATTATGCTTTGCTTTATTCTTTGTCGGATGCAGTTCAGACGAACCCGTCATTGAAAAAAAAGAATCGTCACCTGATGATAACGATGACACCCCTGAATTAATTGAAGAAACAGATGGGAATGACAAAGTATCATTTATCGAGTTTCCTCTATCGGAGGAAAAAGTTAAAGTCAACTTGAACATGGTGCCCATTTTGAATGATTATATCGAAGCAAGCGCCTCACCGCAAAAAGATATTCATAATATGAAATTAGAACGTGTAGAACATACAGATAAAAAACTTTATATCCTTTCATTTTCGTGCCACGAAGATTTATGTTCATACATCATTCTTGATCGAAGTGGTGACAATCAGGCAATTCTTTTGGCAGATATCGCATCACTTAAAAAAATGAGCCCTTCACCGGATGATACTAAATTATTATTGCGATTTGAACGTGAAACAACGTTGCCACTTCCATTATCGGATATCGTTGTTATTGATACAGAAAACTGGGAGAAACTTGAACCCGAAAATATAACAGACGATACAAACCCGCTCGAATATTCCTGGCCACTTCTCGATGCTGATTGGTCTGATGATGAAAACATCCGTGTATCCAAACCGGATATCGATAAACCAACAGAAAAAGGGATAAAAAAATGGAAAGGAACGGAACAACCCGAAAAAGAAATTATACTTCGCACCCACCCTGCCAGATAAATATTCACACGTTATTGAAAGAAGACTTCAAGCATGATTTGCCTGAAGTCTTCTTTTATTTTATCTTCTTACCTAGCCATCAACTCCTAAAAAAAGGATGTATATTTAACCATAAAATATACAATATAAAGATTGAACCCATAACTGAAGGAGGGCCATTCATGACAGTAGCGACACAAGTCAAACAGACGATTTCAGGATTGAAAAGTGCTCAAGCGAGTCTGGAACAATTTGCTCTGGAAACAGAAAACCAACAAGCAAAACAACTTTTCCAGACGGCTGCTCAACAGACACAAACAGTCGTTGATAGCATTGAGCCACGCATGACACAGATTGAACAAGAAGAGCCACAATATAAACAACAGTGAACGAATGTTTACCGCTGAAATGATCTAAATCAGAACAGAAAAGTGCGCTGGGGAGAGTAGAAATACTGTACCTGTATTTCATTTTCAAAGCTGACCCCAGCCACACTATTCGCATAATCCTATTTATTCTCAGAAAGTACTGGTGAATCAAGATATGACAAAAAAAACATTTACCATATTACTGGTACTCATCATTCTAAGTGGATGTACATCGAACCAATCAAAAAATTCATCTCCAAAAGAGGCTGACATAACACAGATATCCACAAAAAAGGCGACGAATCAAGATGCTTCAAATCAGGCAAAACAAAGTTTAAAGAAATACAACGAAGTTACATCGATTGTTGCCGTCAATACAACCAAAAAAGTAGTCGTCGGTGTCAACGTTCATCAAAAAAATCGTTTTCATTTAAAATCGTTACGAAAAAAATGGAAAAGTAAATTGAAAAAGAGTCTGCCTAAAATGGACATCAGTGTAACGACCGATCAAAAGATCATTTGGGAATTGACTGACCTGGAAACAAGACTAAAAGAAACATCAATGTCAAAAAAGGATTTACAGAAGAAGTTGAAGAAAATCATAAAACTTATGAACGAAAATGCATAAAGAAAAGAGGGGCATTTATGGCAAATAAAAAAACAAAAAACCTACCACCTAATAAACAGGCATATCAATCATTCCAAAAACAACGTGAAACGAAACGAACGGTAGGCAAAAATTGTTTGAAAGCATTTTTAGTCGGGGGTTTTATTTGTTTTATTGGCCAGCTTATCTCTACCTTCTACATGTACTTCTTTGATTTTACTGAAAAAACAGTTGGTAATCCGACTGTGGCAACCCTTATTTTTATAACCATGCTCTTGACAGGGTTTGGTGTGTACGATCGAATCGGGCAATTTGCCGGGGCTGGTTCCGCCGTTCCAGTCACAGGATTCGGTAACTCCGTTATCGCCAGTGCCATCGAGCATCGTACGGAAGGCTTTGTACTTGGTGTCGGGAGTAATATGTTCAAGCTGGCAGGATCTGTTATACTATTCGGCGTTTTTTCAGCATTTGTTATAGCACTCATCAAAACAATCATAACTGAATTGGGGGCCATGTAAATGTTTCAAGGAAGTACCTGGATTTTCGAAAATACGCCTGTCATCAAATCCACAGGAACAATTGGCGGACCATTTGAAGCAGAGGGCAATATTCCCCAAGACTTCGACATTTTACATGATGATATGTGGATGAAACAAGCATCATTTGAAAAAGCACAACGAACGATGATGGAGGAAGCATGCAAAATAGCCGTCAAAAAAGGCAATATCGACATGAAACAAGTCAACTACTTTATCAGTGGTGATTTGATTAATCAAATCACTCCAACCAGCTTCACTGCATCCACATTGGATATTCCATACTTGGGGTTATTCAGCGCTTGCGCTACGACAACCGAAAGTTTAGCTTTAAGTGCATTTTTAATTAATGGAAATGGAGCCGATTATATTTTAAGTGGATCTTCCAGCCACAATGCTGCAACTGAAAGACAATTCCGCTACCCAACCGAATATGGTGGCCAAAAACCTCCTACATCACAATGGACCGTAACGGGAGCCGGATGTGCATTAGTAGCTAAAAATGGAAATGGTCCTGTCATTACATCCAGTACCATTGGCAAAATAGTCGACATGGGTTTGACCGACCCGTTCAATATGGGGGGAGCTATGGCACCGGCTGCCGTTGACACCATTATCACCCATCTAAGAGATCGTAATATTGATGCTTCTCATTATGATCTCATCATTACAGGAGACTTGGGGCATATCGGAAGAGAGACATCAATGGATCTGTTATACAAAAGAGGTGTGAAAATCGATGATGATAAATATGTCGATTGTGGACTTACCATTTACCGGGAAGATCAACCTGTATTAGCGGGGGCTAGTGGAGCAGCATGTTCGGCTGTAGTGACATATGGACATTTCCTGAAGATGCTTGAAAATAATGAAGTCAATCGAATACTTGTCGTTGCGACAGGCTCTTTACATTCTCCCATCAGTGTCCAGCAAAAAGAAACGATTCCATGTATCGCACATGCTGTATCAATTGAGTCAGGAAGTGATATATCATGATTTTTTTATGGGCATTCATTGTCGGTGGTCTCATCTGTGTCGTTGGGCAAATCATGTTTGATGTCTTCAAACTCACCCCCGCCCATACAATGAGCACACTCGTTGTCATCGGGGCCATTATGGATGGTATCGGCATTTATGAACCATTGATGGATTTTGCAGGTGCAGGTGCTACTGTGCCAATTACAAGTTTTGGAAATTCGCTTGTTCACGGGGCGATGGCTGAGGCAGAACAGCATGGACTGATTGGTGTTGTAACTGGTATGTTCGAAGTGACAAGTTCAGGTATATCTGCAGCTATTATATTTGGGATGATTGGTGCCATTCTATTTAAGCCAAAAGGATGAGGAGGTTTATCATGACTGTCGGAACACAATTAAAAAGCTGTTACTATACCATCAAGCAGATTGATGCAGGTTTGGAAACATTGGCAGCCAAATCAAGCAATGAAGAATCCACAGAAGCTTTTTTACAAGCCCAGGAATATATGCGAAACATCAGATATGAACTGGAGAAACAAATTATTTTTATCGAAAACGAGGAACCACAATATAATTCATAAGGAGGATGCTCTGGTTATGCCTGATTGGTTGGAAATAATCGTCCGTACATTCACATTTATCGTCATATTATTTTTCATGACAAAAGCATTGGCTAAAAAGCAGCTATCGGAACTGAATATATTTGAATATATATTTGGAATTGTCATTGGCAGTATTGTGGCTATCTTTTCAAGTTCAGTCAATCAACCTTTTTACATTGGCATCATTTCCATGTTAACATTATTTGCCACTCTTCTTCTTGTCGAGTTGATTTCATTGAAAAGTAAACAATTTCGTGATTTTTTCCAAGGTAAAAGTACGATATTCATTCAAGATGGCAAAATTATGGAAGATAATTTGAAACGAGAAAAATTCACAGCTGATGATCTACTTGAAAACCTTCGCTCAAAAAATATCTTTCAGGTCAGTGATGTAGAATTCGCCGTCATGGAGCCTACAGGGGCTTTGAATGTCATTCCAAAAAAGGAAAATCAGCCTTTGACACCAAAAGATATGGGGATGTCACCTCCATCAAAAAAGGAACCACAGACTGTTATCATGGACGGAAAAATGTTATTGGAGCCACTGGCAAATTTATCATTGAATAAACAATGGCTCGATACAGAATTAGCCAAACAAAACGTATCGATTGATAATGTATTTTTAGGGCAAGTTGACAGTGATGCCCAATTGACGCTCGATCTATTTGATGATCAAATCACACTTCCTGAAGCTACAGAGAAACCGCTGCTTCTTGCCAGCATGAAAAAATGTCAAGCAGATCTTGCGTTATTTGCATTGGCCACGGAAAACACCTATTCTAAACAATGTTATGATAGGAATAGCGAGGCAATGGAAAAAGCGATCCATATAGTGACCCCCTACTTAAAAAACTGATTCATCCACTAAGCAGGGGGCCAGAAACGTCATATATCATTCAATTGTTTACACTTTGAATTCTTACTCTCTTCCCATACCTCGCAGAAACTGGAGGATCATCGTTATGCTGCGATTTATTTCAGGATCCTTGAATGCTTTGACAAGGCTCATGACAGATGCCTTTTCATCAGGATCGGATACCGTTGTTTCTGTCATTCCCTGGTTGACCTTTCCAGTGAAATAGCTTAATTTATCGACATCTAATTCCCCTAGAAGAAAAACGAGTTTACTCATATTTTCAAGGACGCCCGTATATTGAGATCTATTCAATTCCGTGAAAATATTTTCCATCGCTGCTTTGCGCTGTTTGATCAGGGCATCGGCAAAATCGAGCATGCCGTTATCATCCAATGTCCGCAATAAAGCAATCCCCTTTACAATGGCATCCTTATTTTCACCGATCGTTGTCAAAACCTCATCAAGTTGTGCCTCTCTTATTTCTTCTTCTGTATATTCCATCTTTTTAATGTTCGTTATGGGATCAGCCATTATTGTCTCACCCAACTTCCCGGAAATGTATAGTCATCACGTTGCCATTTTCTTTCAACGTTCACACTGATCTGTGGCTGTCTGTTACCTTGACGATGATTGTGATCTGGCATTGGACTTTTTCCTTTTTTCTTCAATACCCTCATTTTGACGGCAACTTCTTTATATGCAGGTGTGTTCGTATCTTTATCGACATCATTGCTGGTCAGATAATTGATGGCTTCATCACCATTTGAATTCAATGGTAGATACAATTCATTGCCCGATACACGATCGGTGATATGCACTTGCACTATAACATAACCTGAACGGGAAATCAGTTTGACCTCCGCCCCCTCTTCGACACCACGTTCTTTTGCAAGCTGTGGTGACATTTCAAGAAATGCAGTGGGAAGCTCGTGACTCAATCCTTCTGACTTATAAGTCATGTTCCCTTCATGGAAATGTTCAAGCACACGTCCGTTATTGACATGTAGATCAAACTCGGAATCTGTATCATATACCAATTCGAAATCCAATGGATAAAACCGGGCTTTATGATCCTCAAACGGAAAACCATTTTCATATAATAACGGTGTATCCGTACCATCTCCGTCGACCGGCCATTGTAAACTGTTGTAATCCGTCAATAAATCATAATTGACACCAGCAAACAGTGGTGTGAGCGAGGCAGCTTCATCCATCACCTCACTCGGATGGCTATAATTCCAGTCATATCCTAGTTGACTGGCGATATCGGAAATGATTTCCCAATCCGGTTTGGAATCACCTACGGGATCAAGTGCTTGATATAAGCGTTGGATACGCCGCTCTGTATTTGTGAATGTGCCTTCTTTCTCTAGACTTGGAACAGCAGGTAAAATAACGTCGGCATAGGAAGCGGTCTTTGTTAGGAACAAATCCTGTACAACAAAGAAATCCAGTTTCTTGAATGCATCTGTTACATAGTTGATATTTGCATCGACGACACCCGTATCTTCACCCAAAACATATAAGGAACGAAGGCTGCCTTCATGGATGGCTCCTATCATTTCGTGGTTATCTTTACCAGCTGATGTTGGAAGTTCTGTTTCCCATGCCTTTTCGTACCGAGCGCGAACGTTTTCATCATCGACATCTTCATAACCTGGGAAATAGTTCGGCATACTTCCGAAATCACTGCACCCTTGAACATTATTATGTCCTCTAAGCGGATAAGCACCTGTTCCATTCCGCATATAATTTCCTGTCAAAAGCAGCAAATTCGAAATAGCTGTACTTGTATCACTGCCAAGTTGATGTTGCGTCACACCCATTGCCCAGCATATGGCTACCTTATCATGACGTACGATTTCTTCGGCAATTTCTTTCAGGGTCGCTTGCGAAAGACCGGTCATTTCTTCTGCATATTCCAGCGTGAACTTTTCCAGGCTTTCTTTATACGCTTCAAAGTCATTGACCCATTCATCGATAAAGGAACGATTTTCCCATCCTTGGTCGATGATGTATTTGCTGACGGCGGATAACCATACGAGGTCGGTTCCGCTTTTCGGTTGATGGAACCAGTCAGCTCGTTCAGCCATTTCTTGTTTCCTCAAGTCAAACACCATCAATTTTTGTCCAAACAATTTATGCGAACGCTTGATACGGGACGCCAGGACTGGATGTGATTCCGCTGTATTGGAACCGATGGTAATGACAAGTTCTGCCTCTGCAATATCATCGATTGAACCGGAATCACCCCCATGGCCGACTGTCCGGAACAATCCTTTTGTTGCCGGTGATTGACAGTATCGAGAACAGTTATCCACATTATTGGTGCCAATGACTTGACGTGCCAATTTTTGCATCAAATACGATTCTTCGTTTGTTGCCTTGGATGAAGCAATGAAACCAAGTGCATCAGCATTCGTCTCGTTTTTTACTTCATTAAATCGTTTGGCGACATAATTGAGGGCTTCGTCCCACTCCACTTCCTCAAACTCATTTCCGTTTCGTATGAGCGGTTTCGTGATACGTTCATCAGAATTGACATAATCCCAACCAAACTTACCCTTTACACATGATGAAATACCATTTGCAGGAGAATCTGCTTGTGGTTGGACTTTAATGATTTTACGATCTTTTGTCCACACATCAAATGTACATCCGACGCCACAATAGGTACAAACTGTTTTCGTTTTTTCAATCCGTTCTTCGCGCATATCCGCCTCAGAATCGGAAACTGCGAATAATGCACCGTAGCCCGCTTCTGCCTTCTTCGTAACATCAATCATTGAGCGAAGTAGCCCTGGCTTTTGATCTGTCATATAACCCGCTTCGCCAAGCATGGACGTTTCCATCAATGCATTACATGGACAAACTGTCACACATTGACCGCAACTGACACAGGATGACTGGTCAATCGGAACATCATTATCCCATATAACACGTGGTTGTTCACGGTCCCAATCAATGAGCAACGTCTCGTTCACCTGGACATCCTGGCAAACTTCGACACATTTACCACATAGAATACACTGATCAGGATCATATCTGTAAAAATGAGAAGAATGATCTTCCTCATATGGCTTTGGTGTGAACGGACGTGATTGATGCTCAAGACCGAATTCGGCCACCGTATTATGTATTGTGCAATCTCCGTTGTTAAAGTCACATACCGTACAATACAATTCGTGGTTTTCCAATATACGATCAAGCGACTCTTTTTGTGCACCATGCACATCAACCGATTGGGTATTCACTCGCATGGCTGTTTCAATCGTCGTACCGCAAGCTCGAACAATTTGTCCATCAACTTCAACCATACACGTGTCACATGTCTGGATTGGACCAAGTGATGCATCATAACAAATTTGTGGAATATTTGTTTCAGTGGTATTAAGCAGTTCGAGTAAATTTTGACCCGGTTCAGCCAAATATTCTGTGCCGTCTATTGTTACAACAACATGTTCCTTCACTAAATCTCCTCCTTTTAAGTTATAGGTCCTGGACATCTTGCTGGAACTCATCATCAATCCTATATCCATGTGTATATATATTAAGCTTATCGTTGCGAACAAAACCAACCGCGGTAATTTGTAAATCATCGGCCAGTTTTAATGCCAAATCGGTAGGTGCAGATTTAGCCAACAAAACACCGATCCCTATCTTGGATATTTTCAAGACCACTTCAGACGAAATCCGTCCACTGAAAAGAACACAAGTATCCTTAAGTGGAATATGATTCTTTAAAATATATCCATATAATTTATCCAATGCATTATGTCTTCCGATATCAATGAAAGAGACCAATATACCTTCTTTCGTAGCTAATGAAGCCTGATGAACACCGCCAGTCCGTCCGAATATATCAGAATCTGCATCGAACTGCTTCATTAAATGATGGGTTTGACGGATTGTGAGTTTCATATTTGAATAGATTGTTTTCGCTGTTCGGGCATCCTGCTTTAAATAAAATTGTCTGCTTTTGCCACAACACGAGCCAATCCATCGCTCCGAATGTCCTGAAAACGAAACAGATCCGGTTAACTCTACATAGGCAAACCCTTTTGACTCATCAATATTCAAATCTTTGATGGAAGCCAGGTTGCGAATGATACCTTCCGAAGCTAAAAACCCAATGACCATCTTTTCGATATGTTCCGGTGTACACACAATGGTGGCATATTGTTCACCATTGACCATGATTGTCAAAGCCCATTCTCTTGCAATTTCATCGTCCTCTTCTGTTTTTAAATGATGGAAATATTTCGTTGTCGACCATGCTGCCAAGCGATTATCTTCCATACATCCACCCCCTCTTTTAAAGCGTTTCCATTTTGAATGTGCAATTAACCGCTGCTAACATACAAAGCGTTTTGTTCTTATCTACCTGTTTCTTTTATACATTAAACATTCACGACGATTTGTCAGTTCATTTTATGCATTTCTTGCAATTGTATCATATATTCAATCATATTTGGGAACGATTGTTATACTTTCCGATTTATATAAAACATCACATAGTCCTTTTATTTTAATTGATTGATATTGAAAATAGGGATAGACAGCAAACGTCTACCCCTATTTAAACAGAGCGGAGATAAAACTTATACAGTTTTCAGCAGTGCTCTTGGTTGTGTCCGAAATAAGAAAAACACCAATCCCGAACAAAGAATAAATGATGGTAACATGTACGTTGCATTATAGGCCAATGAATAGTACCAGACCGACATGCCTTCAGGCGTTGCCTCAGACCAAAAAGAAATACCTGCATAAAAATGGGCAAGAAATCGTAGTGCCGTTCCCAAAAATATCCCACTCATAATATACAGGAGACTCATCGTATAGTGCTTGGCCTTTAGCGCATTATGAAGCGGTCTGGCAAATATACCTGCCAATCCCAAAACAGTGAAAGCAAAGCCATATTCCAAAAGTCCCTGCAATGGCGTTAAAATATATGCCCCGAACGCCACTTGCAATGCTCCCCATAATAATCCGGACAAAAGGCCGCCTTTTATTCCCCAACGAAATGCAACGATAAATACGGGAATCATAGCAAACGATATCGAACCGCCGTTTGGCCACACTTTAAATTTCAAAAATGGCAGTATATCCAGCAACATCGCAAGAGCTGTGAAGATGGCCACTTCAATCAAAAATAACGTGCGTTTTGAACTCACTTCTAGTCCACTCCCCTTTTGTTACGAATAAATATTTTAAAAAATCCATAACAAAAAAAGCAATGCCAAAGGGGAAGCTTTCTGATGGGTTCGCCTCCGCTCACATTACTTTATCCATCAAAAAAGCCACCATCCCTACGCTAGTACTAACTAACAGGTTCAAAGGGTCAGAACATATTCGTTCACTCTCAGCCATACGGCTCCCCCTAGAGGCTTTCTATATACGCTTTTTTCATTACATCTGTATTGTAAACCATTATCGATTGAAATACAACCGCTTTCTTATAATTGTATATCAGGTATGTCAAACCGTTTCAAACACGCTTCCCAGGGCAATTCCTGCAATGACCAACATAATGCCTACCGTATACGAACCGCCCAGATATATGAAAAGATGACGGTATTTCTTTTCTCTCAATAATTCGATATTTTCCACGTTGAATGTTGAAAATGTGGTAAACGAACCAAGAAACCCGACAGAAATTACCAATGTAATAGATGCATCCAGCCCACAGCCAACTACAATACCTAAAATAAAAGATCCAAGCATGTTCACCGTAAATGTTCCAATGGGAAAAGAACCCCTGAATCGATACCTCATCCAATCGGAAATACCTGCCCGGGCAACAACACCAAAAGCTGCCCCTACTGCGACCAGCAATATATTACCCATCAGTCCCATGCCTCCTTCTAATTCGATTCAAAAGACTGTCACTGAGGCGATAGCCGAATACACAAAACACCAATCCACCAAACAGGCTTACAAACATATAGGTGCCTGCATACACATACTCACCCGTTTGGAGGAATGTAGATATCTCCAGGGCAAATGTAGAAAAGGTAGTAAATGAACCAATAAAACCTGTCCCGATTGCAGAGGTAAATTTTAGTGATAAGGAAGATATATTCATAACATATTGCATAACAAATGCAAGCAGGAAACAGCCAACTAGATTTGATGTCAGGGTTGCTGCCGGAAAATGTGTGTCTCCCATCACAATGCTTAAACCATATCGGGATAAAGCACCAAACATTCCGAAAAAAATAAGATAGATGTAATACATTGTAGGTCCTCCGATT
>DATGUN010000018.1:0-82534 GCA_035301285.1 Virgibacillus sp.
ATTAAATTACCTGTTTGGTGTATTAGTTGATGTAACTTTGATATAATATCCATGAAAAGGCCTCTTTCTAAAATGTATTTGCCGGGTAAGCATACATTTTATGATAGAGTGCCTTTTCATTTTTTTCCAGGAACTTAATGAATATTTCCACCGAGAACTATTTTACACATACTTTTAAATCTAGAGGTCAGGCATACGTTTACTTATGTGATTATCAGGAATCCTTTGATTGATGACAGCTATTACCCTAACCAGCCTGGACAGTGCCTCTTCCAATTGTTCAATTCGCTCATTCAACATTGCCAGATCATTTCGATCATGCATAAACAATCACTCCCATCTATATGATTCAGTTTCTTTTCAGATTATGAAAAGTAGCTTGAGGGTAAGCTACTTTTCAAATTGAGGCGTCGTGCGAGGATGGATGAGGAATATAGAAAGCTATTATTTCGAGGAAAACATAGATGCAGGAATGGATGAACTGGACCCTACAAAATAATCATCGTATAAATGAGAAACACGACGATTGGTTGTAGCTATGATTTCCAAAAGTTGTGTAATGGTCTCCTCATGTTGCGCAACTTTAACTTTTAACTGTTGGAGTTCTTTTATGACCGTTTCATCCACCATATCCCCTCCTTTCATATTTGACTTATTTATAACACGAATAGGCCTAATGACCCAAATTGCTATTTTCCATTTTTGGGTAGTGTTTCGACAAAAACCGACATATTGTTTTCTCATTTTGGCCATATAACCAGCCATTTCCATATATTTTTTCGAGTCAGAAATCAATTTTTGGAGATTTGTTCGACAAAATTTGACACGAAGGTGCGAACTTAAGCACATGTTCTTATGAAACCTTTCTTTTGCATGAACCGTAATGCTATACAAGACGACTGGGGAGGGATATTCATTGGGGAAAAGAACCTTGGGTATATTCGGAATCATTATCGTATGTTTAGCTGCCGGCTCCTATTTAATCACAAAGACAATAAGTGAAGGAGCCACTGGTGAAAGTGAGGAAAACACTGAAGTCGATTCCAATAAATCTTCGAATGACAACGGAGAAGAAAATGATTCAACCAGTAAGGATCAAGGAGAGGTATTGCAGGACCTTATGGATGAATCCAAACAATTCCCGGAAGACTATGTAACAGCTGGAGAAGAATGTAAAGCGATCGAGGATACATTGGAACGCGGGGATTGTTTCCAAGATACGAATAAAAATCATTTGGATTGGTATATGAATACCGAAAAAGAGGACTTTTATTTCTCATATCAACATAATCAGGATCAATGGAACAACGTTTTCTATTATTCTATTGATGAAGATGATGAGCTGGATACATTGTACGAAACGGATTATTTTAATACTTATATGGACGATTTGGACTCCAATGACATTCAATTGAATCATATCAAGGATACAGTCAATGAAAACTGGTATGTTTTTTCGGGAATCATTCCGAAAGAATATCGGCAGGATCTTAAATACGTTTATTTAACAGACACTGGAAAAGATTTCGTTTTTGCGGTCGGCCGACACGAAGATGAACCGAGCGATCAGACATTCATGTTTTCACATAACATGACAGAGTATATCCCCTATTATAAATCGACGTTCATCCATGAATTTGGTCATGTATTGACGCTCAACGAGCAACAGGTGGACATTGATGAGGATGCTTATTCTTCAGAGAACGAGGAACTTCATGATAAAAAAGAGGCTGCATGCGATACTTATTACGAAAGGGGATGCATGAAAGAAAATAGTTATTTATACGAATATTATCTAGCGTTCTGGGAGGATATATCCGATGCGTATGAATCGATCGATTGGAAAGATGAAACGGATTACACGGAATTCTTTTATGAAAATGAAGATCGGTTCATGAACAGTTATCAAGGTACGAGTCCAGTAGAGGATATTGCGGATGCTTTTTCACAGTTTGTCATGTCCAACAGCCAAGATATAGAAAAACACGACGAATTGAAATATGATAAACTCCGATTTTTCTATGATTATGAGGAGCTGGTTGAACTACGAACCGACATCCTGGAAAATTTATATGATCTATCTGTAACTGATGAAATATTATATTAAACAAATGGATACAAAGAACAGCCGCCTTGTGCAGGAAATAATTAACACAAGAACGGCTGTTTTTCGATATCATCGTTTTATTTAATAGGACTCTGTCTAAACCCGAATCGTTTATTTTGAAACATAATTCGTATAATCTGCCAGTAATCTTGCTCCAAACCCGCTTGCAGATTTAGTATAATATCCTTTTTCTTCCCCCATCATTACGCTTGCCATATCAACATGGAGCCATCTACAAGATGTTGGAACAAAACGTCGAAGGAATAAACCAGCAGTGATCGAACCTGCTTCCCCTTTTGAACTCATATTGGAAAAGTCCGCATAATCACTGTTCAAATAACTGTCATAGGCATCTACTAATGGCATCGGCCAGTTAAAATCTCCATTTTCATCCCCGATTTTTTTCATCTCAAGAGACAATTCTTCATCGCCAAAAACACCTGCCAATTTTGTTCCGAGTGCATTTCCGATTGCGCCCGTCAATGTCGCTATATCAACAACGTAATCGGCATTCAGCTCACCAGAACGGATAAGCGCATCAGCCAATATAAGACGACCTTCTGCATCGGTGTTTCCGACTTGTACATGATGTCCATTTTTATATGTGATGATTTCACCTGGCAAAACAGCTTTACTGTCAGGCATATTTTCAACCATCGGTATGAGTGCAACAACATTTACGTTCGCATTGGATTCGGCAAGAAGTTTCATGGCTCCAGCTACAGCGGCGGATCCCCCCATGTCCATGCGCATGGAGCTGATATCCCGTCCACTTTTCAAACTAATCCCGCCAGTATCAAAGGTAACCCCTTTTCCGACCAATGCGACAAGTGGTTTGGACGCATCATTGCAATACGTCATTTCAACAAATGAAGCATTATATTCGCTTCCACGGTTAACCGTCAAAACACCTTGCATATCCATTTCTTCTAACTTTTCTTGATCATACACGCGTACTTCTACATCCGTATCCGCAAATTCTTTTTGTAAAACGGAAGGATATGTTTCCGGATTCAGAACGTTTGAAAGTTCATTCATCAAATCACGGGTAAAGGATGTAGCTTTTGCACGGATGAGTCCCGATTCATATGCGGATGCCACACTATTTCCATTCACGGTCAATTGCGTCGCCGGTGGTGTCGGTTCGTTTTTATACTTTGAAAACGTATATGTACCAAGCTTCCATCCCTCTACAAATGCCATCACAGCTGATTCATCTGATAATGCTGAAAAACCTTCTGTAAGCTGTCCTGCCTCGACCGTTGCTCGATCCACTTTGTTTTGTGTCAATATCCGGGCTATTTCTCCTGCCATCATTCGTACATCTTCACTCGTTCCCTTTTCCGCGGCTCCTTTTCGGATAACAACATAAAATTTTTCTTCCAAAAATACGGTATTGAACGATGCCGTGCTGTTTTCTATAAATTCATACAACCGGTCATTGTTCTTCATTCGACGATCATCAGAAAAAATAATGGATGTGTCTTCACTCATTCCCTTTCCCTCCTGTTTATTTTTTATCCTCTCTTATATTTTATAGCATATTTCGACACTCGAAGTAAAAAGACACGCCTTATTTAAAAAAGGTTGCAGTACAAAACTGCAACCTTTTACAACTCACATCGATAATTCATTTTTTATCGCTTCGGCTGTTATGTTTGAATGGGATGTATGCCAAGATACTTCTTTGTTATCGATCAAGAAAATTTGAGGTGATTCATGTTTTATCTTCGTGTCTGCTTCTACATGATTGGATATGTTCCTATTCTCGATAACCTTGATTACATAAGCGCTAAGGCTATCATCGGCATGGTTCAAAAAAGATTGATATTCATCGAATGCTGTGGCACTGATCGGACATGTTGTACTATGTTTAAACAAAAGAACCGGATGTGTCTTCGATTCCTCCATCAATTTTTCATATCCATTTGTCGATTGTATCTCCTGTAAATCAACCATTTTAATATCCACCTCCATATTTGCATCACCTTAATTGTAGGGGATTGTACATTTTTTCGCCAATGATTGGCTTCATGAAACTCATGAAACACCACTTTCCAATATCGCAAATGATTGTGTATCACAGTCTATTTCCGCCATCGCTCCATAAGGCAAAATAAACTTTGGCTCCGTGTGGCCGAAATTCATATTATACAAAACAGGCAAATCTGTTAAACCACACTCCACCATGACCGTACGAATCACATCTTTATACTCATCATAATACGTTTCATCTTTCGGTTTGGCAAAAACGATCCCTTTAGCTTGATGTAAAATGCCCTGGGCGGCATAATTACGAAGCCATCGCATTATCATTTCAGGTTTTGTTTTTTCCTCAGATGTTTCAAAAAATAAAATGGCGTCATCCCAATGCGTTTCTTTCGGCCAAAGTACTGTCCCTTTTGCAAACTCCAGTACCTCGATACAACCGCCGATAAGTCGTCCTTTTACTTTTCCTATTCCCTGAAGCAGCTCATTACCGGTATGCGACGTAAACGTGCGTCTTATATTTTGATTGGCAGGGTCTGTCCATTCCAGCATGTCACTCGTCCACTCTTTGGCGGGCTCGATCGTACCGAGCACTTCATCCGAAAACAACGTTCTTTTCACCATATCAATCGTATAAGAGGGCATTTCAACGTTTTCAGCAAAGTCTGTTAAAATTGCGGGACCGTAAAACGAAGATAGGCCAGCGTGATGACAAAATAAATGAGAAATTGTTACATCTGAATAACCCATCACGATTTTCGGATGCTTCCGTACCACATCAAAATCGATATATGGAAGCAGACGGATACTATCATCCCCACCGATATTGGCAATGATACCTTTGATCGAGTCATCACGGAATGCTGTCATGAAATCTTCTGCGCGAGCCTCGGGATGATTAGACAGATAATCAATCCCTTTCAAACTATTCGGCATCGGAATGACTTCAAGTCCAAAAATCTCTTCCAGCCGTCGGACACCTTGTTCGTAACGTGGGCGGATCGCTTTTTCGCCCGCCAGTCCCGAAGATGGACTGATTGTTGCGACTTTATCACCTTTCTTAAGTTTCTCGGGTTTCAGCAACATGGCAATATAACATCCTTTCCTTATTTTTCACACCTGCTTCAAACATGTCAAACATTTTTTCGATCACCTGAGCAGGATACCCCAACCTAGCTAAATTGGCTACGGACTGCCAGAACTACCATGAATCAATTCATCGGCACCGTGAATCTCATCACCATGTCATGTTTTCATTCAATGATTCATTTTTCATTTTCGGCAACCAACGCATCCCCCGGAAAATGCCTGTTACATCCTGATGGGCATCGACAGTGAACACGATCTTTTTCCCTGATTGCATGACAAACTCATTCGCAGCACACGGACAAAGCCTGATAGAGCCACTATCTTGCTCTATGAAAAGACGTCCATTATAACAAGTGACATGGACTTCATGACCCTCCAATGTTTGATAGAGTCCGGCATATTGTTTCAATTCTTCTGTTGTCATCGAAAATTCCGGCAACGTTTCCTCTTCTTTGATACCCGACAACTGATTCAACGCTGTTATGGCTAATCCTTCCGCATCAGCATCCGCTATATTCATCAGGACACACACCGATAGACCTTTTTCTTTTGAAAATTGTATATTTGATGATACACCTTTAATGCTTCCACCGTGCCCGAAAAACTGATGGCCATCCCTTTCATGGATTTGCAAACCATATCCATACTGACCCCCATTAGGGAGTGTGACATGTGGGGTCATCATTTTTTCAATGCTTTTTTTTGACACAATTCGCTTACCTCCCACAAGCCCATCAAAATGAAATACATCCATATACGTCATTAAATCGCTGGCACTCGCTTTCAATGATCCATTGGAATAAATCGCTCCGACGTTCCACCAGACGGGCGAATGAAACACGTCTCTTTCTTTATCTTTTGTATAGGCATACAATTCGGTGACGTTTTCTTTTCCACTTAAAGTCTCCGTCAAAAATACAGATCGATCCATATTGAGTGGACTCAGAATTTGTTTATCCATATATGATGTGAATGTCATACCACTGGCTCTTTCGATGATTTCCTGCAAGAGGGCATAGCCTTCGTTCGAATAATTGAATACCTTACCAGGTGGCCCAAGCAGTGAAAAATCCATCCGCCCGATGACATCCAATATATCGAGAACAGATTCAACGGGCTGATTCGCTTCAGGAATGTCGCCAAAAAGATATGGCCCATCCGGATCATCCTCAATACTTGCAGCTCGTGCTAGATGTACAGCGGGTAAACCCGGAAGTCCGGAGGTATGTGTCAATAGATGGTGAATGGTCAAGTGTTCTGTATAGGTGATTTTAGGCCATTTAAATTCTGGCAGCCACCGGATAACCGGATCTTCCACCGTCAATTTCCCGGCATCTTCCAATTGCATAATGGCCAGAGCAACAACGGATTTTGTAATCGAAGCGACGCCAAATATCGTATCAGGTGTGACAGACAGCCGCTTCTCCCGATCACGATATCCATACATTTTTTGAAATATACGTTCTCCATCCTGCGACGCAATCAATGCCATACCAGGAATTTTTGCGGATTGACACCTTTTCTCTAGCATCCGATCTAATTCATCAAGTGTTTGTTGCGTATAAGGCATGAAACTCCCCCTATTTCTTCATCCATTGTTTTAAAACAAGTTCAGCTTACCAATCCGGTCAACAGCTTCTTGCAAACGTTCCTCGGTGTCCAATAAGCCAACCCTGACATAACCTTCGCCTGATTGACCAAATCCATTCCCCGGTGCGACAACGACATGTGCTTTCTCCAATAGTACATCCGCAAAAGATTCAGACGTATACCCTTCCGGAATTGGCAACCAAGCAAAGAAAGTCCCAGCGGGTGCCTCTACATCCCATCCTATTTCGCGAACCGCATTGATAAAACAGTTTCGCCGCGCTTCATATGTATCTGCCAATTGTCTGACAGGCGTTTGATCTCCCTTAAGCGCTTCTGCGGCAGCATGTTGAATGGCACCGAATAAGCTCACATATAAATGATCTTGGATAAGATTCAAACTTTCTACAACAGAAGGATTCCCGACTGCAAATGCGACCCGCCAACCTGCCATATTATATGTCTTTGACATGGTATACATTTCGACACCGATATCTTTCGCACCGGATGTTTGCAAAAAACTTCTTGGCTTTTTGCCATCAAAACCGATGGCACCGTATGCAAAATCATGTACGACACATATATCATATTTTTTGGCAAGTTCAACTGTCTCATCAAAGAATGCTTCTGTAGCCGTGGCCGCTGTCGGGTTGTTGGGATAATTCAGGAACATCAGCTTAGCTTGTTCAAGGATGGACTCTGACAGATGCTTATAATCCGGTAAAAAGTCATTTTCTTTTAAGAGCGGCATAAACTCGGTTGCTGCATCAGCGAGTGCTATACCTGATAAATAATCCGGATAACCGGGATCAGGCAACAAAGCCAAATCACCGGAATCCAACAAACATTGACTCACTTCCACAAGCCCTGTTTTAGCACCGAATAAAACAGCGACTTCTCTTCCGGGATCAACCGTAACATCATATTCACGTTTATAAAATGCTGCTACTGCTTCTTTCAAATAATCAAAACCCTGAAACGGTGAATATTTATGATTAACGGGGTCTTCTGCCGCCTTTTGAAGTGCCTTCACGATATGATCTGGTGTTGGCAGATCGGGATTCCCCTGTCCCAATATGATGACATCGTGCCCTTTTTCTTTAAGATCCTGTGTCTTTTTCACAAGACGTGCAAAAAACTGTTCGGGAAGCCGTTTTAGGGTTTCCGATTGTGTAAATGTGTGCATGAACCATCACCCCTTGCCTTGTTTAGCTTCATGTTAGCGGTTCTGACATCTTTTGTAAAGGGTGTCGGTTAGTCCCTGCAGAAATTCATGATAAGATAGGATAAACTTATAAAATTAAAGAATACATATTCATAGGACCCCTTTTTAGGACAGATGGATGCAAGGAGATATGTAATGGATAAATGGTTTTATAATCCGGAAAACCCGTTCAATATGTGGGAAACAGCACACGTGATTACAATCGGTTTCGCTTTGATATGTTTCGCCTGTGTGTTCATTTTTCAAAAATCATTGAAACCATATAGAAGAAAGATCCGTTTGACTGTCGGATGGACTTTGCTCATCAGCCGTCTCAGTCTGGATTATTGGTATATTTCGAATGATCAATGGTATGTGAGTTCATCATTGCCATTTGAATTATGCAGCATCGCTTCTATCATGTGTGCCATCATGTTGCTGACAAAAAGCAAGGTTTTATTTGAAGTATTTTATTTTATAGCGATAGGCGGTGCGATACAAGCCATTCTGACTCCGGAATTATTGCTTGGTTTTCCACAATATCGCTTTATCCAATTTTTTCTTGATCACACACTATTGATTATGGCTCCTTTAATAATGATCAGCCTGTACAATTATACAATCACTTTCAAATCATTGATAAAATCTTTTTTAACGTTAAACTTGATTGCGGTACTCGTATATATCATAAACCATCTGATCAATGCCAATTATATGTTTTTGATGCATAAGCCTCGTACAGCGAGCATCATTGATTACTTGGGGCCATATCCTTATTATATTTTATCCCTTGAAGCAGTGGCTTTCATGATGTTTATGATTTTATATTTACCTTTTTCCAGGAAAAAAGGAACTTAAAAGCAATCGATCCTGCAAAATATTTGGTTGTCGGAACGAGCCACAGCCTAATCTTCTCGCAAAAAAGGAGCCTTTTTAGGGCTCCTTTTTTGTCCGGTTATTTTCGGCCGGAATTCATATTTTCTTCAGCGATTTTGATCATTCGTTTGACCATTTCGCCACCCACCGATCCGTTCTCACGTGCAGTTGTATCGGCACCAGGTGACACATTCAATTCTGTCGCAATTTCCTGTTTCAACCTGTCCACCGCATTATCTGCGCTTGGCACCAACAAATCATTTTTATCATTGTTTGCCATCGTTGATCACTCCTCGGGGATTTGAACAGAAATAATCTGTTCAAGCTTATCATGTGTGAAACATATCATTTTAAACCTGTCATTTTTTAGGTGCTTTTTGCGCGGGAAAAGTAAAAAATGTTAACGAATGCCCTGCTTTTAAGAGACGCTTTTTTTTCACCCCTTAAAAGAAAATCTTATCATGTTATATTTGTTTTTAGTATCAATTTTATAAGTCTTGATAGTTTATATTTATCAAACAAAGATGTAGTATTAAATATGTAGAGAGCAAGTGAGACACTTTGAAATACCAAATCACCTTAAGGTACCTTATTAAGAACAAACACTTGCCAGCTACAAAAAATAATTGGAGGTGGTTGAAGTGGTTGAAAACAATCAAGAAACAATGGTTGAACAATTAGCAGACTGGGTCCATGACATTGACCCCTCCATGCTTTCCGATGAAGCGATGGAAGCTTTGAAAGGAAGAGTATTAGATGCCATTGGATGTGCAATCGGAGCATTGGAAGGACCACCCATCAAAAACATCAGACAATTGACGGATGAACTTGGTGGAAATGGACACGTCACTTTAATCGGAGGTGGAAAAACAACTCCACATCAAGCCAGTTTTTATAATGGGGCGCTTGTCCGTTACCTTGATTTCAATGATTCCTATTTAGCCAAACATGAAACATGTCATCCATCCGATAATGTGGCCCCGGTACTTGCCGGTGCCGAATATTCCCATGCAAGCGGTTTGGAATTTTTATTGGCACTTGGCATTGCCTATCAGGTCCAATGCCGATTATCCGATATAGCGCCTGTACGTGATCATGGCTTTGATCATACTGTACAAGGCGAATACGGTGCAGCAAGTGGTGTGGCAAGAGCACTAGGATTGGATAAAGATAAAATAGCAAATGCGGTTGCGATTGCCGGAACCGGCTTCAACTCATTACGCGTGACGCGCACCGGGGATCTGTCCAACTGGAAAGGACTCGCCTATCCGAACACAGCGATGGGGGCAACTTTCGCCGGTCTTCTGGCACAATCCGGGATTACCGGTCCCAGAGAAGTCTTTGAAGGCAATAAAGGATTTATGGACACAATCGCGGGGCAATTTGACATTGATTGGTCCAAAGAAAATATGGAACGTGTCACAAATACAATCATTAAACGATTCAATGCTGAAATTCATTCACAAGCTTCGATTGAAGGGTTACTCGAATTGCGTGATGAAATAGATGTCGCTCCAGAAGATATCAAACACATTTATCTGGAAACGTTTGATGTAGCTTACCATATAATCGGTGGCGGCGAAGAAGGCGGGAAGAAAAATATACGTGTCAAAGAAGAAGCTGACCATTCATTACCATATATGCTTGCAGCTGCCTATATTGATGGCAATGTCATGCCGGAACAATATGAACCCGATCGTATTGCAAGCGACGATGTCCAACAATTACTGCAGAAAGTGGACGTTACCGAAAACAAAACGTACAGTGATCGCTTTCCACATGAAATGGCCTGTAAAATAACCATTGAAACAAAAGATGGACAACAATATACCATTGAAAAAAGTGATTATGAAGGGTTTCAGACACGTCCCGCCAGTAGGGAAACATTGATGAAAAAGTATCATCAATTAACGAAAAACATTGATCCTGAATTAGCCGACGCCATTGCAGATGTCATTTGGAACCTTGAAACGAAAAATGTATCTGATTTAACCAATTTGCTTGGAAAAATAACGATAAAGGATGGGGAGTAACATGAATAACAATAAAGCTTTTAAAGAACTCCGTATGAATGGACGCCAAGACAAACCACGTCATATGGGGGTTACTGAAATCCGGGGGCCCTATTACAGTGTGATGGGAAAACGTTATTTGCGTGATATTTTGGAAACAATGGGTGAATATGTGGATATCCTGAAGTTCGCCGGTGGTGCTTTCACACTTTATCCAGAAAAAGAATTGAAGGAGATTCTTGATATAGCCCATGAATATGATGTCAAAGTCTCGACAGGGGGTTTCATGGAATCCGTCATCCCACAAGGCGCCCATGCGGTGGATCACTATATCAGTGAATGTAAGCGGGTTGGCTTTGATATCATTGAAATTTCCACCGGCTTCATCACTATTCCGACAGACGATATTGTACGTCTGGTTGACCGTGTTCAAAAAGCTGGACTCCTTGCCAAACCGGAAATCGGTATTCAATTCGGTGCCGGGGGCACGAACACAGCAGAGCAAAACGAAGCAGCAGGAACAATGGATCCAAAACAAGCCATCGAAACCGGCAAGCGTTGTCTTGATGCAGGTGCATATATGCTGATGATCGAATCAGAAGGTATCACTGAAAGTGTGCATGAATGGCGTACCGAAGCTGCCACACAGTTCGCATCAGAACTTGGCACCGAAAACATCATGTTTGAAGCGTCCGATCCAGATGTCTTCCACTGGTATATCAAAAACTATGGTCCGGAAGTCAACTTATTCGTCGACCATAGCCAAATCGTTCAGTTGGAAGGATTACGCCGCGGCATATGGGGTAATAATGACTTATGGGGCCGTGTTCTTACTTTTGATAGATAACTAAAAGGATTGACAGAACCACATGAAAAACCTCGTTCAGGGAAATTCTCCAGGACGAGGTTTTTCTTACTATAATATGGGATACATTGTCCTTACTGAATCCTTGGCCAAAAAATTACCATGATACACTCTTCAATGATCGGATCAAATCATATTCCATTATAATTTGTTCATGCTGTTTCTGATACCGCTGTCTGTCAATGGCCTTCATCTTCTTCGCACTTTTCGCATGATGTCGTTTGTATTGTCTGATTTTATTTTTAACCGCCACCATATTCACCTCCGGAAAATTCATCCTTCTTGACCTCTTGCATCCATCATACGTTCATACGGCATTTTATTCGACGTACCACAGAATGAAAATAACTCAACCTTTAGACGGTCAACACCTCAGCCTTCCAGTTTGGAACATGCCATTCCACTACCCTGAAAAATAGAGTCAAGAGGTTTTGGTGATTACGGTAGCTTTTTTTGACGGGCTAAAACCCTGACAGGAATAAATCTTCCATCAAGGTGACATAGCAATGATGGCGTTACATGAATGATTTTTGCTCACCTTGGCCACTTTTTGTATAGGATGCAGGGACTTGATGTGTTTTTTCCAAAATCAATTGGTAATTTCGTTCAAGCGCCGAAACGTATTTATATATTAAATAGATGACTAAAACAAATTGAATGCCCACCGAGACAAACATTAAAGCAGGATGAAAAGTGAAATTCAACATATACATAGCGATCATGAACATGAATTGGACAACTGTAAACGCCAAACTGCGTAACATTATTGCAAGGGCCATCACCAATATCATGATAATAAGTACCAGGGGCAATGTCCCGACAACATCATTGAAAGTAAAATTGAAAACTGGACTCATTTCATCATCCTCCTAATCATATGACTTACAACTTCATCTACAGTATAAAAAGATAGCCATTCAATTACCTTGACCTGGATCAATTTTCAAGCTTTTTCATAAAAAAATGAACGGGTGCTTCGACATCTTCAAAATTCAAGCAGTCAACCTGACATGTCGCATACGAGACATATTTATGGATAAACTAATGGTATATCACATAAGTAATGGAGTGTACACAATGAAAAACCAAAAATCTAAACTACCTGACGAATCCCGGTCTTATTGGCGTGATGATATCTCCTTACCATCTTTCCCAACATTAGAAAAGGATGAAAGAGCAGATGTTGCCATCGTCGGCGCAGGACTGACGGGTATAACGGCCGCATACCTATTGGCGAAAGAAGGGAAGCATGTCGTTCTGATCGAGGCTGACAGTGTGCTGAATGGAACAACCGGCCATACAACTGCGAAAATCACGGCCCAACACGGGGTTATCTACGATGAACTCATGACGAATGCTGGCAAAAACATTGCAAGACTTTATTATGAAGCCAATAAAGAGGCTCTCGATTTTATGACTGACACCATCAATGAACTTGAAATCGATTGTGATCATCAAAAACAGGATGCCTATATATATGCAACAACTGCACTGGCTGAGGATAAAATCTCAAGAGAAGCGAGAGCCTATCAAAAATTGGGCATTCCAGGTGAAGTTGTCGACAAACTGCCTATTCCGATTTCTATCAAAAAAGGACTTATGATGCCTGAGCAAGCTCAATTCCACCCGTTGAAGTATGCCAAGGCGCTCATCGAAGAATTGGTCCGTCGGGACGTGAGAATCTATGAACATACTGCCGCTGTCGATATTGAAAAAGGGGAGCACCCTTCTGTCTTGACACGGAATAATTATCGGATTAAAGCCGATAACATTTTGCAATGCACCCATTTCCCTTTTTACGAAGGTTATGGACTTTATTCAACACGTATTTATGCCGAACGATCATATGTCGTTGCAGCTAAGATCAAACAACCGTATTCGGGAGGGATGTATCTGAGTGCCGACAATGACACACGTTCCTTACGCCCAATCCAAATCAACGGTGAGGATATGATCCTGATTGTCGGCGCCGGACATAAAACCGGTCAGGGAAAAAAGAAAACCACAGAATACTACCAAACACTGGAAACGTTCGGTGATGAGACTTTCGGAATTGAATCCATTCCCTATAGATGGTCGGCGCAGGATTTGACATCTTTGGATAAATTACCATATGTCGGCAGTCTAACAGAAGAAAACCCCAACATTTTAATGGCAACAGGCTATCGCAAATGGGGCATGACCAATAGCACAGCAGCGGCAATATTAATGCGGGACATGGTACTCAGGAAGAAAAATAATTATAAGCAGGTATACACGCCCTCCCGTTTTCACGCCAACCCCAGCATCAAAACATTTTTGAGGGAAAACACGAATGTCGCCGCACAATTGATCAAAGGTAAAATGGAAACGGGATATGTCGATCCAGATGATTTAAAACCCGATGAAGGAGCTGTCACCATCATAAAAGGTCAACGCAAAGGACTATACAAAGATACACAAGGTGACGTATTCATGGTTGATACGACTTGTACGCATGTCGGTTGTGAAGTGAACTGGAATGAAGCGGAAAAAACGTGGGATTGCCCTTGTCATGGATCGCGTTTTTCATACACGGGAGAAGTCATTGAAGGCCCAGCAGAAAAACCTCTTAAACAATATGATTATACGATGTTGGATAACCTGACTTCAGAGGATTCCGGATATTGAATTGATTGAAGCATTACCTGCATGAATTAAAATGGTTGGCTGTCGAAAATAACAAGGCATAGACCATTTGACAGGAAATTAGGCACACTTCCCAATCATTATCATAGGCTATAACCGATGATAAAATTAGAGAGGTGATTGGATGGCTGTCTCCTATATGGATTTCACGGCAAACGATTTACAGTTTAAAGCAAACATGCAGGATCATTTGCTCTTCAAAAAGAATGATGCAAATTATGTGAATGAACTGGGGATCGAACAACTTAACACGATCGGAAATATGACACTGCTTGATATTTATTTGAGCAACGGAAATATGTTCGAAGCGCATTATCACCAAAATGCGTCTGAACTCATCTACTGTATAACTGGTTCGGCAACCGTATCAATGATCAACCCTGATACTGATAAGTTGATCGAAGTTGATATAACGCCCCAAGAAGTTGCCAGTATACCACAAGGATGGTGGCATTATATAACGGCTACAGCCAATGATACACATCTTTTGTCTACATTTGATACACCGCTGTTGCAAACCACCTTTGGCTCTCAAATCCTGCGCATCATGCCTAAAGGTGCTCTTGCCCATATGTATTGTCTCGATGAAGAAACAGTCGAAGCTGCACTTGACCCCATTAATGCGACGGTCATTATTGGCCCGCCGGATGATTGTGTAAAAGGACATAAAGATAACAAAAACCAAAACAAGGATAAACAAGACATGAACCATACGCCTCCGGAAACAAAAGCCAAACGGACCTGGCAGCCTTATATACCACCGTTTCCCGGAGCCTATTACCCTGAGCGTTAAGATGATTGACAGGAATCGATTGGTTCCTGTTTTTTCTATTGAAGATAAAAAAAGAGAACCAGACTACACTGATTCTCTCATCATATATTTCCGTCGATTGCTTATAGAGGTCTGATTGTTGCACGGATCACATCGTAATCCAATAAAATTCTTTCGCGTTCCAATTGTTCTTCATTTCTTTGATACGCATACTCAGCACTTTTATGATTAAACATCAATTTATTGGACCTCTTTTTATTATGCTTATTTTTTAAACGCATTATGTTCACTTCCTTTCATAGTTAAAATGACTGGTCGGTTTATTTAATAAACGACACTCAACATCTATATGAATTCATTTCTCTATTTATGAATGAATTTACAATAAATATGCCAACATCACTTTTTCCATTTCTCTTATATGGTCTTCCAGTTTGGCCTCATCATACCCGATAATAGCATGCAACCATATTCCATCATGCAAAGACCAGAACATTTCGGAAGCCTGTCCGGGGTCGATATCTTGCTTGAACTCGCCCATCTGTTGCCCTTCTTCGATAATTTCTTTGATCATGTAAAATATGACATCAAAGCGTTCCTTTAAAATATGTTGGACATCTGGTGATCCAGTTGAATACAACCAAAATTCTACATGCACACGCATGAGTTTCTTCTTGTTCACACTATACGGAATATCTGTATTGATCCAGTATTTCAGTTTTTCAAGCGGGCTTTCGATTTGAGCTAAAGCTGCTTTCAATCTATCCTGGGTCTTTCTTTGTTCATGGCGCAAAATACCAATGAAAATATCCTCTTTACTCTCAAAGTAATTATAAACGGAACCTTTGCTTAAACGAGCGAACTTAACGATATCGTCAACTGTGGAAGCATAGTATCCTTTGACCGAAAAACATTCCAATGCTGCCTTCAGTATGGATATCCGCCGTTCTTCCTTTGCTTCTTCTGAAATTTTTGGCGCCATGTATGTTCACCCTGCTTATTAATCAGCTTCCATAAATAAAACTGACTGGATAGTTTATATATATAATACATCATGAACCCTATTATTTCAAGCCACTTGCCCAATAAAATTGTGAAGGTTTATTGACAACTGATTTACAATTGAAAAAAGGATTCGATCACACACGAGATTGTTTCAGTTCATGCGCCCAAACAGTTATTTCCGGATCCCAAACGGCACTTTCATGAATGGATGTAATGCCTTCTTTATATGCTTTTAAATCCACATAGCCTTCATTTTTAGCATCTGTCTCTGTCACGTCACCAAGTTTCTGCGGATAGACATCTGTCACTTCAAATGTAACACCATTCAGAATAACCGTATCTCCAACATCAGCATAACGATCATTCCTGCGAACGGATGTCTTTTGTCCATTTTTCAGTTTTTCAATATCTTCTGGAATGGTAACCAACTTATCAATATCATATTTTTCCGGCCATTTTTGCTGTTTCATTTGCGTCACTCCCCTTCGAAAGTTATTGGAACAAGACGTCTTACATCATTCTATTATCGATTACTTTTAAAAATGTTCCTTCTTTATTATACCCTGTTAAAACAAGAACAAACATGGCACCTGTCACAAAAACATGACAAATACAACACATACTTGTACAATGTAATTAATGTATATCATAGATTTCGAGGAGGAATAACAGATGCCGGAAGGGACATACACAAAAGAAATACATATTCCCCGTGAAACCATCTGGAACTTCATTAAAGATATGGACCACTGGGCACCGCTGGTTCCAGGCTATATTGCACACCATATTCGCGATGAAAAACAATCAACATGGAAATTTAACGGTGACCTTGGTTTCATCCAAAAGAAAATCGAGCTACGTGTCGATATCACCGAATGGAAAGAACCATCACTTGTTACGTTTCAACTTAAAGGATTGAATGAGAAGTTTTCTGGAAACGGTTATTTCCAAGCACATGAAAAGTCTGACTCCACAACGAATATTACAGGACATCTGGCTATTACCGCAAAGGGATTGAAAGGGGCATTGATCAATGGTGTCTTAAAAACATTTGTCCCGAATCTCACACGTGAACTAACGACAAATATCAGTGAAAAAATACAGTCCATCGAAGCTGCCCAAAACGAATAAAATACCCCAAAAGGCAATTCATATTTGCTTTTGGGGTAAATGCCATATATCATTCTGTGCCTTCCATATATGTTATGGAGACTTTTAAATTGGCGTTTTTTTCACGGATGCGATCTAACAATTCTTTATCATCCGTATTGTTTTTACTGCGTATCGCATACGTATATAAAATCATGGTCCCTAAATTTGTTGTTTCTACCTGACGTAATGTTGATTGGATCGTATATTGTTTTAATATATCCGCTAACAGGTTTTCATGATTCAGATTCTCCGGAACCGTCACTTTCAAAATCTGTGTATCTTTCCCTTTTCCGTATTCAAATTTATATAAAATATAAAAGACCATACTTGCAAAGAATGTCAGTATAATAGCTAAATCAAACTGAAACAATCCGCTCGTCATTCCCACACATAACCCAAAGAATATATATGCGATATCTTTCACATTGGTGACCGCACTCCGAAAACGAATCAATGAAAATATCGCAAACAACCCAAAGGCCACTCCAGCATTATCACTGACTACGTTCATGACAACCGATACGATGACACTCAACATGATAATAGTGTGCACAAATGCCTGTGAATATCTTTCCCCTGTAAATGTTACCATATATACTTTTGTAATCACCAAACTTAAAATAGTTGAAATCACCAATGCAAGCAAAATCATATAAATGTCCGAATCAACAGATGTCGATGTAAATAAGTTTTCTATCATATCCATATTATTCCTCCTCAAAAATTTTTTTCATAATGTATATTTAAATGATTGTGCCACCCATACGATGTAACACTATACAATCACACGTTCATGTTCGACTGTATGTGGCATCGCGGAACCTTTGAGCAATTCCATGCTGGTACAGAATTTCGAGGCTCCACGTTGTTCACAGTTCAATCCTTGCAAAATACGTGTTAACCATAGCGGGACACTATCATTGACTTTCACCTCCAGGACAACAAGATTCATATGAATAAAATGGGCTCCGTATGGACCATTCTCTACATGTAAGTCTTCATTCCTGCATCTGAGGTTTTGATCGAACGTCATGCGTAGCTCCGCATCATCAATCCCGTGCAAAGCATGCCTGTCGTAGCTGACTATCATTTCTGGCTCCAATTCATACAACCGCTTAAATGAATCTATTTCCCTGAAAATTTGTGGATTGGAAGATTCATAGTATTCGAGCGGCGTACTTCCGTCATTTTTCAAATAATGATATGCATCACTCAAAGGCAATAACATCCGGCGTTTATTAACCACTTTTTTATGTTTTTGTTTTACTTCAAAAAATGCTGTTCCATTTCGGTCCGTTTGATTGTAAACACGCAAACGCAATTTTTGTCGGAACTTGAGCTTGTTTTTCGTCTCATAATAAATCCGGTGATCATCACTATCGAAATAAAGACTTGTAACGGTGTATCTTCCATTGTCACCGAACATATCCGGACGCATGTATTCAGAAATGGCATCCAGTAACTTCTCATATTGTTCTGTTGTGATAAGATATTTTTGTTCTTTACGTTTAAATACTTCAATAGCCACTCTCAACAACTCCTTTAACCATATCATGCACGTTGGAAATGAGACCTCTATGTGAGAAAGATTAGATTTTCATGAGAAATTCTGGAAATATATCATTTTGCCTATCGGTTTTGCCATTTCTTACAGGAAGGGAACAATATGATAAAATAGAAGAAAGATAAAGATTGATGTCAGGGGGGAGCCGTTCGTCAAACAAGTCTTGTGTGATGCAAAGCGTAATGACCATGATTGACAACGGATATATATAATGAATAAATGGTTCTATCTTAATGGAATAGCTTTAGCGATTATCGTTTGGAAGATCATATTATATCCAGTGTTTCCAGACATCCCACTCCATATCATATTGGGGTTGACCGGTGTTCTCCTCTTTTTCATGAATTGAACGAGACATGCTGTTTTTTCAACCATCCGCTCATCAGTTGACCGAAAGCGAAAAATTAAATACGCCAATTACGCAAAAAAAATCATCCCTTACCATCGCTGGATCGGGACGTCGGCGCTCGTCTTCATTATCTTTCATGCATACATGGTTATTGGAACATTCGGTTTTGATTTACTTCACATCAAGTCATTGAGCGGATTCATAACAGGGATGACCCTAGTCGGTATGGTGTCTTCCGGATGGCTGCGTCTCGTTTGGCCTTCAAAACGTAAACGGATGACCCATTTATATCTTGGAATAACTCTTTTTTTTCTCATTCTCATACATGTATGGTTATAGTGACATACATATAAATCATGACTGTTCTTCTGTCGGCACCTTTTTAATATATATCAAAAAAGCAAACGAGTGAATCGTTTGCTTAAAGAATGCCTCTCTCGACTTGCTTACTTATTGTCTTGATACTTTCTTCTATCCCCTGCGCCATTTTTCTGGAATCTTGTACCGATGCATCTTCACCATCCGATAGTTGAAAAGTGATATCTTTAAACAATATCTCCATCTCATCTATAATCGATGAACAAGCGATATTATACAGGCGGATATTAGAGTATTCTGATGGGGCAAAGACAGCTGCATCTATATGACGCTTGAATTGTTCCATCAACTCTGGCTGCTGGTCAATCAGACGGATAAATGCTTTTTCCAATCCCTTCACAATCAATTGAATGTCACGAATGGGGTTGATGATATCTTGAATGGCATCATCTATTTTCTCCGCGTCACCAAGAAAAGCACTTGATGGTTTTAACATATTTTCCTGAAAGTGGAGGATTGATTGGACAGAACCGACTAATTCGGCAAGATCCTTATCAAGCAGAAATAAATTCTCGCTTGTTTCCTGAAGGATGGGTCTCAATCTTTCGGTTACAATAGCACAAATTTTTTCATATGCACGGTCTACTTGCTGTTTTTTTATTTTCATCCGTTCTTTCAAATATGGGGAGGATTCAAGGGATACAATGCCAGTCTGCTGCATACTTTCAAAATCGCCAGCCGTTATATACGGCTTATTCTCATCAGCGGTCATTTCCTTTTCTTTCAATGCTTCTGCACTTGTTTCCACTTGTGTTTTGAAATTTTTCATCTGATCCAAAATACGCTCCATATTACAAGACAGAATCGAATAGAAATTGATTAACTCACTGGCGACGGCATCTGTATAGAAACCATCCCCGTTTTTAATTAAGTCGGGAATGTCACGTTCAATGACAATTTGCTTGGTAAACATATATTTATCAATACTTTTTTTAACACGTGTCAAACGGTCTCTCAAAGGCGTGAATAAATGTTGTAAATGAGAAGTGATATCCGCTTCATACTCCGGCGAATCATCATGGCGCAATTTTTCCAATATACGAGTTTTCTTCTGGACGATACGGACTAATTCACCTAGCTGTTCGACGATTGTTTGGGGTCCAGACGCTTTTTCAGCCAACTTGTCGTGCCAAGACATACCTGAAGTGACATGATATATATGATAAAAGGATTTTTGCAATTCCGATACCCTTTTATTCACCTGTTCGCGCTCATGGGCAGCGATCTCATTGGCTTTATCAATATAAACACGAGCGAGGTCAGCACGTTGGATTAACTTACCTCTCAAGCTATGTGCCAATGTATTCATGCTATTATGGTTGACATCTATTTTTTTGGATGGGCTTCCGTATAAAGGCACACCTGTCCACAGGCTTGTTATGATATGATCATCCACTCCAACATGGATAAAGCCATAACCCGCTTCACCTTTTATACCAATGGGAACTTGATATTCACATTCCGCATAGTCCATTCGATTATATCCACTCCCGAAAGAAGATGAAGACAAGCCGTTATGAATATGGTATTTCCGCCCCGGGACACGTTCACCTAGGTTCAATGTTTCATGGATATTAGTCAGGAAATCATTTTTGCTATAATAATTGGTAATGTTAGGATAATCATGACTTGGGTTTGCCATACCATAAGGGAGCATAAAGGGATTGAGCGTTACCGAGCGAACATCGGGGTGTTCGATGGCGATAGCATTTGCCAACGATCCAGCCAGCGATATGCCGGTAACAGCTCTGACAGCCCCAGAGCCATACATATCTTCTATACGATTGAAATATGTTTTTGCCGCTTCGATTTGAACAGACCTCTCCTTGCCATACAGCAGTTTAAGATCACTGATATGCATGTCATCTTTCAGCTGTTGGCTGCCGATGAAAACAATCGAAAAATGACTGTTTTCATTATTATGGGCATCTTTCACGACAAACCCTTCTAATCCCGACACTGGATCATGCGTAGTATCGACAACCTGAAGTTCATAACCATTAACCTCAATCATCTTGGATTTCTCTGGATTCAAATAGCCATGGTAACCCGCCAGCTGAATAAGGTTGTTATCCATTTTCATTTTGATGTCCGGAATCCGCTCTTCTGACTTCAACCATTAATCTCCTTTCAAAACACACCACCGTGTTTTATAAATGTTGATACTTCCAATGTATTATTTTTTTTACCGGTTCCTCTTTTTTTATCTATAAAGTTATCATTCAAGCAAATTGAATACACACCCTTTGGAATGCCAGACATTTTTTTAAGATCAACCGCGATCTTCTCCAAAATGTTCTTATCCAGAGAAATGTTTTTATCTTCCATGTAAAATTCAATGTTGATATGGACATACATCGCCTCAGGTACATTTTTTTCAAAAAAACGATGGACATCAGTCTTATCGAACGTTGTATCTGACATGAATGATTCAAATAACTTCTTAAATACATCCCCAAAAGGCGATATGAAATAAAAAGGGGTCATATATCCGTTCGCTTTCACATTATCAATAACCTTTTTAGGTGTCCCGACAACCGGAAATTCATTCACGATGTCGTCCAAATATTTATCCAGCTTATTAAAAGCCCTTTCAAAAGCCATGACATAAAGGCCACCCTTAATACCCCGTTCCACTTCCCCTTCTTGTGACCACACGTAATCACTTTTGACACTTTTTTGTTTTTCGTCAATAGGCACTACTGCAAATGTATGGAAAAAAGGGGCGTGTATTGATTCGACAAAAACGGTGACACTGTTATGTCCGCTGACCATATTATGCACTTCCACATATATTCCGTACGTATTCAGAAAAAACGTTTCTGTGGCTTCGATGATCCGATCCGTCTGTTTTTCCGCGATATCCCATATAACGTCATTGTGATCATATAGACGATACCCTTCACCTATATAGTCCTGTATCGCGATAAAGTTTTCCTTTTCATACCTTGTCAGTTTTGACAGATTTTCATCTTGATGACGATCTGATTGAGCCATTATCCAGAATCCTCCTATTGTTACAAGGCTATTACACGGAATAAGATTTCTGCATCGTAGCCAAGGGTCACCCCAACAAATAACCCTTTATATACCATATTTATACCTTAATAAAATTAATACCCAATGTAAACGTATTCCTCTCTAATTCACGCTCAACGAGCAAAAATGAATAAATAGGCATATATCATCTATAGGCATTTATGACTGTTCCGTTACTATTACGTTACTTTTCCATTACAAAGTCATACTGGATCTATTTTCTATGATTCGAACATAAAATTCTGTGAAGTTCATCACATTTTTTGCTTATTTTATCATTTTTACATGTTTTCTGTTCTTTTTTTGTAAAAAAAACAAACAAATGATATTCCACATATGGAATCATCACTTGTTTGTCATCTTTTTCTATTTATTTTTACCTATTAATCTCCAAAATTCACGATCATATCGTGTACTTTTTCGATCTCTTCATCTGAAACCATATAATAATAGACACCATCGATTGTTGTACCAGAACCTTCGATCATATATGTTTCAGAGTTTTTGCGTGTGTCCCGATAACCGGAAAAAATCTTCTTCATGTCTGCAAAGTCCATATTGGTTGCCATATTATTGCCGAGGATGTCCAACACACTATCAATTTTCGGAATCGAACCCACTGAAGCCCCACGATCTACAATCGCTTCAATCACTTGGCGTTGGCGTTTTGTCCTGCCAAAATCCCCGGATGGATCTTGTTTCCGCATACGGACAAATTCCATTGTTTTATCACCGTCCATATTGACTGGACCTTTCTCAAAATCATACTTGTCACCGCTCCAGGCTATTTCATTCTGCACAGTTATGGGACCAACTTCATCGACCAAGTCTTCTAAACCGTCCATGTTCATACTTACATAATAATCAAGTTCCAAGCCTAAAAGATTTTCGACCGTTGCAACCGTCATGTCTGCTCCGCCGTACGCATAAGAGTGATTGATTTTATCTTCAATTCCCTTCCCGACAATCGTTGTACGCGTATCCCTTGGAATGCTCACCAGCTGCATCCGATCACTCTCTGGATCTAGTGACAGAACCATCAATGCGTCTGAACGCCCCTTATCGTCTTCCCGTGCGTCAATTCCCATCAATAAGATATTTAATGGTTCTGTTGCTTTTATCTTTTCTTTTGTCACATCAAGGTCAATGGAGTCGACTGGCTCATGCATTTCACCATCAACCGTTTCTTTCGCTTTGCTCCATATGGAATACCCATATGCTGCTGTTCCCAATGCTAGCACCAACAATACGGCTAATGGAATCAACAACCATTTTTTCTTTGATTTCTTTTTCCGCATATCGGAACGTTTTACCATACCATTATTCCCCTTTTCCCCTTTATCTATGTAATATGCCTTATGATATCATAGTCTGAAAGTCCCAACAACACAAATGTCAAAACTTTTACATATTATATCAAATTCTTTATAAATCCGCACGTCAATTCAAGAAAATCATATTATATTTTCTAACAGAACACGCGATGCCGTCATTCAAAAACAAATAGAACAGCACCTTATTTCACAGGTACTGTTCTATCGATCTACATAAACGATATTCACTTATGCCACACCGACATAAATCGAACGGTGAGGCTATCGATTCATCACTTATATCATCACTTGTTCAAGTGTGTTCAATCCTTGTTTCAAATCAGCGATGATGTCTTCAGGATCTTCCAAACCAATCGATAGACGGATGAGCCCCGTCGATAGACCAAAATCTCCTAGTTCCTCTTCAGGGATGGATGAATGTGTCATCGAAGCGGGATGCTGAACCAAGGTTTCCGGATCACCTAAGCTGAATGATATCATTGCGAGCTTCAAGGCATCTATGAATGCTTTTCCTTGCTTCACCCCTCCACTGATTTCGAATGAGACAATGCCACCCATTCCATCCATCTGTTCTTTGGCTAAATCATGTTGTGGGTGTGATTGCAAACCTGGATAATAGACGTTATGCACCAGTGGATGCCCCTCAAGAAACGTAGCTACTTGTTCTGCTCCCTTACAATGAGCGTCGACACGTAATCCTAATGTTTTGATACCGCGCAGAGTAAGGAAAGCATCCCAGGCACTCAAAGGTTGCCCCAAGTCACCAGCTATTTTATTTCGCATAAAGTCAATATCAGAGGCCTTTCCACAAACAACACCAGCGACAACATCCCCATGTCCATTTAAATATTTTGTAGCACTGTGCACAACAATATCCGCCCCAAGTGTCAACGGACGTTGCAAATAAGGTGTCATAAATGTATTATCAACAATCAACGGTAAATCAAACGAATGAGCGACACGCGAAATTGACCGGATATCCAATACAGTCAATGTCGGATTGGAAGGCGTCTCAATATATACGGCGCGAGTGTTTTCCTTAATGGCACCTTTAATGGCGTCCATGTCGGTACAGTCGATATAATCAAACTCAATACCCATACGCTTGCCGAGATTGCTCAGAAATTTGTGTGTGCCTCCGTATACATCTTTTGTCACAACAATATGTTCACCTTGCTTCACAAACGCTAAAATACTTGTAGAAATAGCCGCCATGCCACTGCTGAGTCCAAGGGCGTCTTCTGCTTCCTCCAGATTAGCTAACTTATTCTCCAATGTACGTGTGGTCGGGTTACCATATCTTCCATAAAATACGCCTTCCTTTTCACCATTCACAACGGATACCGCACTATCCGCTGTGTCGAATGCATAAGCAACCGCCGGAACGAGATGTTGAGATACGGCCCCTGTTTCCTTACATGGATTAACCTCGCAATGAATAGATCTTGTTTGAAACTTCCAATCTTTATTTTCCATGATCGCTCTCCCCTTCTTTTTTAATACCTTGCCCAGCATTTCGTATCGCACGGACAACGGCTTGCAAACTGTTCGTAATATGTGACTCCATCGCAGCCTGGACGTTCTCTTTATCATTATCTTTCATATAATCCAAAATAATCTGATGCTCTTTATAGGACGATTCGAAACGACTCATATCATCCTTCGGGAGCAAGTGTTGATAGCGGTGGATCCTGTCATTCAACTGACCGAGTATTTTAATGACTGTCCGGTTCCGGCTTAATGTGTAGATATAACCATGGAACTGGGCACCATAATACAAGACATCTCGTGCTTCCCCCACTTTGGCAGTTTCCTTGATCATATTGACGATCATCGTTAGCTTATGCGCATCTTTTTCAGTCATATTTTCAGTAGCTTGAGCCACCATGATACCTTCCAGTTTCTCTCTGACTTCAAACAATTCTTTGACTTCCTGTATCGATAACGGGGCCACTCTCAACCGACCATTATTTTGCCTGATGATCAAGTCATCTTGTTCCAATCTTTGCAACGCTTCCCTGAGCGGTGTACGGCTGATATTAAGGTGTTTCGCTAAACGTTCTTCAATAATGGATGCATCCGGTTTTAATCTTCCTTCAATGATCTGTTCCTTGATATCCGTATAAGCAAATTCTTTTGCGGTATATCGTTCATTTGTACGTGAATGGCTATCCAATGCAAGAACACCCCTTTTCGCAAAATATCTTTGTATATTTGTATACAATTATATCTTGATTTTAAAGAAAACGCTTTAATTTGTCAATATGATGTTTGCCCCTCATACTCATAGCACGCTTTCCCCATGGTCATTCAAATATTAAATGTCTTAAATATGATAACAAGAAAAAGATGTATCATATAGGTAAGTTATCGTTCAGTATGTTACAATCTCAAGAAGGAACAGGGATAAAATCAAGTCAGTTACCAACACTAACGGATGTTAGAGTCGGAAAATTTTACACACGGCAAGATAGAAATAAAATGATGCAGTAACTAAGGAGGATGAAAAATGAAAGTAATGGACGAACACGGAACAAAGAAACAATGGCATAATTTCAGTGGACACATTATTCCAAGCCAAAAATTCAAAACCATCACTTTAGAACTCAAATTGAAAACACTTTTGGACAGGGATACAGTAACCAAACGCGCCATCCTACCATTTGTACTACGTAAAGGATCGAAAAAATATCCAAGTGCAGCACTGATTCAAGATAAACTGGATGACTTATATGGTGCCTCTCTGGAAATAGCGGGGCACAAAGCTGGTTCATACCACATCATGACATTTCATATGGAAATACCGAACGAAAAATTTATCCAGGGCGATCAGAACATCATCGGTGAAGCTCTGGCATTTTTAAAGGAAATTGCTTTTCACCCACATATAGAAAATGATGCTTTCGATGAGACAGTGACATCGAGGGAAAAAGAAACCATCACCAAATACCTCCAATCCATCAAAGATGACAAAATGCAATATGCTAATATACGCTTGATCGATGAAATGTCGACAGGAGAACGGTATCAGACACACCCATTTGGATATTTGGAAGATATGGAACATATCAACGGACAAAATTTATATACCTACTATAAAAATGCTGTCAAAAATGATCAAATTGAACTATTCATTGTCGGGGATGTTAATCCGGATGAACTGGATCATATTGTTAAAGACAACCTTGACGGATTCCGTAATGCCACAGTTCAAGACACCATCCAACCTGAAGCGGAAACCGTCAATCCCATCACACGGGAAGAAGCAAATATAGTCATCGAAGAAGATACTGTCCAACAAGCCAAATTACATATCGGGTATCGCACCCAAACAGCATACAAAGATGCTGATTTCACCAGTATGATCCTGTGTAATACAATACTTGGTGGGCACCCTGGTGCCAAATTGTTTTTAAATGTCCGTGAAAAGCATAGTCTTGCCTATTATGCCGCTTCGGGACTTGACTTTTTCAGTGATAAAATCTTTATTTATAGTGGTATTTCACCGGATGATTATGAAAAAGCACGCGCAATCATCGAGGAACAAGTCATGGCTATGAAGAACGGCAATATATCTGATAATGAAATGGACGAAGCGAAAAAGGTCATTATCAATCAACATGTCGCGTCTCTTGATAATGCAGGAGGAATCATTGATTTACTTTACCAACAGGAGATCGGTCATAAAAAGCGTCCGGTCAACGAACTTATCAAACAAGTCGAAGCTCTTACAAAAGAGGATGTCATCAAAAGCGCGAAAAAGTTATCCTTGGATACTGTGTTTTTATTGACAGGTAAGGAGGGAAAATAATGCGAACGAAAAACTACCCAAAAATTGATGAAACCATTTATACCGAAACACTCGATAATGGATTGAAAGTGTGTCTTTTACCCAAACAAAACGTATCTGAAGTGAATGCATTTTTCACGACTAAGTATGGTGCCAATGACATTTCTTTCACTCCCCTTGGCGAATCGGAGGCCATTCAATCTCCATACGGGGTTGCGCACTTTTTGGAGCATAAAATGTTTGATAAAGGAGATTATGACGCATTCGAACGTTTCTCTGAACTGGGCGCCAATGCAAACGCATATACAAATCCAACCCAAACGGCTTACTTATTCGATACAACCGAAAATGCGATTGAATGTGTGGAATGGTTGCTCGATTTTGTCCAAAACCCTTATTTCACCGAGGAAACGGTGGAAAAAGAGAAAGGCATCATCACTCAAGAAGCACAAATGTATGAAGATAACCCTGACCAAAAACTATTCATGGAAACACTTGGGGCGATGTTCAAAAATCATCCTGTCAAACATGAAGTGCTCGGAACGATTGAGTCGATCAATCGCATTACAAAAGATGATCTATATACGTGTTATCATACTTTTTATCATCCATCCAACATGACATTATGTGTCACTGGGAACATCGACAAGGACGAACTGATGGCTGTCATCCGTCAAAATCAGGCGTCCAAAACGTTTGACGAAGCCGAAGCGATTGAACGATTTATACCTGAAGAACCAACAGACGTCAACGTACAATCCAAAGAAATAACACTTCCCGTAACAACTCCCAAAGTGATGTTCGGGATAAAAGAATATGCACGGCCAATCGCCTCCGAGGAATTGGAAAAGCGAAACCTATTGACAGAAATGGTACTTGATTATTTATTCGGACGAAGTGGACAATATTTCAAAGAACTGTATGATCAGGGGATCGTCGATTACTCATTTGGGTATACGAGCTCAGCGGAGAATGATTTCGGATATGCGATCCTTACTGGAAACACCCCATATCCAGATAGACTTATAAGTGAAATGACACGTTTGCTTGAAGCGACAAGTGACTTGGAGCTTTCAAAACGTGATTTCGAACGTATGAAAAAGCGGAAAATAGGTCGCATATTACGTGGCATGAACTCTCAAGATATCATTGCACAATCGTATATATGGTATGACGATTACGATTTGGATTACTTTGAAGTGATTCCATATATTGAATCATTGACGCTGGATGAGGTGAATGCATATATCAATGACTGGTATGATCCGAAACGCTTGTCTGTCTGTCGTATTAAACCAGAACAAACAATAAATGAAACAGATTGATTCACAACAATGAATGACAATCACATATAAGCCGCTCCGGAATTTCGTTTCTTTTTCACAGTGCTAAAGACATTTGTCCAAAGAAAAATCTCGAACGTACCGAGGCGGCTATTTAAATCAGATTACATCAACACCATTCCCCTATTTTCGATCATCACTCAATACAGCAATGAAATGAGCGATGATGTTGGCAGTCAGTCCCCATATCACATGTTGATCATATTGATAAAAAAGTTCATCGATTTGCTGTTGTTTCCATTGATATTCTTTTCCACCCTGTATCAACTCATAAGGAAAATTATCACTTGGCTCCGCTTTTAAATAAACGGGATATTTTTTCGGTGTCGCGTCTAGAAAATACGCTAAGGGCACTGTAAACACAGCGTCCACTTCATTTTGATTTACATCAATTGAATCATACGCCCTGAATATACCAACAAAGGGATAGATCATCCGTCCTTCCGTCACGAGGCAACCTAGCGGGAATACATCATCCACATCAGTCATGTCAACACCAAGTTCCTCCGATGTTTCACGGAGAGCCGTATATTGATTACTTGGATCTGTTGCGTCCACTCTACCACCCGGAAAACAAACATCACCAGGCTGACTGCGCATATATTTGGACCGTATTTCAAAAAGGAGATGAATCCCATCTTCCCTTTCAACCAATGGGATAAGGACACTATATTTTCGATAATGTTCTTTTCCAAGTATCGATGGCTCATGGGTTTTCATTTTTTGCATAACATCCATTACATCCAACACATCCAACCTCCTCGTAACCATTTTACCATAAAAATTGCATTGAATTGATGGTCGAATCACCTTTCAAATAGAATCGATCCGTATTGCAATATATCTTTCCACTGCCAACAAACGGTTATTATCCCAATGACATTTGACTTTACATAATTTAAAAACTATTATAAATAGAAATGCGGTTTATATGGTTCATCTTTTGTAAGCGATTTAATGATGCCATAAAAATATGCCGCAAATACAAAATAAGAAAGGTGAAACGATGGATATTCATTTGACTGGACATTATACCAGCATTCAATCGGGAGTAGAAGCTCTGGAATCACACTACCGATTTACGTTGAAAGAACGGGCCGGCATCCAGGTTAACTGTCAACAAACAGATAACGATGCACTGAAAGTTGTATTTGACGGTGAACAAGCAACGATTACCTACCAGGTTAAAAGTCATTTTTTCCGTGCATTTGGACTTTTTTTGGAAGCGATTCAAAACGGCCAAACGTCTTTTTCCATTATGGAGACACCGCAGTTCAAAACTGTAGGCCCGATGTTCGATCTATCACGGAATGCCGTTCTATCCTTCAATACATTCAAAGATCTATGCCGAAAGCTAGCCATTATGGGTTGTAATAGCGCCATGTTGTATATGGAGGATACGTATGAAGTGAAAGAGGAACCTTATTTTGGTTACATGCGTGGACGGCTGACCGAGAAAGAGTTAAGCGAAATGGATGATTATGCTCATCAATTTGGTATCGAACTCATTCCATGTATCCAAACTTTGGCCCATCTTGAAGAATTCTTGAAATGGGATGCTGCCTATTCCTACAGAGATACACGTGGCGCCCTCCTCTTGGAAAACGAAACAACATACACCCTTTTGGAAAACATGATCACATCCGTAACAAAACCATTCAGAAGTAAACAGATTCATATTGGCATGGATGAAGCAGAGGAAGTCGGACGTGGAAGATTTTTAAATGAAAACGGCTATCAAGCACGCAGCGAATTGATGCTGACCCATTTGAATAAGGTCATTCAAATAACGGATGCACTCGGATTACAACCTAAAATGTGGAGTGACATGTTTTTGAAACTGGCATCCGAAACAGGTGATAGATACAGCCAGGACACCGTTCTTCCAGAAGAGATCATCCAACAAACACCTGACAACCTCCAACTTGTCTACTGGCAATATAATCAAACGGACAAAAAACATTATGATCGCGTTCTTCGAGAGCACAAACGATTTCGGAAAACACCCGCATTCGCTGGTGGCACATGGATCTGGAATACATTTGCGCCAAACTACGGATTTTCCAAGCAAGCGAGTGAACAGGCCTTGATGGCTTGCAAAGAAGCTGGCGTTGAAGATGTGTTCGTAACCCTTTGGGGTGATGATGGCAATGAGAATAATATCTATCACGCATTATATGGTATACAGTTATACGCGGAACATGCCTATCACAAATCGGTCAATGAAGAACATCTCGCCAGGCGTCTCCGATTTACAACAGGTATCGATAAAGATGTGTTCCTGACATTGGCTGCACTCGATACACCACCGGGAGTAAAGCCGGATAATCTCACCCAGACCAATCCATCTAAATTTCTATTATGGCAAGATGTATTGTTGGGCCTGTTCGATAAGCATGTTGAAGGACTTGATCTACACCATTATTATATGAATTTGAATCAACGACTGGCTGATATACAAAGAGCACTGCCACAGCATCTGAAATCCATCTTAAATGTACCCGCAAAATTGGCGAAAGTTCTCGGCCGTAAAGGGACCATCGGAATTGAACTGAAAGATGCCTATGATACATCGGATAAGACGACTTTGCGCCATATCGCCAATGAAACATTGAAGAATCTTATCCAAGACGTGCAAGCTTTACGTGATGCACATCGGAAGCAATGGTTTGAATTATATAAACCATTCGGCTGGGAAATCATCGATATCCGCTATGGTGGGTTGACGAATCGTCTAGAGACTACAATCTACCGGATTAATGCCTATTTGGACGGACAGATCACTGACATTGAAGAACTTGAACAGGATAGACTGTATTTTTCACCACACATCAATGAATCGTCCGCACTAGGTTGGTGCAGTTACTACTACCGGATAGCATCGCCGAACGTGTTTTTCCATGTATTGCCAATTTAAAAACAAGAATCAAGTCCATCATAATATACGGGGAGGAACGAAACATGCAACAACGAACATCATATGACATTATTATAGGCAGTTACGGAACGAAAGATAAAGCAACCATCCACTGGTTGACATTGGATATTAAAGAAGGAAAGTTCCGCCGACTCATGGCCTACAAGGACATTGAAAATCCTTCATACTTGACAGTAAACCGAGATAAGACAAAGCTTTACGCTATAAGCGAGGTCGATCATGGTAGTATTCACAGCTATCAAATCGATCACCATAAGAATCAATTGTATAAACTTAATGCCAAACTTACCCATGGATCACCGTGCTATGTAACATTGACTGAAGATGAACAATTTGTACTGAGCGCCAATTATGGTGGCGGTAGTTTTATAAGCCATTATTTAAATGATGATGGATCACTTGGCACATCATCTGATCTGCTGGTTCATGAAGCCAGTGAACCTGATCGCATCTCGCATATCCATACCATCCGGAACATACCCGGGACAGATTATTATATTGCAACAGATCTTGGTCAAGATAAATTATACGTATATATGATCGATTCCAAAGGTCAGTTCCATCTACAGCAGACGGTTGATCTACCCGATCGATCGGGTCCAAGGCATATCAGTTTCCACCCGACCTTGAACATCCTATACGTGATTACGGAATTCCAATCAACGGTCTACACGCTTACATTCACAAATGATTTAAGCCATATGCAATTTATCCAATCATCCCCCACTCTACCGGAAGGATTTTTGGGTAATAATTACGGAGCGGATATTCATGTCACAGACTCAGGAAAGTTTTTGTTCACATCGAACCGCGGACATCATTCGGTAACGACATTTAAAATATCATCCGACGGTACAATTGAACCATTTACGTACACACCTACACATGGTGAATGGCCGCGTCATTTTACCATTTTGCCTGACGGTCCTTACATGATTATAGCGAACGAACATACCAACAATATCGTTGGCATGGCCATCAAGGATAACGGGGAATTGGAACAGGTAACTGCCCCATATCCAATCGATGCGCCCGTCTGTATTAAAAGTTTATAAATGGATTTCATATATTCAAGAAAGTTTTTATGCCTATAACACCGGTATTTATGGGGTTATACTGCCCTAAACATTATAATGTTATAAGATAATGTTGATTTTACTGTAAAACAATGTTAATATTACCTACAGGGAAAGCGCTTCCAGAATCTAGGGGGTAAATTGAAGCCTTATAAAGCAGCTATACAAGGGGGGGAATAGTTGCAAATTCTAAACTAATAGATGGACGTCATTGGAATCCGGATAATTTTAAAGGAGGGTAATTTGTGAAATTGACGAAATATTTTGCCATGCTCTTCGGCATCATTGTCATTGCTACGCTGACAGCCTGTAGTGGTAACGATGGTTCTGATAAAGCGAGTGGCAAAGAAAATGTTGAAAATGCGGCAAATGATGACAACTTCAACAAAGAAGGTATGCCGATTGTTGAGGATGAAATCGATCTGGAGATATTCGCCAACAAACCTGCCCAGAATGAAGATAATGATTGGAATGATATTCTGATCTGGAACCATTACAAAGATGAGACAAACATCAATGTAAATTGGAACACAATTGATCCAGACGCACTTGAGGAAAAAAGAAACTTGGCACTTGCGGGAGGAGAAGTTCCAGATGCTTTCTTCCTATCAGAAATATCCAACTCAGATCTATTAAAATATGGCAGTCAAGGAACATTCATTCCATTAAACGACTTGATTGATGAATACGCACCAAATCTAAGTGAATTGATGGATAATGATCCAAGCATCCAAAAAGCATTAACCTTTCCGGATGGCAACATTTATTCCATGCCTGCACTGATTGAAGAAGATTTTCTATCACTCCGTCTCAGTGCACGGCCTTGGATAAACGAAGATTGGCTCGATGATTTGAACATGGATATGCCGGAGACGACAGATGAATTCCATGCGTATTTGAAAGCGGTTAAGGAAGCAGATCCAAACGATGGCAACACCGTTCCATATGGCGGTACTGATATTGCGGAGATGATGCAATGGCTTTCTGGCTCCTTTGGGGTAATGAATCGTGGACCTTCCAATACCAATTTTGATTTAGATCCGGATGATGACTCTAAGGTGCGTTTTTATCCAACAACTGATGAATACAAAGCATTGTTGGAATATATGCACGAATTATACGATGAAGGCCTGATCGATCAACGTATCTTTTCTATAGAATGGGGGCAATTCCTCTCGAATGCATCTGAAAACCAATACGGAAGCATGATATTCTACGACCCGACCGATCTGTTCGGCGAGGAAATAGGGTCACAGTTCAATAGTTTGGCAGCATTGGAAGGTCCGGACGGTCATCAAGCATATCACAAAGTTTCCTCGTCCATCTGGGACCCAGCGAACCTTGTGATTACAGACGAAAACGAAAATCCAGCTGCTACCGTCCGCTGGATGGATCACTTCTACAGTGACGAAGGGGCAAAACTTTATTATATGGGTGTAGAAGATGAGACTTATGAAGTAGATGACGATGGTGAAATCACATATGTCGATAGTATTCTAAATCCTGAAGGTGACATGACATTTGAACAGGCCATCGCGAAACAGTTGACATGGCTTGGATCTATCAATGGGATTATCAAAGCTGACTTTTTCCAAGGTGGCGAAACAGCACCGCAATCGATGGAAGCAGCCGAAAAAATAGAGCCTTATGCCGAGGAAGAAATCTGGCCGCGATTTACATTCACTGCCGATGAAAATAAAGTGTTGCAATCCCAAGGCCAGGATTTAACAAAATATGTTGAGGAAATGCGTGATAAGTTCATCACCGGAGATGAAGATTTAAGCAATTGGGATGAATACCTTGAGACAGTCGAAAAAAATGGACTGGAAAAAGTGACAGAAGTTCACCAGGATGCATACGACCGTTACCTCGATAATTGAATATGTAAAAAAACATTCGGGATGAGGAAGGGGCATCTCCCCCTCCCTTCTCCCCATGTCACCATTTACAAATGAAATTTGGCTTTCACGAAAGGAGGATATACTCCATCATGGCAACCAGCTCAGCCAAGAAAGCATTATCCGGAAAAAACAAGAAAAATTATTACCTTAAAAGTATCAAACGCAACTGGCAGCTGTATGTCTTTCTGTTGCCTGCCATCACCTATTTCTTTATTTTTCATTACATACCAATGTACGGTGTCCAGATTGCATTCAAAGAATACATCGCCAACCTGGGAATCTTCGGCAGTCCTTGGGTCGGACTCGAGCATTTCGATCGTTTTTTCAATTCCTATTACTTCTGGCGGCTCTTGAAAAACACCATCATTTTAAATGCCTATAATTTAATCTTGTTTCCATTACCGATCATTTTTGCCCTTTCTTTAAATGAACTGAAAAATGGTCCATTTAAAAAGTGGGCACAAACATTGACATATGCTCCCCATTTTATATCTGTCGTCGTTGTCGTCGGGATGCTAGTTGCATTTTTAGATCCTTCAACAGGTTTGGTGAATCATATCATACACCTGTTTGGAGGCGAATCGATTCCGTTTTTGACGAGTCCTGAATGGTTCAGGCATATTTTCGTTTGGTCGGGTCAATGGCAAACACTTGGATGGGGCACAATCATTTACTTGGCAGCACTCGCGGGAGTGAATCCGGAATTGCATGAAGCTGCAAAAGTGGACGGTGCCACACGCATGCAACGTATTATGCATATCAACGTCCCTTCGATTCTCCCGACGATAGTCATCCTATTTATTTTGAACATCGGTAATTTTATGCAAATCGGATTCGAAAAAGTATTGTTGATGCAAAACACGTTAAACTCCGAAACGTCGGATATCATTCAAACCTTTGTATATGAAACAGGATTGCTTGAAGGTCAGTATAGTTTTGCAGCGGCTATTGGACTATTTGAATCCGCGATCAATATCGCCTTGCTCATTACAGTCAATCAGATGGCACGAAAAGTAAGTAATAATAGCCTATGGTAGGAGGGAAAAAGATGTCCAAGTTCAGTTTATCGGATAAAACCTTCGATCGAATCAATTTTTTATTCGTACTGATGATCACACTCATCATCATATACCCGCTCGTTTTTGTACTCAGCGCCTCCATCAGTGATCCACAGGCCGTAAACACCGGAAAACTGTGGCTATGGCCAGTCGATATAACATTTGATGGCTTTGCTCGTATTTTCCAAAACAAAGCCATCTGGATAGGGTATCGAAATACAATCTATTATACCTTTGTCGGTGTGTGTATCCATTTATTCGTCCTTTTGCCATGCGCATATGCCTTATCACGCAAAGAATTACTGGCGACGAAATTCTTTCTATGGTTTATATTGTTTACAATGTTATTTAACGGTGGATTGATTCCGACGTATTTGGTCGTCAAGAACCTTGGCATGGTGAACTCCATGTGGGCGATTGTCATTCCGGGTGTAGTAGGTGCTTGGTCGATCCTTGTTGCGCGATCATTCTTCCAGCAAACAATACCCGACCAATTAGTTGAAGCTGCCAAAATAGATGGTTCCAGCGATTTTCATCTATTCTTCCGGATTGTTCTTCCTTTATCCATGCCAATTATAGCGGTCATGGCATTGTTTCATGCCGTTGCACTGTGGAATCAATATTTCAATGCTTTGATTTATCTATCCGATGAAGAACTTTATCCACTTCAGCTTATTCTGAGGCAAATACTTATTTTGAATGAAGTCAGCGCTGATAGTGCGGCATCGGCTGCCGGAAGTGCCCAATCCTTTACAGATCAAATCAAGACCGCTTCACTTGTGAAATATGCTGTTATTATCGTGTCTGCATTGCCTTTGCTTATCGTATATCCATTTTTACAACGGTTCTTTGTTAAAGGTGTGCTCATCGGATCTGTGAAAGAATAATAACATGACTTCAAATGAAAGAGGTGAAGACAATGTACGGGTTCATTTTAGGGTATTATCGGTTCAGTGTATGGACGTTACGTCTGGCATACGTCAATTTCTGCTGGATCCTGTTTACACTACTGGGTTTGGTACTATTCGGATTCATGCCAGCCACAGCGGCCATGTTCTCGATTGTCAGGAAGTGGATTGAGGGGAACGAAGACATTCCAGTTTTCACAACATTTCTAAAACATTTCAAGAAAAACTTTATCGAAACGAATGGATTGGGGCTCGTCATTTTCCTGATTGGATACCTATTATTGACAGAGTTTCAGATTCTGAGGATACAAGATAGCATTGTTTACTACGCCGTCAGTATTGCCGTCATGGCAACATTGATGCTTTATGTTGTGATGGTTGTTTACTTCTTTCCTGTTTTTGTACATTTTAAACTGAAATGGGTGGATTACCTGAAATGGCCGTTCATTATCGGCATCGTACATCCCATCTTAACATTGGTGACGTGTGTCGGATTGGGGCTTCTGTATTACGTGACATGGATAACCATCCCCGCCCTGTTATTCTTTTTCGGAGGAAGTGTGACTGCCCTTCTGGTCATGCTGGCCATTTCACAAACCTTTTCAAAATACGAACGGACGCATACAACATCAAATGTAAACCAAGCAATGTAACAGCGGCGGAAAATCTTATTTCCCTTGTTCAATGGACAGCATGACATCGAGCACACTACGAAGGAGCAAATAAAATGAAAACAATCAAAAACGCCATGTTTGTTAATGGTGAAAATTATAATATCATCATTCAGGACGGCAAAATCATGGAGATAACGGATCAATCAGTGGAAAAAGGGACCATCATCCATATTCCTGATGATGTCTATGTATCGGCTGGATGGATCGACATTCATACACATGCATGCCCGCTTTTTGAACCGTATTGTTCCATCCCTGATGATATCGGGTACAAAACCGGCGTCACAACCCTTGTCGATGCAGGGAGTTGTGGTGCAGATGATATTGATTCATTTTATACCCTGTCCCAAGAGATCCCGACACGTCTATTATCCTTTTTGAACATTTCCAGAGTGGGATTGAAAATCAAAAATGAATTGGCAGATCTATCATCGCTATCCTTCCAAGCCATTGAATCATCGCTTAAGAAATACCCAGATTTGATTGTGGGTCTTAAAGCACGCATGAGTGCCAGTGTTGTAGGAACAAATGGCATTGAACCGCTGAACAGAGCCAGGCAGTACAGTGATGAGCTACATGTCCCTTTACTTGTTCACATCGGTAACGCTCCGCCATACCTGGATGACATAGCTGATATATTAAAAAAGGGCGATATCATTACACATATTTTCAACGATAAACCCGAAAATAGTCTATTAACCTATCATGCTGCCATTCATAAAGCCATCGAACGCGGAGTCTATCTTGATGTCGGGCATGGAACGTCGAGCTTTTCATTTGCGATCGCCAAGAAAGCCTTCGAAATGAATATCCCAATCGATAGCATCAGTACAGACATCTATAACTATAATCGTATCAATGGACCTGTTTATAATATGGCAACCACCTTGAACAAATTTTTGGCACTGGGTTACTCCCTTGAAAAAGTGATTGACTGTGTCACCAAAAACCCAGCAAATATCATCAATCGCCCCAAGCTTGGAACGATCCGGGAAGGTGCCATCGCTGATTTGACCTTTTTCAAGGTATCTCAGGAACCGATCGACCTAATCGATTCATTCGGTCATGTCATTCGTGGTGAACAACAGATCAAACCGTACGCTGTATTAATGGGAGGCAAATATTATGAGTGTGAATGATCTTGAGTTACAAAGCGTTATCAACGCAAGTGGGAAAATGAGCATACTAGGTGTTTCTACGATGTCAGACGAAGTTACAGAGGCCATGAAAGAGGGAGCACAATCTTTTTATGTCATGGAGGATCTACGGAAAAAAGCTGGAAAAAAAGTAGCCCAATATATAAAAACTGAGGCTGCCATGATCACCAACTCCGCTTCATCAGCAATTGTTCTAGCCGTCAGTGGGCTGTTGACAAAAGATGATACACGATTAATCCATCACTTGGAAGAACGTGCAATGACATCCCAAAACGAAATCATCATCATGACAGGACATCATATCGATTACGGTGCCCCGGTTAAAACAATGGTTCAAATGGCCGGTGCACACGTCTCATTCGCGGGGTATGCCAATGGATGTTCACTGAAACAGATTGAAGACGCCATCTCCGAGCGAACACTTGGCATGGTCTATGTGCAATCACATCACTGTGTCCAAAAGAACATGCCTGCATTAGCCGATATCAGTCAATTAATGGAACAACATAACATACCATTTATCATTGACGCCGCAGCTGAAACAGATATCGCAGCTTTCAGCCATCTAGGAGATATGTGCATCATAAGTGGCTCAAAAGCACTGGCTGGCCCGACATCCGGTATACTGGCTGGTAAAGAACGCTACATCGAATATGCAACATATCATGAATCAGGAATAGGCCGCGCCATGAAAGTTGGAAAAGAAAGCATTACAGGACTGTTGAAGGCGTTAGAACAGTACCCATCACAAACGAACAACGAAAACAGACAACTTGATATCCTCCAACAATTACAAACAATTGATACCTTGCCAGGTGTAACTTCATTGCTTATCAAAGATGATTCACGAAACATCTATAGATTGCGCCTGACAATTGATGCAAAACTCTGTGGTAAAGATGCCCCAACCATCGTACAGCAACTTAAAAAAGGTGATGTCGCTATCTATACACGGGATTACCATGCAAGCGAAGGCTCTTTTGATATCGATCCCCGGACGTTAACGGAAACAGATGGTCAATATATTTTTTCTAGGCTGGAGCAAATAATAAGGAGTTGAATCGTATGAAACCCTCATTTTATAATGATTTTATTTGTATCAATGTTTTAGCTCATTCTTTAAAAAACGCCATAGACATCCATCATAAAACGGAAGGCCATTGTCTGATTGGATTGCTCGCTTCAAATTATTCAACTGCCAACGAAGCAGAGGCAAACATTCAAGCCTATAAAACCGCTGTTGATGGAGCTGTATCCATCGGATTGGGTCGTGGGAATCCTGAACAATGGAAGATCGTTTCAGAGATATCAGCAAATAATGAAGTCGTACATATCAATCAAGTTTTTCCGAAGGTTGGTTATACATATGGAATCAGTCAAAACAAACACGCATGGATCAATGCCCTCGTCCACCCTACCGAAAGACTTGGCTATGTCAATATTGCCACAGGTCCACTCTCAAGTGGAACAAACAGGATTGATATGCCAGTTCAAGATGCGATTACATTGATAAAGGAAATGGGCGGAAGCGCCTTGAAGCTTTTTCCATTAAATGGGCTCAGAACAAAAGATCAATACCAACGGATTGCGGAGATATGCGCTGAAGAAGATTTTGCCCTTGAACCTACCGGTGGAATCGATCTTGGTAACTTCCGTGACATCATTACGATCGCAAAGGATGCAGGAGTAAGAAAGCTAATTCCGCATATATATTCCTCCATCATCGATAGAACAACCGGCTTGACGAATATCAATGCAATTGAAAAGCTATATACCATTACAAAGGAGGTCGCAGAACATAGATGAGCGCAAATGTTAAAGCTTTTGGTGAAGTCATGATGCGTTTGGAAGCTCCGGGTTATAAAACGCTTGAACAAACCGACACGCTTCACACGATGTATACTGGAACCGGTGTCAACATCTTAAGTAGCCTAAGCACATTCAACCATGCCACCTCAATCATTACGAAACTGCCTGATAACAGTCTCGGCAAAGCGGCTCAATCAGCTATCAGATCATCTGGCATCTCCACCGAAAACATTGTTTTTGGCGGACAGTACCTTGGACAATATTTTTTGGAAAATGGCTATGGACACAGAGCTTCAAAAGTCACTTATTCAAATCGTAAAGAGAGCAGTTTTTCCATGTCCGACGTGGCTGAGTATGATCTTAAAAAATGTCTTGCTGATACTGACATCCTGCATATATGTGGCATTGGACTTGCCATTTCGGATCGAACGCGTAACAATGCTATCCAAGCTGCTGAAATAGCGCACGAATCAGGTGTTAAAGTCGCATTTGACTGTAATTTCAGACCTAAACTGTGGCATGATGATTTTACAAAGGCCAGACATTACTATGAAAAAATATTACCTTATGTCAACATTTGTTTCATGACAGAAAAAGATGCAAAATATATACTGGGATATGAAACAGAACAAGCCGGCCGAATCAATGAGATCAATGAACTGATTCCTGAAGTGGCAAAACGATTTCAGATAGATATGATAGCCGGAACGATCAGGGAGGAAACATCACATCAGACCGGGACTCTTCAAGGCTACATGTTAACTGGAAACACACTTCATTACGCGAAAGCCTTCAAATATGATACCCTTGATAGAATAGGTAGCGGAGACGGGTTTGCAAGTGGTATTTTACATGGTATACTGACAAATCTGTCTGCGGATGAGACGGTTGCATTCGCCACAGGAGCGGGTGTCCTGGCACATACGATCCATGGGGACATCCCACGGAACACGGAAAAAGACATACAGGCATTTTTAACAAACAATCGAATATCCATGGAGAGGTAGAAGCCATATGAAATTAACATTAAAAAAAGGACCATTGTACATTCAAGTATATGAAATACTAAAGGAAAGGATCATCAGTGGAATATACCCCAAAAACACCCTGATACCATCTGAACAAGAATTGAAAGATGAATTCAATGTCAGCATCATCACCATCCGGCGAGCTGTTGAAGAGCTTGCCCGCCAAGGAAGTGTTGAAAAAAGAAGCGGCATCGGAACAACAGTCTTGGATAATTATGCTGTTTCGAAGTTATCAAAGGGGCAACGTTTCTCAGAGTACTTAATCGATGAAGGTTATGAATTGGAGAAGAAGCAAGCTACTTTATCAGTCATCGACATTCCCGAGGATTCGAAACTCCGGAAACATTTCGGTAAAAAGTGTTATTGTATCCAACGCCTGTACACATTGAACAATGAACCTTACATTCATTTTAAGCATCACGTATCATTATCATTGGACATTCCCGACAACCCAGAAAAATTACTGGAATCCTTATATGAAATCTTGTACAGCCAAGGGATCAAATTCAATCGTTTCAAAGATGAATTTGGTATTGAGACACCAGAAAAATATATTGCAGATGTCTTAAACATCAATCAAAGACCCTTATTGCAAAGGCAACGTTTTTCTTATGATATAAATGAAAACCTGATTGAATACTCAGAGGCCTTTTATAATACAAACATTCATAAGTATGTCGTCAATTTTGATGTATAGCAAGAGAGGGACAACGTTAAACGATAGCCAATCAGAGCCTTCAATAGACTATGGCAATTAAAATAGCATATCATTCATCCCAGGAACGAACGCAACGTTAAGTCCCCATCTCTTGCTTCTTCACATCAATAGATAATAACAATATCTGCCCTGCCATATACAAGTAGTAGATTTTTGATAGATTCAACCATTTTACTATAACACGCGGCTTAAAAACTCCCGTGTCCGCTCTTCTTCAGCATTGTCAAAAATCTGTCCAGGGGACCCATCTTCAATGATAACCCCTTTATCCATATAAACGACGCGATCGGCTACTTCACGCGCAAATCCCATTTCATGGGTCACGACAATCATTGTCATTCCTTCATCTGCCAAATCTTTCATGACTCCCAGCACTTCCCCGACAAGTTCTGGGTCAAGTCCCGAAGTAGGTTCATCAAACAACATCATCTCCGGCTCCATGGCTAGTGCCCTCGCTATGGCAACGCGCTGTTTCTGCCCACCTGATAATGTACGCGGATAAACATCAGCTTTATCAAGCAATCCTACTTTATCCAAATAGGATTCACCGATCTGGCGCGCTTTCTGTTTATCGATTTTCTTCACATAGATCAAAGCCTCCATAATGTTACCGATTACCGTTTTATGTGGAAATAGATTAAAATGTTGGAATACCATCCCTATACGTTGTCTTGTCATGTTCAGATTCACCTTTTTCGGGTCAATCGTTTCTCCCTCAATCATAATATCACCATCATTTTTCATCTCCAAAAAGTTCAAGCAGCGTAGAAGTGTACTTTTTCCTGAACCACTGGCTCCGATCAAAACAACGACTTCATTCTCCATGACGTCCATATCAACGTCTTTCAACACATGAAGTTTCCCGAAATACTTATTCAACTTTTTGACTGAAATGGCCGGTTGTTGGTCCGTCATGATTCGACCCCCCTTTCATTTTTTGATAGTGCCCGTTCAACACGATTGACGATAAACGTCAATATAAGTACCAACACCAAATAATATATGCCCACTATGATATAGGATTCCATCGCCATACCGGTTGACGATTGAATACGCTGTGCCTTGTTGAATAAATCTTGGAAACCGATAAAGGCAACAAGCGATGAGTCTTTCAGCGCAATGATAAACTGATTACCCAGAGGAGGAATGGCCCTTCTCAATGCTTGTGGCAGGACGATTCTCCGCATGGACAAGCTTGTATTCATCCCAAGGCTGCGGGCCGCTTCTGTCTGACCTTTATCAATAGATTGAATGGATCCACGAAAAATTTCCGCAATATAGGCTCCGTTATGTACCCCAAGTGCGATACCACCGGAAAAAAGTCTTCCTAAATCCACTATCTCTACCAGTCCAAAGTATAAAATGAATATTTGAACGATAAGAGGTGTCCCCCGGATCACATAGATATAAATATCAGCAATGATTTCAAGTATTTTTATATTCGATACCTTCAAAAAGGCAAAAAACAACCCGATCAACAAACCGATCAATAAACCGACCAATGTAATCTCGATGGTATTTATAATGGCATCTTTGTAACCGGGAAGCGTTTTTAAAAAAAGTTCCCAAAATCCCATTCGATTTTCCTCCTTGTGAAAATCCCAGTTATGTTCTATCGTAAATCGCATTTCAAGAAAAGCATCTTATACAAGGAGAGATGCAGGAACAGCTTCTTGATCGAGACAAAATCCATCCCTGCATATATCCTTCACGATTAAATTTTTCATCCAACCAAAAGAATCATTTTATTCTAAAATACTTTCATCAAACCATTTTTCGCTTATTTCATCATATGTTCCGTCGTCAATGACCGCTTCAAGAGCACGATTAAATTCATCGAGCATGTCATCATTATCTTTTTTAACGGCCCCTCCGATTTCTTCTTCAAAAAAGTAATCGCCAACTGCATGGATATCAAGATCATTTTCCTCAATCTGATTTAAACCAACGTTTTTATCAGTAACAACGGCATCAAGCCGATCTGAACCAGCATCAAGGTCTTCGAGAGCTACGTTATCACTTTGATACGTATTTAGTTCATCTTCCGAGATATATTCCAATACGGCTTCTTCATAAGTACTTGATGCCACTACGCCTACATTTTTTCCTTCAAGATCATCAGCAGACTCGATTTCTTCATTATCATCATGAACATAAATGACACCACCAGACCGGTAATACGGTTCGGAAAAGTCTACTGATTCGGCACGTTCATCCGTTATCCCCATACTTCCCATGATGACATCCATCCGGTCGCTGTTCACTTCTTCGATCAACGCTCCGAAATCTTGTGTAAAAACCGGTTTGGGCTTCAAGCCCATCTCTTTCGCAATGGCTTCACCCAATTCCACCTCAAAACCTGCTTCTTCTCCATCAAGATCCTCAAAATTGAATGGCTTATATAATCCACTGGAACCAAACGTTAAATACCCATCCTCCACCGTGTCTACAGTAGGTTCTTTATCTGGCTCATTGTTTGCGTTTACATCTTCGTCATCATTACCACAAGCAGATAAAAAAGCCATCATCAATAGACTGCTTAATACCAAAACGACTTTTTTGATCATCAGTTTATTTGCCCCTCTCTTTTTCAAATTTTCACTATAAGCCTTTCTTAAGTAGGAATATTCCGAATAAAAATGATATAGGTTAAGGTGTTACACCTCCACAAATGTAAAAATATGTTCAATACGGGAGATTGTGCAGATCTTTAAAGACGGGGGATTCATGTACAAATGCTTGCCTTGAGGCTGAGTCTGGCAAGGAGGCATTGATGTACATCTATTAAATCACATATTAATATCATCGCATTATTACACAAAAGTATAAAATCTCATTTACACGGTATTATTGGCATATACCTTCATTTTTTTGTATATCACTCATATAGACATAGAAAATTACAAAATTGCTCCCTCGCAGAAGCTTATTCACTGAATTTTGGATATGTTTTCATCACTGAATATGAATCGCAATGATGTGAGGATGCCTGATTTAGAGCCATCTATTTTGATTATCTGCCACGAAGTTCATCCAATAACTCTTTTGATTTTCTTTCTGCTTCTTTTGTCCTTCGCCAGTCAATGGATATAATGTTAAATGATTCGCCATCTAACCCGATTTGAAACCACACCCCTTCCCTGCTTGCTTCGGGCAGTTCATCTGCTGGTACAATCCACTCTTCCTCTCTGTCTTCCAATAAAATGACTGCGTCTCCCTCATCCGTATAACGATCAAGGACACCATAGACAATATGCGTGGATGCGGCATTCAGGATGACAACAAAAATAGCGCTTATAACCATAAGTGATATCAGACGGTAACCATTTTTCATCATACATCTCTCCTGCACACTTTTATTCAGTATGACTGAATTAAAAGACTTATGCACATCAACAAAACATCAAAATACCTTCCCATATTATCTCGATAAATACATTTCACCTTATTAAAAATATAAACATGCTATATGAATGACTTTCAAAATGAAGATTTCCATCTTTTTAAGCTCTTTTAAGTAGAAGTACGAACATATATTTGGTATACTGTGGCTAATCAATGACAGTAAGGGGGGATGACATGTTCAGAAATGGATGGATTGCTTTTTTGCTGGCACTATTACTGGTTGGCTGCGGGCAGGAGTCGGGTGTGGGTGCCCAGAACGAAAATATAGACGATGAAGATATTTCAGCTGTGGAAACAAATGTATCACACAATACATACGAAACCGACAACGTCACCAACGAAAATGACACCAGTGAGAATGATGGTCATGCGAATGAAGATCAGAATCAAACATCGGAAGACGCAAACAAGACCCATTCAGAGAAAAATAATGAAAATGCTTCTGCTGAATTACCGGACCTCAAAGTACATTATATGGATGTCGGACAAGCCGATGCCACATTATTCGCATTTGATGGACATACGATTTTATTTGATACTGGGGATTGGAACCGAAATGACGTCATCAATTATCTTGATTCAAAGGATATCACTGATATCGACCTTGTTGTCGTCAGTCATCCCCACGCCGATCATATCGGTCAGCTGGAGGACATCATGCATACATACAATGTCGGAGAAGTATGGTTCAATGGTGTCGAAGCAAGTTCGAATACATTTCAAAACGCCATGAAAGCTGTTTTGGAAAGTGATGCCGATTATGCCGAACCAAAGGCTGGCGAAGAAATGCAAATCGGATCTATGGATATCGAAGTGCTTCATCCGGCTTCCTTGTCCGGCAGTGATGACTTGAACAGGGATTCACTTTCATTGCGATTCACATACGGAGACATTTCTTTTGTCTTTACAGGAGATGCTTATAAAGAAGATGAACAAGCCATGATGGCAAATGCATCATCTGTTGAGGCTAACTTTTTACAACTGGGACATCACGGATCCAATACTTCCAGTGATGCCTCATTTATAGACGCTGTAGATCCAGATGTAGCCATATACAGTGCCGGGTCCGACAATTCGTATGGACATCCTAGCCCTGAGACGGTTTCATTGATTCAAGATATGGGCATCGACTTATACGGAACAGATGTCCATGGTACCATTGTTGTCACAACGGATGGACAAACATATGATGTCGAAACAAAAGAAGATGGAACTGTTTCACCTTCTTCTACCGGAGCGGCAGAGAGCAATGACAACAGCAGTCATTCCGGTGGGGATGAAAATAAAAACAATGATAGCCCCGATGATACATCTTCATCAGAAGGAAATTGTATTGATATCAATCAAGCATCCATAAACGAATTACAGGAAATCATCCATATTGGACCGGTAAGGGCTGAAGATGTTACTGATGCCAGACCATTTGATTCAGTCGAAGATCTTACAAAAGTAAATGGTATTGGCCCGGCCCGTATTGATGATATAAAGGACCAAGGACTTGCATGTACAGGAGGTTGATTCACGTGAAAGGCTATTTGGATAGAATTGAAGATAACGAAAAAGCAGTCATTTTGATTGAAGAAGAGAATACAGAAATCGTTGTACCGATTGATGAATTGCCAGGTGGCAGCAAAGAAAAAACATGGTTTCATATCGTCGAAGAAAACGGATCATTCAAGATCATCTCAATCGATGATGACATGACCGAACAAAAAAAGCGTCAGTCCTCAGACCTGATGAAAAAATTACGAGAGCGAAAAAAAGAAAGTAAATTCAAGAAATAATATGACATTCACCTGACATGATAAAGCAGACCATAATAAATTCGCATATGTTCAATCTCACCTCTTTTCATCCAGTCTAGCGAAATGTTATACTGAATACACAAAATGTATGCGGTAACATACAGATTAGGAGATGATAACAATGAGTGTCAGTGTCATGTTTATCCTCTTGGCATCTGTTGCACCTTTTCTATTCATTTATTTAAGAAGAAAGATGCTGGCTGCACTTCAGTTTGTTTTGCTGGCTGGGATGTGGGTTCACTTTATAATGGTTGCGTTTCAAACGCCACCAGGTATTTTTTCGGCGACGTGGACAATGTTCTATCTAAGTCTTTTGCTCGCTGAAGTCGCTTGGGTGATGTTTTTCATTTATGAAATCAAATTGTTGATCGGTCAAAGCAACTCATCCGGCCGAGCGTGATCAAGTTTGGATAATATCCAAAAAAACGATATATAAAGGAGTGAGGATAGCATCTTAGCTTGCCACCTCACTCCTTTTCGTTTGACATCTTTTCAATATAACTTGATTTCATCTCTGACAATCTGCCTATCTATACACCTTTTCCACTCCCGTTACTAATATGAAAAACCGAATGACATCGTAAAAAGCGACCCAGCTACAATAATCGAAGCCACAACGAATGAATGGAACATCATATTCCATGGTGTATGTGTGACACCAGATTCTATGATGTGCATGAACATAAATAATTGAATGCCTGCTTGAATGACTGCCAAAGCCATGATACCTGCTACAATCCATACCGATGGTAGATCCGAACCGACTGCCGTCCAAGCCGCCAAGATGGTTAAGACGATTGACAGCACATAGCCGACGATATGTTTCAATGGATATTTCTTTTGTTCTGCCATCTAAATCACCATCCCAATCAAATAAACACTCGTGAAAATGAAAATCCAGATGACATCAAGGAAATGCCAGTAAAGTCCGACAATGAATACTTTACGATGAGTGACTTGGGTTAAGCCTCTTTGCTTCACCTGGATCCAAATGAATAACATCCAACCAATACCAAGTGACACGTGCACACCATGTGTTCCTGCCAAAACAAAGAATGCCGACCAAAATGAGCTGGAAGAGAGAGTTGCTCCATCTTGAACATACCCTATAAACTCATATATCTCGAGTCCGATGAAACTGAGACCGAGCATAAATGTTATCGCCAACCAGCTTAACAGACCATTTATCGATTGTTGGCGCATATTATGAATGGCCAATCCACATGTGAAACTGCTCGTCAGCAAGATAAATGTCATCACAAGGACGGTCGTCAACTCAAATATATCACCTGGTTCCGGCGCACTTGCCGTTCGTCCATAAAGAACGGCATATGTTGCAAACAACGTCGCAAATAACGAAACTTCCGCAGCCAGGAAAACCCAGAATCCAACGATGTTCATCTGAGATTCTCCCGACTGAAATTCATAGGGTACAGGTGTGGATATCTGTTTACTCATTTTCAACCCCCCTTGCCGTTTCCTCGGTTCGTTCAATTTCTTCTACACCTATAACATAGCCAGGATCATATTCAAAGGAACGGAGGCCCATCATGACCAACATGGCAATCAAACCGATTGTGGCTGGAATGATCCACTCAAAGACGAGACAGAAACTGGCAGCGAAAAGAATGGCCATCATAATGAACGGTTTGCCGGAATTGCTCGGCATATGAATGGGTTCAAGTTTTTCTTTATCATAAGTTGTTTGTCCTCTTTCTTTCATTGCCATAAACGCATCATGGTCGTCAATTTCAGGAAGTGTTGCAAAATTATATTCAGGAATCGGTGTTGGAGTAGCCCATTCAAGCGTTCGACCCATTCCCCAACTGTCACCACTTACCTCACGCTTCCGGTAGCGATAACTGTAGTAAATGGCATAAACAAACAGAGCAAAACCGGCTCCCATGATGAACGCACCGATACTTGATAACATGTTCAGGCTCATCCATTCCGGTCCAATTGTATATAACCTTCTCGCCATGCCATCTAGACCAAGAAAATACTGTGGAAAGAATGTCGCATGGAACCCAATGACAAACAACCAAAAGCTCCACTTGCCAAGTTTTTCATTGATTTTATGACCGAACATTTTTGGATACCAAAATGTCAAGCCGGCAAAGCAAGCAAACACCGTACCAGGAATCAACACGTAATGGAAATGGGAAATCAAGAAGTACGTATTATGGTACTGATAATCCCCTGCAGCCATCCCCAGCATGACACCCGTTACACCACCAATGACAAAGCTTGGAATAAAGGCAAGTGCCCAAAGCATCGGAACACTGATGACGATTTTGGACTTGTACAATGTCGCCAGCCAGTTAAATATTTTTACACCCGTCGGTACAGCAATCAACATGGTCGAAATAGAGAAAACAGAGTTCACAAACGCTCCAGCGCCCATTGTAAAGAAATGATGGACCCAGACGAGAAAACTTAAGCCCGCAATGATGATAATGGCCCACACCATCGTCGTATAACCAAATATACGCTTTTGCGCAAATGTGGAAATCACTTCCGAGAAAATTCCGAAGGCGGGCAAGATGACAATGTATACTTCGGGATGTCCCCACATCCAAAATAAATTAACCCACATCATCGGCAATCCTTCACCTGTCAATGTGAAGAATTGCGATCCGAATATCCGATCAATTGTCATCAAAGCCAAAGCAACCGTCAATATCGGAAAAGCAAAAATGATGATAAACGATGTGATCAGCGATGACCATGTAAATATGGGCATTTTGAACATTTTCATCCCTGGTGCCCGTCGTCTTAGTATTGTAACCAATAAATTGATCCCTGTTGCGAGCGTTCCGATTCCGGAGAGCTGCAAGCCCAACAAATAGAAGTTGATACCAGGCCCCGGGCTCAGTTCCGATCCCGCTAGTGGCGCATAATTGGTCCATCCGGCATCAGGAGATCCACCGATAACAAATGAGACATTAAACAACAGTGCACCAAATAAGAACGCCCAAAAACTTAAAGCATTCACAAATGGAAAAGCAAAATCACGCGCACCTATCTGCAACGGTACGATTATATTCATCAATCCAATCAAAAAAGGCATCGCCATAAACAAAATCATGATCGTACCATGTGTTGTAAAAATCTCATTATAGTGCTCGGCATCCAAGAAGTTCATATTTGGAAGCGCTAGCTGGGTACGCATCATCAGTGCATCTGTGCCCGCCCTGAACAACATTGCCAGCGCACTTAAAATATACATGATCCCAATCTTTTTATGGTCCAAGGTCGTCAACCATTCTCGCCATAACCAACCCCATTTTTTAAAATAAGTCAAGATGAAGATAATGGCTGTTGAAACGAGAACAATGGCCACCATTCCTGCATATATAAGCGGTTCACCCGTTACAAGCAATTCACTCAGTTTCATTGTCACCCACCTTCCTCATTATTTGTCTACTTTTTTGCGCCAGTCTTTATCATTTTCATAGCCTTGTATTTTTTCATATAGACCAATATGGTGTTTCACCGCATAGTCTCTACCTTCATTTTTGGCATGATCGACGAAATCCAGATGTGTCGATGCAAATGCCTTTTCATCAAGCAATCCGGGTTTCAACATTTCAATATAATCATCTTCTGTCATTTCAGGTGCCTTGTCTTGAGTTGTCTTGACCCAGTTCTGGAAGTCACTTTTACTTTCTGCATGGACTTGAAATGTCTGTGCGGCAAATCCTTCACCGGTAAAGCTGGCATTTCGTCCACGATATACGCCTGTCTCATCAGCCTGCAGATATAACGTCGTTTCCATGCCTGCCATATTATATTTTTGTCCCCCAAGCTGTGGAATCCAAAGAGAAGCCATTGCATCAGCCGAGGTCAACTTAAATTCCACCGGTCGATCCGTCGGAACATGTAAATAATTCACTGTCTCGATCCCTTGTTCCGGATAACTGAAAAACCACTTCCAATCGGCAGAAGTGGCATATATGACAAGGGGGTCCTCGCTTTCGCTTGATACCGGCGGTTTTTCCAATTCAAACAGTGTTTTCACGGTTGGGATTGCCAAGGACGTCACAATTAAAATCGGTACAAGTGTCCAGACAAATTCCAGCTTATTGTTTCCGTCCATATCAGGTTTGTAATCGCCTGTTTTACGATGAGATTTTTCACGATATTTGAATACCATGAAACCAAACAAAACAAATACAAGCAGCACAATCCCGACCATGAAAACAAGTGCATATTGAATCAAGCTTTTTTGGCTTTCACCGACAGGTCCCTGTGGGTCCAGAACCTCCAACTTATCACAACCGCTCAACAATACTACAATAAACAAAACAGATATTCCGGATATTTTTTTATATAAAGACGCTCGTTTGAAAAGCATTGAAAAACACACTCCTTAAGAAAGGCGCAATCCACTAGATATTGAAGACTGTATTACCCCCGTTCCCTGTATAAATGGTGTAAAAACAAAATATGCTTTTACAATTTAGTGACAGATCTGTTTTGTTTCCGCACAATGAAAACCCGTTCCGGAAGCATCATTCCTTGACGCCTTCCATTGCAAGACGTATCATGTGTCCAAAGATGAAGAATAATCATAACTTGATATTTAAAATAAATTAAAGATAAACGTGAAAAGCTCAGGGGGAATTGAATAATGAACTATGATGTAGCTATTATCGGATCCGGTACCATGGGAATGGCAGCAGGATACTACTTATCGAAGCATCATAAACGTGTCGTCTTGATGGATGCAAATGATCCGCCCCATACAGAAGGCTCACATCACGGTGAAACACGTCTCATCCGCCATGCTTATGGAGAGGGTGAAGATTACGTACCGATGGTTTTACGAGCACAAGAGTTGTGGTTGAATCTCGAGAAAGAAGCAAACCAAACCTTATTTCATCAAACGGGAGTATTGAATATCAGTCGTGAAAGCTCGGACTTTCTGCAAAATGTCTTGAAGAGTGCAACAACACACTCTTTACGGCTTGAAAAGATGACTGCACATGACATGAATACTCGATGGAAAGGGTTTGAAATACCAAATGATTTGATGGGTTGTTATGAACCTGAATCCGGTGTTTTAATGAGTGAAGCGTGTGTACAGGCTTACCGTGACCTTGCCGCTCAGCAAGGTGCCACTTTTTTCACCCATTCGCCCATCAATGACATCCGCACGGGACATGGGGAAATAACGATTGAAACAACCCAACAGACCATCAAAGCCTCTGAACTCATCATCAGTGCAGGTAAAGGAACAAATGACATATTGGCAATGCTCGGACTCCAACTTCCGCTGCAACCGACGCGGAAGACATTTTCCTGGTTCGATTCCGATGAAACACTTTATCAAAAAGGGCGTTTTCCGGCTTGGACTTATGATGTGGATGATGACACTTACTACGGCTTTCCAAGTATCGATGGAGCCGGTGTGAAAATTGGTCGCCATTCCGGAGGGCACCCGGTCAACTCAACAGACTCACTCGATGCATTCGGCACGTATCCAGAAGATATGGGGGATGTCGCTAGGCTTTCACATGCGATCATGCCTGAAGAACTTCCACACAAAGAAGGGAAAGTCTGTACATACACCAATACGCCAGATGGTGATTTCATCATCGATCGTTTTGAAAATCATCCGAACATCAAAGTCGCTTGCGGATTTTCCGGCCATGGATTCAAGTTCGCAAGTGTCATTGGAGAAATTTTAAGCGAGCTGGTCCTCACTGGTGCGAGTAAACAGGATTTGAGTCGATTTAAACTAAATCGGTTTTAAAAACGACATGGTCAAAAAATGATTGATCCATAACAAAGGGATATCAATCGAGGGATTATGATTAGCTGTTGGAGGGACATAATAGCATGCGAGACGACAAAAGAAAAATAAACGCCTATCACGTTTCAAAAAATATGCGGGCACACCGGAAAGGATAAACCGCATTTAAGTTAAATAAGGTCTTCTTGAGTCGATTATTTAGGTACAAAATACATTTAAACTTAATTATGACGCTCTTGGGACGATTATTTAGGTACAAAATGGATTTAAACTTAATTATGACGCCCTTGAGACGATTATTTAGGTACAAAATACATTTAAACTTAATTACGACGCCCTTGAGTCGTTTATTTAGGTACAAAATGGATTTAAACTTAATTACGACGCCCTTGAGTCAATTATTTAGGTACAAATTACATTTAAACTTAATTAACACGCTCTTGAGACGATTATTTAGGTACAAAATGGATTTAAACTTAATTATGACGCGCTTGAGTCAATTATTTAGGTACAAAATACATTTAAACTTAATTATGACGCTCTTGAGTCGATTATTTAGGTACAAAATACATTTAAACTTAAATAAACCGCTCTTGAGACGATTATTTAGGTACAAAATGGATTTAAGCGCAAATAACACGCCCTTGAGCTGATTATATCTCATTCATAAGGAGTCACCACAAATTGAAAAAAGTCATAAAACGAATCAACAAACAAAAAGTCGCATCACACATTGATATATTTGCAAAAGCATTGATGGAAAATGGTAAACCGACCGGCCTCAATCTGAACATCGAAAACTTTCTCCATGGGATAGTCGAAAACAACCTACCTGCTAATGAACTAGAAGGACACATCCACGATCTCATGCGTGTGGCCATAAATGGTCAGCTTCAACAAACGGAAAACGTCTTGCGTTATTTCCTCGGTCGTGGAATAGGTTCAACCCCTGCGGGTGATGACCACGTCATAGGTCTTCTCGGGATACATGCATTGACTGGAACCCTTCATCCTGATTTTATCCAAACGGTCAAACATCTCACAGAAACGGAATCGATCACGACAAGAGCCGGCCTTTATTATCTGCATCATGCGCTAGATGGTGAATTTTTACCACCGTTTGCACGCATTTTAGACAATCTTGAAGCTGGAGAGCGCAACAATCTTCAAGAGCAGATTTCACAGGTGCTTCCTATCGGTCACACATCAGGCATCGATACGATATTCGGCATGCTGATTGGGATGTGGAACATCAAGAACAAGCCATAAGGATATAACTCCCCCGGTGCAAATTCCTGATCATAGCACATCCCATTGAAATCCCTTTTTATACTCGATCCCAAAAACGTTGCTTACCGATTGCCTGGATAAATTGCTCCGAAAAATTTGTGTTATTAGCAGCAAAAACGACGCCCGACAGATTATTATCCTCCACATCATCGAAATAGGACTGTCCTGTTTTTGCGACCCCAATCGGTTTGAAGTGCTGATACCCTTCATTGATGTATTCCATGACATTCTGATCGAACATCAGCTGATCTTTCATCGTTCCACCCACAATATAATAAGAATCATAAAGGACAGGATATTTAGAGATGAATGTTTCATCAACTTCAATCTCAATACCGTCCGAACCTTTGACAACCCCCAGATTTTCACTGACGACTTCCATAAATACCCCTTGTTTCTCCATTGCTTTCAATACATTTTTGACTTCATTGCCGTCAAACTCATTTCCGATGATAATCGCCACTTTTTGGGTGTATGCCGTATGTGGCATGCTCGATTCACTGAGTGTCGGGGTGCTTGCTGATACATCTACATGGTTCCCTTTCGGAGGGTTCACCCCGATATTTTCAGCAATCGCCGTTGCCATGCCAATATCCACATTACCGAACATATCAACAACTTGCTGTCTGACCGATTTACTTTTTACATATCCAAGGTGAAAATTGAACGTCTCGATGATTTGTTGCTGCTCGATTTCTGTCATACTGTTCCAGAACAACCGCGCCTGTGAAAAAAAGTCGTAAAACGAATCCCCTGGTCGTTCACGCGTTATCTCGCCTTCCACTTTGTCAGGATAATGGGTATATCCCCCTTCTTCAAACGTTGCTTCTTCCGGTGTATTGCCTGCCATGGAATTCTCATGGTAGTGGATGGCATCTGTATCGACACGATACTTGGAATAGCTATCACGTTCATTTGTATTCACTTCTGAGACTGGTTTATTGATCGGTATCTCATTGATATTTCCTGTACCCAGGCGATGATAATCGGTATCTCTATACGCAAATGACCGACCTTGCAGGACGGGGTCATTGGTGAAGTCAATTCCGGGGACAACAGTCGACGGATCAAAAGAAACTTGCTCTTCTTCCGCAAAATGATTATCAACAAGCCGGTTTAAAGTCATTTTTCCGATGATATCGACAGGAATCACATTTTCCGGCCATAATTTCGTATCATCCAAAATATCAAAATCATACTTGAACTGATCTTTCTCATTGATCAATTGGACACCCAGTTCATATTCGGGATAAGCGCCGCGTTTGATGGCTTCATGTAAATCACGCCTGTGGAAATCGGGATCCACTCCCCCGATATAGTTTACTTCATCCAACATCAGCGAATGAAATCCAAGTACGGGTTTCCACACAAACCGTACAAACGTGGACTTTCCATCTTCATTGATAAAACGAAATGTATTGACTGGCCAGGCTTCCATCATACGCCAACTTCTTGGTCGCCCGCGATGCGACATCAACCACATGATGAAATGTGCGATTTCCTGGTTGTTGGCAACATAATCCCATGCATGATCATGAGCTACGGTCGCTTGAGGTACATCCGTTTGAGGATGTGGTTTAACAGCATGTACAAAATCAGCAAATTTCATCGCATCCATGACTGAAAAAACAGCGAATGAAAGCGCTAGATTATCATAATTACCTTCTTCTGTGTAAAATTTCGTTGCAAAACCACGGATATCTATTGCCGTATCTTTCGAGCCTTTACTGCCGATAAAATTGGAGAAACGAACAAATACAGGCGTTTTTATGCCTGGGGTCTGAAGGAAACCGGCTTTCGTGACATGGCTCATCGATTTGTATAACTCAAATTCACCATACGCCCCGTCCCCTCTGGCATGTACAACCTTTTCCGGTATGCGCTCCCGATTGAAATGGGATTGCTTTTTGTAAAAGTGAAAATCCTGAAAAAGTGTAGGACCACGTTTTCCGGCACGGAGTGACCAACGATCATTGGAAACCTTCGTCCCACCGTCCGTCGACAATTTACTTCCCGGTCCCGTATTTTTCTCATGATGTTCTTGCATCTGTTTCTGTTTACGATTATCATCTTGTTCTCCGTTTTTATGATGATTATTTTTGTCCATGTTCAATCACCTAACCTTTATTGAGAGTTGTCACACGTTATCATTGTGTGACATTAAATGTTCTTTATTCATATCATTCATTTTAACTGACTTCTTTCTGCCAATTCCTGCGACGAATTTCCCGTGCATACGTCTAAGTAATAGAGTTATAATGAACTGGAATCATAGAATTCCATTTTCATATACCTAGAAGCATTTATTGACCGTATGAGTGACATTAGAAGAAAAGGCACACTCAGTCAATGAACATTATCCAGTCTTTTACAAAGGAGGCTGATGTGATTGCCGGATAAAGCGATGCATCAAGAACAGATCATCAATTGGTATGACGACTATAGCATGCCGATTTTCAAATATATTTTAAAAATGCTCAAAGATGCCGAACAAGCTGAAGATTTAACCCAAGACACTTTTATCAAAGCGTATAAATACTTAATGAAAGATAAAGACGTTACATATCCCAAAACATTTTTATACCGGATTGCCCACAATTTGACCATTGATTACATTCGGAAAAAAGCTCCGATTCGTATGATGGCTGATTTCTTTACACAACAAAAAGATGCCGGACCTTCGATTGAATCGATCATTGAAATAAAAGAAACGTCACAGGAACTCTACGATGTCCTATCCAATTTGAAGTCGACCTATCGCAGTGCCATCATATTGCGTAAAATCGATGGGTTTTCAGTCAAAGAGACCGCACACATATTACAATGGTCTGAGAGTAAAGTGAAGTCGACGTTATCGCGAGGATTACAGGCATTGGAAAAGGAATTAGACAAAGGTGGTGTCATCCATGAGACATAATAAGCACATCGAAGAAAAACTAAACCAATTGAATGAAGGGATCACCTGGAAACATGAACGTCAAAAACATGTTCGCAGGCGACTTGTACGTGAGATGGAACATGGCGGAAAAACAACAGGCACCTTTTTTAAACGAAAACTTATTCCAGCATTTTCACTTCTTCTCCTTATCACAGTTGTATCGATGCTATTCTTGAGCGAATTCACAAGTCAGGATGTGGCCAAAAAAGGATTTCAACCATCACCTAGTATGGGTGACCGGCCCTCACAGATCGTTCATGATCAAGAAAATAATGATGAGAAAGAGGAAGATGAAACAACGCCTGATAACGATCATGAAAAAACACGTGATCATAATGATGAACAACAGCAAGAGACACCCGAGGAAAATAATGACACAGACACAAGTTCCGAAACTGACGATAGCCATGAAGCTGAAGATGAAAGTAAATCGGATGACCGCATCCTTTCGGAGCAAGAGGTACTTCAAGCCATTGAAAATGAAATGTCATCTGGCTTGGATGTCAGACTTCCTGATAGCCTTCCACTTGGAGAGGGACAACATTTAACAGCTACCACCAAGTCGGGGACAGATCATTATGAGGTTACGTTCTATGCACATAACCAACCTATTCCGATCAACAACAAGCTACTCTTCAGTGATGACAATCCAGCAACCGTGGTAGCCCGTGTCACAGTGACACAATTCGATACACAAGAGGAAGCGGATGATGAGGTTTCATACGAAGAATTTGATGAAGAATCCGGTAAAGAAGTAGATCTAAGCAACGAACTATCCGGTTATCAAGATGCAGGTGCAGGTTCCATATCGACCGGATTCAATATGGGACGTTGGGCACTGGCGACAAAGTCTTCCACCGAAAACGCCGAAAAAAGTGAAACGCTTGCTAAAGAGTCTATCGAATATTTACAAGATCACGTACTGCCGATTCCGAAGCAAAATGGATATGCCCATCTAGATGCAGAAAATAATGATAACCGCATTATATGGGAAAAAGAAACCACCGTGTATACCATCGATCAAGTTGCTAATCCGATGGATGCACTCGATATCGCGACAGATTACCCATAATAATATGCAGCCAATCTATGAAAACAACATTCTTTCATGCCATAATAGAGAAAGTAAAAAGGGGACATCACACCATGTTAAAACGCATCACAACATTGGGGTGGCTGATGATTGCCATGATAGTTTTCCTGGTTTTGACAGGGATGAATCATTTAACACACGATAAGCCAAAACAAGCAGCCAACCAATTCGAACGAGAGACTGAAGTACATCCAAAAGAGAAAATCCCCAGTCAATACCCTGACATACACATATTGCTGGAAACAAAAGAAACAGATGCGTACCATCTATCCATCGAAACACCTGTTACAAAGAGTGACGTCATCAACACAGAACTAAAAGACTGGATTGAAAGACAAAAAGACCATTTCATAGAAAAATCCGATCAAGAAGAGGATTCAACATTACATATCGGAGTCACCATCACTCAGATAACAGACAGCTATTATCAGATACAATTTAAAACAGAGAAAGCAAATGAAGGTACACAGACTGAAATGTTTAACGTCGATATTGAAAATGACCGCATTTTGACCCCTGGTGATGTACTCGACATGGATGATAGTACGCTTCATACGATTTTGCAACAAGCCAAAGAGAACAAGGGTGATTCAAACATCCCAGATGACCGGTTGGAAGAAATGGTCAATGATCCTGATACATGGAATTGGGGGATCAACAGTGATGTCTTAACGTTATATCCAGATGTGGCTGATGATTCCGGAAATACAATAACAACATCAGTTGATATACCCCTTGATTCTTTGTATTTGCACGCTGCAGATGACATTGTTGATATCATTGATATGCCAGAAGAACAAGTACAGGATATGGAAAAGGCTGTCCAAGCTGAAAAAGAGCGCATCGAACGTGAGAAGAAGAAAAAAGAAGAAGAGCAAGCAGCCAAGGAAAAAGCGAAACAAGAAGCAAAAAACAATAAAGCGGCAGATAAAAACGAGAAGTATGTCGCATTGACCTTTGACGATGGACCAAGCTCTGAAGTGACACCCCGTGTACTGGATACATTAGCAAAACACGGCGCAGTGGCAACCTTTTTCATGCTTGGCACTGAAGTGGAGGCACACCCTGAAACGGCTAAACAAGTAGCGAACGCGGGACATGAAATCGGGAACCATACAAAAAATCATACAGATCTAACAACGCTCAGTCCTGAAGGTATCCAGTCGGAAATCAACGATACGAGCAATACCATCGAACAAGCAACCGGAACAAGACCCTACCTGGTCAGGGCACCATACGGCGCATACAATGATTCAGTCATTCAAACGATTGCAGCTAATGGAGATGCTCTTGCCCTTTGGTCCGTTGATTCAAAAGATTGGCAGAGTCGGAACGCCAATGCAGTATATAACGAGGTGTTGCAAAACGTCACGTCCGGTTCCATTGTATTAATGCACGATATTCACCCTACAACAGCGGATGCCCTTGATGATTTATTGACTTCATTGGAGGAACGCGGGTACCAATTTATCACCGTATCTCAGCTTCTGGAAAGGCAAGGTTCTGACGGATCCGGTCCTTTTTATGGATATACCAAAAAATAGACTCATAGAAAAGCCTGATCACTCACCCAAAATACGGATAAGCGATCAGGCTGTTTGATTCAACCTTGGTTAAACAATACAAATACCCTGATTGTTAAAATCTCTTTCAATCATGATTCCATAACATGGCTCACAAAGTTTATGATACCGGACTCCACTTCATCACGAATGGCGCGGTGATTATGAATTTCGTGGCGGAATCCTGAATATAATTTCGTCGTCACCTCATGCCCAGTTTCAGTGAGCCAGTTTGATACAGCATAGACCCCTTCTCCATATCCACCGACTGGATCTTGATCGCCAGCGATATTGTACACGGGAATCTGTGCGGGGACTTTTTCAGCCCACTCGGTACCGACAATCGTTACCATCATCATGGCAAAATCATGTAGTGAACGAACATTCGGTGGTGAGGTGAAATTATTAAATGGGTCATTCGCATGATCGCTGACGACATCAGGATCACTGCTGACCCAGTCATTTGGTGTATTCGGCGCTTCAATCCGTTCTGTCATCCAACCAAGCAACTGATCGACGTATTTCGGATCCACTACCTCACCATTTCCCGCATCCATTTCATTTTTAAGTGTTGCAGCGACTTCCTTGGCCACAGGGAACACGCCCGAAGTTCCACATATGATGAGTCCTGCCATACCTTCACCGTATTTAGCTGCATAAATTCTCGCAATCATCGATCCCATGCTATGGCCGAACATGAAATAAGGGATATCGGGATGGGCTTCTTGGACAATTCCCCGGAGTGTATGTTCATCTTCTGCCATCGTCATATGACCCTTGTCTCCCCAATCACTCCAATTCCCCGAGTCAAAAGCTGTTTTACCATGCCCGACATGATCATCTGCCGCAACAACAAACCCTGCTTCGTTCAGCGTCAAGATCATATGCAAATAACGTCTGGAATGTTCACCGAAACCATGAACGATTTGAATGACTCCTCTCGGTTTGCGGATAGGTGTGTATATCCAGCCTTTAACCGTTTCCTTTTCGTTAAAAGATGTAAAACTGACCTCTTGAATAGCCATGTTATCCTCCTTCTATTGTCAAATGCCATCTGATTGAATGTGCTATGTTAGATCGGCAAAGTAAATACCACTTATCTTTATACATACTGAATGCACTTTCTGAAAAACATGTCATGCGTTCATGCACACTGGAACTACTCAAGTACAACCGCCGTCCCATACGCAATGACTTCAGAAGCCATGCTCATTATTTCGGACGTTTGATAGCGCATCCCGACAATGGCGTTTGCGCCTCTTTCTTCAGCTTCCCGGATCATACGTTTCACAGCGATATGCCTTGCTTTTTTCATGAGACCTGAATAATCGTCAATTTCCCCGCCGATCAAATTTTTAATACCAGCACCTATATCATGTCCGATATTTTTGGCTTCGACAGTGCTCCCCTGAACCAAACCCTTTACTTCGGTTACACCCTTTCCTGGTACATCATCCGTCGTCACAATAAGCATACGATTCCTCCCCCTGAATCAATCGTTTGTTGCTTGATTAAAAAGGCCTTGCTCTTGTCATCACTCGGACTGTTTGACCATGACAGCATAGGCCCTGAAATTCCCGTCACTTACATTTTTTACTCCAAAATCTTCATCAGCGGCAATTGAAAACGTATCTCCCGCCGCGCAATCATATCGGTCACCATCAATCATAAATTGGCCTTCCCCTTCGAACCCCATTATATAAAGATGACGATTGGGATGTTTGTGTGGAGGAAGTTCTTGGTCGGGCTTCAGATTTAAAACAAAAACCGTTTCATTATTTTGCCTGAATAGATTATGTTTTGTAAACCGTTCATCAGCAAATGCCGTCTCTTGAATCCTCTTTTTTTCCATTGTCATACCCCCTCGTATAGTATATTTAGGCTTTCATTTTAGCCTATTCATTCTAACTAATTTTCCTTAAAGTAAAGCTTATTAATAACTCCGTTACCTTTCAGTGCTGGCGGACGCTTTCCGCGGGCACGGCTTGAGCCTCCTCGTTCGCCTAAACCGCTCACTGTGGGGTCTCAAGACTCGTGGGATTGCTCTATCGTTTATCCCACCGAAACCATTTGCTGTTCCCGCAGGAGTCGCCGCCATCCGTTCCAGGTAACTTAGTTTGAACATTGCTAGATCATTAAGTGTTGCCAAAATGAACCTTGATAATCAAATATTTAATTATTATTCTCTTGACATATCACCGCAGGTCTTTCCCGAAAATAGGTAGAGAATGCGTCTTTACAGAATATCTATCTAAAGTGTAGCAAAGCTTCTACATTTAATCCACATTGAGTCACGGTTCATATTGGGAGAACGATAGCTTGATCATGAAAAAGCACGCCTTCAGCTCTCGTATCAACACCATATGATATCATTGTCATCTATTACATTCCCTGAAACAACAATCGTTTCAATAACGGTGCAAAACGATCCGGCAATTCGGATACGGAAGGTACCATGAGCCGTTTTTTTCCATAAATATTTTCCATCATCTCATCTTCTTGTTCATCAACTTCTCCATCTGCCAAAAACATTCCGACAACCTCAATACCTTTTTTGCGTGCCTCAGAAACGGCCATATTGGTATCGACAATACCGTTTTGATCGTAATTCATCGCCGCGGGCTCACCATCCGTAAAGACCAGAAGAAATTTATGCCTTTCAGGTCTTTCCATCAATGCTTCGGTCATCACGCGTATACTGAAGCCATCCCGATTATCCTCCTCAGGTTCCAGCTGCATGATTCGTGCACCGCTTTTGTCATATCCAGAGTCAAGAAAATCGTGAACATGATGAAAGTAATTCGGCTGTTTGGTTTCCGTCCCGACTGTCGCATCTTCCCAAAACCCGGTAATCGAATGTGGAATGCGTAATTTACTCAAGACTTCATGGAACAAAACAATGCCCCGTTTCGTCTCTTCCATTTTATTATGCATGGAAGCCGAGCAATCGACGAGCAACATGAATGCGGCATCCAGTTCTTCCGATTCATTCGACTTTTTATAAAAAACGCGAGGATTATCTTCAACGACCAATGACAGAAGTTTTTTCGACAGACGCCCCATCAATAGATTGCTTGTTGGCGCATTCCGTTTATGCTCAAGCGTTTTTTCAATGGCTGTTGTCAGACGCCTCTTGTATGAATCGATATCATCCTTGTATTGTTCATATGTTTCTTCTTCCTTTTCAGTTGGGTGTGTTGCTTGTTTATGGATAGCCATCGCATGCTTATTTTCCTCACCATACATGCTTTGACCGGAATCTCCCGCTTCGGATGTTTCTTGTTTATCAAGCGCTTCTATCTCTGAGTAATCGTTCTTTTCGCTTTTACCTGATGTCCCTTGCACAGAACCCATCGCCTGATCGCCATCCTCTGTTTCACGTGCATCACCGCCCATGATGTTTGTCTTTGTACCAACATCAAGTTCAAATTGAAGAAAATTTTGTTTCCTGTCGTTGTTTTCATTTTCACGATGCCATGTAGAAAAAGGCTGATCAAAGTATTCCTGGTTATCCTCGTCGACATCCTCCATATCTTCATTCGCAAGTGGGTCGGTTCGGGTCAATTCATCGTATAATGTATCTTTTGAATATGACTCAATCTGTTTGATCGGGAATGTTAAATAGTCATTGATCATGTCAGGATATATGTCTTCCACCATGTGTACAATGCGTTCTGCCATCTGTGTCACATCATCGGTTGATTGAGCAGCGAACATATCGAACAGCACTGGCTTCAACCTTTCCAATTGTATCAATTGCTCCTCTGTTGCTCCATGAAAATCCGGATCCGGTTCATCCGCATGGAGGACAAGATAAATCAAACAGAACAGCTCATCCATCGGGTAACCGCGTGTCACATTCGTGTCAAGTTGCGTGAAAAAATAATGTTTCAATGTACGGGAGCGAATGTCGAAATCATGCTTTGTTCCGGGTCTCTTTTTTCGAATGATTTCTTCCAATCGTATATCTTCGAATAGTGAGGCTAGTTGAAGGGCAAAATTCTCATGCTTTTTTTCGTTCATTTTAGAAGTGAAATCCTGGAAAACGCGTATGTTTGTCAAATGTACAGATCCAATCGCACGTAACATGACATCTGTTTTATAGCCAGCTGTCCGTTCTTCTTTCGAGACAACATCCCATAAACGGCGGCTCCCAGATATCTCTTTCTTCTTCAAGTCCACCGCCGAACCATACGCATATACGAACTGAAAATCTTCTCGACCTGAAAACACACTTGTCAAATCCTGCAGAAGTAAATAGAGTTTCGTATCGACTTTCGCATCATCCCACCGGTTCCTTTTCATTGGGCACACCCTTTCAATTGCAGCAATATGGAAATGTATAATGAGGAAACAGTTTGGTCGGCAAGCTGGCTAACGTCATTTTGGCCCAGACGCGCGATCGTATCACAAAAATCGCGTAGTCTCACCCCAAATTCGCGCGGTCACCATCGACATTCACGCAGTCTCACTCAAAAACCTTGCAGTCACGTCACTGCACGACCGCTAACTATCTTAGAATAATGTACCGGCCATATTTTTAACTAATGCCTTTTCCCGCTCTTCTTCCAATTTATCTGTAATCGCACGGCGAATTGCACGCTCTGGAGGGATGACTGTGCTTAAATCGCATGCATCAAGCAATGCTCGAATGGAAGCAGCATCTTCAGCCAACTTCCCTTGTGCTACGGCATTGATGAGATCACTGGATAATTTCACGAACAAATCAATCATGGATGGGTCCTTCAATTGTGTAGCATCCTGAATCAACCCTTTTAATTGATCGCCTTCCAGGTAAGGAACATCAATAACGATAAAGCGATTTTTCAATGCTTCATTTAACGGAACGGTACCTACATAGCCTTCATTAATAGCTGCGATGACATTAAATCCTTCTTTCGCAGTGATAATGTCATTGGTAAATGGATTGGTCACACGCCTCCGGTAATCCAAGACACCATTGATCAGCGGCAACGTTTCGGGTTTCGCCATGTTGATTTCATCGATATATAAGAATGTCCCATAGTGCATGGCCTCAGTTACCGGCCCCGGAACAAATTCGATCTTTTGCTTGTTACCCTCATATGCCAGTGTTTTGAACCCGAGCAAACTTTCCGCATCCAAGTCCACCGAACAATTTACGCTGAACAAAGGTTGTCGGAATAAATAGGACAACGTCTCACCCAGCTTCGTTTTTCCGGATCCGGTCGGCCCCTTCAATAAAATATTCTTCCCCATCCCTAAAGCGGTAATGGCATCAATGAGCAAATCCATATGCGGAGGAACATAGCCTGCTTCTCTGATCAATGATGAAAATCGATCTGTATCTTGACGTTGATTATTTTCTAAAATAGTATGAATGGTATCTGGTAAATGATATGTCGTTTGCATGTCGAACTCCTTTCACACGATTATTGTACGTGTTGTGTGACTGAAAAGCAATTCAAGGCGATAGGATAAAATGTGTCCCATCCTATCCTATCTCCCTATCCTCTGGCTTCCCTTGCACGTTATGTATCTGAAAAAGCCATTTTAATACCGCAGGCAATCAATATGTCTGCGGCAAAAGATAATCAATAAAGCATACGGACTGCCTTGGTTGGGTATGTCGAACCATATGATGTCAACCATAACTTATCGAAGGGACGTATCAGCACTTTTCCACCATAGGCAACATCTACACACGCACCAACAGGCATTGACTCTTCCTCAATGATGCATCATTCCCACTGCAAAATCACTTTCCCGATATTTTTATTCCCTTCCATATGTTCATGTGCATACTGAACCTCATTGAATGCAAACACCGTATCAACAATCGGCCTAAGTTGACCAGAAGCAAAGAGGTTCATTGTCCTGGATGCGAATTCTTTCGTCAACGCTGCTTTATAGGCGTCACTTCTTGGCGTAAGCAATGTGCCTGTCAACTGGATACGTTTGGACATAAGATCCATCAAATCCACGTTGTCCAGTATGTTGCCGCCCAAAAAGCCAATTAATACCCAACGCCCATCAACAGATATGCTGGAAAGGTTTTGACGCCAGTAAGAAGCACCGATGAAGTCCAATATCAATTGGACACCCTTATCACCCGTTTGTTTAAGAACGACTTCATCAAAATTCTCTTCCTTGTAATTGATACCAATGTCAGCCCCCAGCTCCTTACAGACATCCAACTTCCGTTTCGATCCGGCGGTTGTTATCACTTGAGAGCCGGTGATATGTTTAGCCAACTGAATGGCAGCTGTTCCAACGCCACTTCCGCCAGCATGGATCAAGACATGTTCATCTGCCTGCAACTTTCCAATCCAGAACAGTGTTTGATACGCTGTCAGAAAAACTTCCGGTATCGCTGCAGCTTCTACAAACGATAAGTTATCCGGAATGGTCATCGCTCGTTCAACTGGCATGACTGCATATTCTGCATAGCCACCACCGTTCACCAATCCCATGACAGGCGTTCCGATATCGATATTGACATCAGATCCCGTTTCTACAACAACACCTGCAACTTCCACACCTAAAATAGGGCTTTTCATATACCCGTTACGCGACTGACGATTGATCAAATCTGTCCGGTTGACAGCAGCCGCTTTCACTTCCACAAGAACCTCACCTTTATCAGGACTGGGTTGTGTCTGTTCACTCATTTGTAGCTGTTCTGGACCTCCTGGTTGTTTCACCGTAACTGCCTTCATGACATAATCTCCTTTTAAATTAAAATAAATTTCCGTTCTTCTATCCAACACTCATCGTGCACCCAATTGAACACGAAACTGGCCTTTTCGTTTTGTGCCCCAAAATAACTCAAAGGTATCATGATCCGAAAGTGGGCCAACCCCTTCTGGTGTTCCAGTATAAACGACATCGCCTTGGTTCAAGCCAACATGCTCGTGAATATACGTAAGCAATGTTTGAAAATCGAATATCAGATCTTTTATATTTCCCTTCTGCACACATTCATCATTTTTATAAAGTGAAAAATCCTTCTCTTTACAGGCATGGACTCCTGGAAAAGACCAAAAATCTGTCACGACTGCTGCATTTTTAAATCCTTTTGCTAATAACCATGGATGTCCCTTTTGTTTCAACTCGCTTTGCACATCCCGCATTGTCATATCGATCCCCAATGCCATATCGGTCACCACTTCATCCACTGAAAAACCTTCTTTCACCTGCTTTCCGATATACAGGACGATCTCCACTTCATAATGGATCGCACCACAATCATTCGGATATCTCAGCACATCACCACCTGCACAAGCCAGAGAATGTGCGGGCTTCTGGAAAATCATCGGTTTCTCCGGTGCGTCACTTCCCATTTCCGCTGCATGTTTCCGGAAATTCCTTCCGACACAAAAAATATGTCCTATCACCATCATTCACCTCATCGTCATCCTATATTACCCTGATTGTCCAAAAAACGCTCATAATGTTGGCAAATACTTTCACATATAAAGCCACTCTCAGTTATTATACCGCAATCTGTTAATGACTTAAAATCATCGAAATGAATTCACACGAAAAAGCAGGCACACTTTGATTATGTTACCCGTCCTTTGTGGTTCCAGTTATGAAAAAGTCTATGAAACGTCAACTCTTATTTAAATTGTCGCGGCCAAGACTATTTAAACAAAACGATAACGTTCCATCCATGAACACTTTTTATATGATGACATAGCCTATTATAAAGAAAAAAGGAGATGATGAGTTTGGAAACATGGATTAAAAGTTTAAAAACCGATACACCACAGGAAGGCTTTGAATTAGCTATTTTGCTTTCACAAAAAGGGGTGGAATATACACAACCGAACGAAAGGATAAGAGAAAGGATACGCCCTGTCTATTCAAAAAACGCGAGCAATCTGATCGCTGCTTCACAAGTCATTGCTACGAACTATCAAACGGTCGCTGTCGCCAATAATTATTGGAAATGACAACAACAAGTGGCAATGAGTAACGCTTTTCATACATCTGAAAAATCAAGTCGATTTGACTGAAATTCTGTACAGATGCAAGGCCGAGACGGGGAATGATACCCCCCTAAAAAACGCCAACTCATATGACCACTTGCATCTGTATCAGATTCATCACCTGACGTCTGTAACGCAATTGTTTCCACACAGGCTCATCATACATATATACAATCGGCCACTTCCCAACTTGGACTTTCTCACCGCAAGATCGATACATCGCTTTTTAAAAATAAACAGTCCAAATCACCACTACCAATATCACCCGGTAGACAGCGAAAGGAAAGAGTTTGACCCGATCGATCGCCTTCAAGAAAAATGTAATCGACAACAGTGCAAACACGAACGCACTTATAAAACCAACGATGAAAAAGGGCAACGCATCCATTGTGAAATACTGAATATGTTTAAAAAACGATAACCCGCTTGCTCCAGCCATGATCGGAACGGCCATGATGAACGTAAAGTCTGCCGCCGTCCGGTGACTCATCCCAGTCAATACACCTGCGGAAATGGTTGCACCCGATCGTGAAAATCCAGGCCATAATGAAAAACATTGCATGAGCCCGACCGAAAACGCCTGTCGATACGTTATTTGGTCGACCGTTTCAGCAGTTGGCTTATTAAAAGCATACTTATCCGCAATCATCATCAAAATGGCTCCCAACAAGAGCCCAATCAACACCGTCTTCGTTGAAAATAAATGTGTATCAATAACATCCTCAAAAGCCAGTCCAATCACAGCGGCTGGCAATAGCCCGACAAAAATATGCGGTAATTTCAAACGACGTCCACCACGTTCTCTTTTTGTATCAGATTTTTTTAATCCCAATAAATCATAGAAGCGCTCCCTGAAAACGACAACAACTGCCAAAACAGAACCGAGCTGGATGACGATTTTAAATGTATTGGCGACATGGCCAGTTAAAAACGCTTCAGATTTAAGCCACATATCATCGACTATAATCATATGTCCGGTAGAAGAAACCGGCGCAAATTCAGTCATTCCTTCCACAAGTCCCAGTATAACAGCTTTTATCAATTCCAAGATATCCATCGATTGCAACGCCTCTTTTCGTTATCTATCAATACATGCTCACCCGTAAACTTTCACCAACGTTAACGCGAAAACCATCATTAAGACAACCTTTCGTTGACATTAATACAAATGAGGATTGTCCATTATTAATTATAATCGGGGATTTCGAGAGATATGATAACGAATTGATTCGCACGATTTCAGTTTGGAGTTGGATTTAAAATACCGACGTGAAATGTACATTAAATAAACGCCGCTAACCCGGCAAGGCTCATGCACAGCACAAAAAAGCCCGGTCCCTCATGTTGTCCATGGAGAACCAGGCTTCCGGGATTCATTGACATTCCCGTTTTTATGCCTTAATGGAATATCAAAATGACGATAAAGAACAATCCCATTGCGACCAATCCAAGCGGGAAGGCAAACTTTGCGTATTCCGCGCTGGTTATTTTCAATTTTCCGGCAGCAATGATATTCGGGATATTACCCGGAATAAGCATTCCACCACTGATCAACAACCCCATCAAAATCGATTTGATCGTCATGGTTCCCATTTCCGAACTGATCTCTGCAGCTGCGAGTGTCGCATTATCCAAGACAGCGGAAACCATGTTGATCCAGTATAGGATATATGGACTTAAATCAAGGAGATACATCTCGATGAACGGCTTGAATCCCTCTCCCAAAAAGGTAAGTGCCATGACAAACAGATAAATCTTCACACTGCGGATGATGATCTCCGGATACGATTCCACCTCCGCACCAGCTTGTTCTTCATCATCCACCTGCACACCGCCATCGTCTTCCGTGCCGGCTGCCATCTCATCTTCAGCTTGACCTTGATCAGACTTTTCACCCGACTTGACAAAAAAGGCTGCCAATATACCAAAAATGATGACCGCGGGGATGACATATATACCCACCAACTTCAGCAAATAAAAGAACTCACCATCCAATTTACTGACGACAATCGTTGATAGCGGCTCTCCAATCGGCGTGAGTACCGCACCCATACCAATCGCGAAGCAGGCGATGATAACGAGCCTGATTTCCGATTTCCGGTCCATCGGCAGGACACTCACCACGGAAACTAGAACAATTGCTGCTATGATAGCCGTGATGATACTGGACAGAAGCCCAAGGATAATGACAAAAAGAGCAATGAAGAGGCGATAAGGCATTGCACGGCTGATGCCTAGAATTCCATTTTCGATCGGGGTCTGGAACCATCGGAACAACAACCCCGCCAACAGGACCGCAAGCGTTATGTAAATGGGTTCTGATAGGGCATCTTTGATCAAATCCCAGTCCAACACCTGACTGACAAGGACTGAAGCAACACCCATAATGAACAAAAATACTTCCAGATTTTTCTCGACGATTTTTGTAAAAGGCAAAAACAAGACGAGAAGCAGTATAATAATCAAACCAACTATCATATTAAATCTCCTTACATATGTAGAATGATGTCGATTTATATCGACATACAAAAAAGTACAAAAACATTATAACATAATAAGTATGCCTCATAACTATACAAGCTATTATACTGAATTTTTTTTGCCAAAAACAAATAATCACTCTCAAGGAGGAAATCCCCATTTAAAGAAAACGACATCATCCATTCCTGTTTCTTATGATCGAACAGATAGATGAATCACAATGAGACAGCCATCACAAGCACTTTAACATTCACAAACATAAACACCGGACAATGCCATATATGAATGAAATAAAGCGGCACAGACTATCTGTACCGCTTCTCCCCTCTCATTGGAACCCATTCACCTCAACCACACATCCTCGTTCATCAACATCACTGTACACCGATTTCTTCAATGAATACTTTTCCTGGATTTCCGTCAAAATGCAAGGTTATTTTGTCAATATCATCATAAGCCATGGATTCATCCGCTTCTTCAAAGGCTTCCATTGGAATGGTAAACGTCTGGAAAACAGGTTCCCAAGCGGGTTCATATTTGCCGTCACGGAACAATCCATCAAACAAACCGAATGCTGTATATTTAGTATCCATGACCGGTGGAAACAGAGCATAATCTTCCAGAGGAAGTTCGACACTGGCACCATCCGTTGTTTCAAGCTCGACATTGATCACTGGAACCCCCGTAGCTTCATCATCCATATTAGCCATCGTCAAAACAAGCTGTTCCGGATCTTGGCCAAGATTTGTCGTAAAGTCATTGGGCGATAGATTGATAGAATATGTCGCTTCGGAATCCCACTCCAGTTCCAAAGCATCTGACAAACGATCATTATTGGCTCTGTCTTTTGGCGTGGTCACTTTTGATGTGTTGAATGCTTCTGCTTCACTACGATCCTCCGTGTCATCTTGACTATATTCGACAACCGGCCAATAAGTGGAATCTTGATATTTATTCACCAACTGTGTGTCCGGCAGCCAGTCACCACCCGACCGATAATCTTCAAACAGTTCCCTGTAAGATTCATCATCATGCAGCACACTTTCCATGAAAGCACCCATATATACTTCAGCAATTTTCCGCTGTTCATCCGGCTCCATGATTTCTTTATAATTCAGGAACAGACCACGTGGCATACTTAAGTCACTCCTGCCCCAACTTGAATTGAACTGCGTATGATTTGCATGCGGGATATATAATGTTGACTTGAAACCTTCAGATCCCGGCTCAAATGATGTCCGATAATATTGTCTATCCCCGCGGAAATCACTCACGTCAGCATCCATTCCCCCACCGAGAAATAAATAAGACACATTGGATAAATGCGGCTTATTCCCGTCTATCGTTTTATCAGTCGGCGCTATGGACACAACACCTTTGATATTCACATCATCCATACTTGAGATGATATCTTCATCCTCGGGGAAAAATGTTTCATAATCGGCCGCCATGAGTACAGCTTGCCCGCCTCTGGAATGTCCCATCAATGCAACATCATCAAAATCTATTTTATGATATAGCTTGCTTTCAGAGGATTGATTCATATGTTGCAATTCCTGAATATGTTCTAAAATCATATAGGCACGCAATTTATAATTATCATTCGGACTTCCGGAAACATTGGAGTAATTGATGAAATCTTCATCGACAGAAATGGCAATGAAGCCTCTTGATGCCAATAGTTCTCCCAAATAATCATAGCCATCGGTCGAAAATTCTTCCATCACATGATTACCATGGACCATCAGAACAACCGGAAAGGGGCCCTCACCTTCAGGTTCCCACACTCTGCCATTTATAGGCATTTCAGATGGACCATATCCCCAAAATTCCGTGCGCTTATCCTTCCAGCTTGTGATCCATTCAGATAGATCCACAGCATGTGTCAATTCATCGACAGATTCGCCGAACTCTTCGCGTTGTTGATCATCACCACTTCCATAAGTGAAGAACGTATAATCGTAGTCACCTTTTTGACCCGGGTTCTCTTCTTCAATCGTATCATCCGATGAAACCTGTATCACGTGCTCGACACCCGTGAATTTATTGATCAATAGTGCTGCTGAGATGGTTATAACGCATAATCCCGCCACAACTAAAAATACCATCCTGCCGATTTTTCTCTTCAGGAGCACCATGGCGATAAGACTGACGATGAGTATAGCCACATTCACACCAATACCCATCAGGACAGAAAACGCATTCCCACTGCTATCCCCCATTAAAACAGCAATATTGATGCCTGTCGTATAAATGAATCCTCCTAAAAATAGACGAGGAAGCGGTATATACAACAACGAAAGGATGAGTCCCAATACACCCATCGCTGCAGGAAATGCGAGAATATTCAAGCCTACAAATTTCCCGATATTGCTTGCATGCGAAAGAAAGGTCGCACCCGTCGGATTACCTTCAGCATGAAGATAAACGGAAAACGAAGATACGACAAGAAAGATCAAACTCAACGTCAAACTGATACGATTATCACGTTTTGGCATGATAAACAAACGTTTTTTGAACCATTGCCAAACATTACGGAAAATATTAGTCATCTATTAGTCACGCTTTCTATTAAAAGACATCATGGCTTTCACTTTAAATATATTCAAACAGAATAAAAATTAGCAACCTTTTCCAAACAAGATTGCTAACCGTTGTTACTATGTTGATTATAGCAATTCCAACGAAAAAAATCCAGTCCATCTGGACGTTATGGAATCGCCTCTAAACAGTATCACATCAGTAATTACACCGTTTGCTCCACTGCTTTTTTTCCAAACATTCTCACTGCCCCATTGTACTTCATTCACGAATGATGTCTTAATAATGGAAAAACATAGCGTATTAAAGATGCAAAACAAGGCAATGATTATTTTCTCCGTCTCGGGACTTCTTTCAGACGTTTTCTTGCTCCGTTCAATTGGTTTGTTACAGGTATTTGTGGCAAAGCATTGCTTAATCCATATAATGGCATATTATTGTAGACAGATTCATAGTCATGCTTTTTGACTTGATAACTTTCATGATAGATTCCAACTGCCTTCTTATTTCCAACCTTCCGATTAAAATCCCGCCAAGCCTTTAAATGCTTTTCACCCCTCGCATATGCCAAAAGATCATCCATAGAACGCCAATATTGCACTAAAACAGTCGTTCTGAATCCAAAATAAGTTTCCGTCGACAAAAACCCCAGTTCATCTTGATGTTCATATAATTCCTTGATCATGGGTGGCATTGACATGAAGACCGGTAACCATCTGTGAACGGCAAACCAATTATTGATACGCATTCCAATGATAAAAACCACCATATCATCGCTATTCTCCGTTGTATAACGCCCCGTAAATATACGCTTCCCCATTGTCCTCTCCCCCTCGTAAAACATATCCCCATCTTCACGCCATTTCATCCAAAGCCACAACAATTTCCCATATTTTTAAAGGGTCAATGATTTATTCAGTGATTCGACACCGAAATGTAACACGTGATGCAAAACACCGACCGCGATGAATACCCTTTTACTGCGGAACGCCCATCCGACAAAAGATAGAACGGTCACAAAAACTTATCGATTGCCGAGATATATCTGTACATAATCACTTGTCTCCTGAATCGGTAATGTTCTCAGGAATTTTCATGAGAATCTTCTTCATTGGAATCCTCTTTTTCATTGTCCTCCTGTGTCACCGGCTGGATACCGCCCACCCTCTGGACGCGTTCAGGATAATCCGTAATGATGCCATCAACATCATATGAGAGGACTTTCTTGATATTCCGTGTATTGTTAACAGTCCACACCCATATACGACGATTTTGTTTTCGCGCTTGTTTGACGAACCTTTTTGTCAACATCGTTTCGCGGACGGTGTAAAAATCAACATCCAGTCCCGAAAGATTTCCCGCGAACAAGAACAGAATCTGACCGAGATCGATATCTCGGTTTTCCTTGCGCATCAATTTCAAGAAAGTCGGATTGAATGATTGAACCGATGCCAGATCTTCCATATCATGCTCCTCAACGAGTCTTGTAATTTCACTGGCGTATATCTCTTCATCCGTTTCCGCTTTGACATCAATGATCACCCTCGTATTGGCATCATTCGCTATATCCAATATCTCGCCAAGTGTTGCAAGCGTTTCTCCTTCATACGATTCATCAAATAATTTGCCGATATCGATATCTTTGACTTCATCATAGGTCGCATCCTTGATAGTTACCGGAACACCTGCCATCCGTTCCAGATCCAAATCATGACTCAAGACGAGGACATCATCTTTTGTCAATGTGACGTCAATTTCAACCGCGTCGACACCTTTTTGGATACCCGATTTTACACTCGATACCGTATTTTCCGGTGCACTGTAACCATCACCACGATGCCCTGCAACTTCGACATCCCAAGGGAGATACACGATTGAACTTTGAATGAATCCGTTCACTAGGACAATGACTGCCAATCCAAGAAGTGCAACTGACATCACCGTTTTTTTCCGTCGCTTGAACGTGCGTTTCACAGTATTCTCCCATTTACCCAAAAACCCGCTTTTGGACAAAGTGACCTTATCAGCAACGGATACATTCACCCTTCCTAGCGTCTGGTAATAAAAGCGTGTCAGCATGATCATATTCATCGGAACGATAAACAATGACAATGCAATAGCGACATAACTTGAAAACATCGCTAAATAGTTGCCCACAAAGTCACCGATCCATTTAGAGTCGACAATCCCCGTCACTTTTGAAAGGACAGTCATAATCAAAAACCCGGCAACGATGATGAACATATTCCATAATACCATCGTCAATACAAACTGCAGTTTTCCTTGTCTCGTCAAACGCCAACTCGCAGCCATCGCTTTTGTGATCGATTTGTTTTCGATAAAAATAAAATGAAGTGTATAAATCCAGCGAACATATAGATAAGCGACTATCAAAAGTAAAACAGCATACACAACGATGGCTAAAATAGGTTTTTGCAACGTTTCCGTTATCAGTATCCCTACGTTGACATCCAATAGTGGCGGAAGAGTTGATATATCAAGAAATGGGATGATTAGAAGCATGATAAAGAATAATTGAAAAATACCAAATCCCATCAGCTTCGGCCATTTGCCTGAAGCAGTCACAAAAGATTGTGAGACCGAAATGGTCTGTTTAAAGTAATTTTTATGAGCAATGAGAATCAAGACACCGAACTCGACAAACAAGACGGTCACTGCCAGAAAACCAATAATCAACGTACCCATGATCCCTTTCAGACTCAATCCCATCTGATAGACATCCCCATTGATCAGGGCCTCTCCATTACCGATGACCATGACGATACGATTAAACAGATAGGTCAAAAATGGCACAAATAACAAACTGACAAGAAAGGAATAAATGACTTCAAACGATAGGTATGTGGCATATGAACGTTTAAAGTCACTTAAACTATTCCTGAAAATTTCTATCAAGCTAACACCTCCGAGTATTCCACGTGTATTCCCTTCTTGTTCATTTAAAAACGTTCAATGCTATTCATTTTCATCTATTCAACATACGGTATCATTTGTCCAGACCGATTTTGGGCATCTGATTGGATCATGGCCAAAAGCTTATCAAGGACGCACTTTCTCCCCATTAAAAGACATCATGACATCCGCTGTCAATAAAGCCCCGAGTCTGACGGTCTTTTCATGTTCATCCAAAGTTGGATTCACTTCCGAAATATCAAAACTCGTCAAATTTTCTTTTCCCGCAATGTGCCTCAGCAAAGTCCGGACTGTTTTCGGTTCCAGTCCAAATGGGGACGGAGCGCTGACCCCCGGTGCATCCGAAGAAGTAATGGAATCCGTACATAACGTCATCATGATGAAATCATGTTTTTCGGTAAAATCATCAATCGTCTGATAGGTCGTTGCAAAATGATTTTCATCGATTACATCCTCGGAAACGTAAGTACAGCCATAAGCATCAGCTGTATCGAATAACGCCTGTGTATTTCCCGTTTTCTGGATGCCCAAACATAAATAGCCTGCTTTGTCATCCCCATCTAAAATTTGTTTGAACATGGTACCCGATGTCGCCTCTTCTTCATCACGCATATCAAAATGTGCATCAATATTGATGATACCAAGTGATGCATTTACACCTATAAATTCACGGACCCCCAAATAATGACCATATAATGTCTCATGGCCGCCACCTAATATAATCGGTGTTGCCCCTTTTTGAAGAAGATGAGCGACCGTTTTTCCCATTTCCGCTTGAGCACCTTCGAGATCTTCTCCCTCACAACGGATATTACCAATGTCGATGATGCTTGTGGCATCAATATGATTGGGTAACTTAGCCAGCATTTTCCGTATGGCATCCGGCCCCTTTTTCGCACCCATCCTTCCTTTATTGCGCCTAACTCCCTCATCACTCTCGAAACCGACAATACCAAAAGCGTCTTCATTTTCACCGAGCTCATCCACTTTCTTTAACGTTATCATTTGATGTAAACGAAAAAACGTCTCATCATGTTCACTGTCCACTCGCCCACTCCAATTTCCGTTGTTGGGTTGTATATACATATTCCATTCCTCCTCCCGACTGATTCAACCGTGTTTATATGAAAGAAAACGATAGATGGTTAAAAAGGAGCCATCTTTAATAGCCTTAAACAGCTATCGCTTCATGCTGTGTAATGATCCCTTTATAAATACGATACCAGATTATCATTCATCCGTCATTTATCCGTTTACATAAGCGATAAGCAATGAGCCTCGAATTTCCATCAAGTGATGTTGCTCGCAAATTTATCGTTTGTTTCCATTGAATTTTTCTATCAGGAGCAAATCCCTTTCATATCGAGAAAATATTGCATTAGCACTCAATACTAGCCTCAATGCGTCCTCCCGATTAAACGAATTCCATACCAATCTGTTTGCCTTGAAAAAAGAAGATGCCCTCGATATGCTAAATGAAGTGATCTCTATTTATAAAGGAGTACAATCATGGATATAAAAGATATTCCACATAACATGGATTTTACATTTGGACCGAACTTGCGAGAAGTTCCCATCTCGAAAATAGAAATGCTTTATGGCATGATGCATATCATGGAACAATTGAAAAAAGGGCAATTCAATCAAGAAGAACAAGGAAAGTGGAACGGCCTGCTGGGTGTTTATTTGCGGATTGTCGGTGAACTTGATGAAAGTGAAAAGCATCTGAAAACAGCCATCCAAATTTATAAAGAGCTCGAACAATCACGGCGTGTTTTCATCAATACGCTACGGCTGGCTCACACATATCAATGGTGGACCAAATTTGATATATCCAATCAGATGTTTTCGGAGTTGCGTGAGCAAGCTGAAAGCGATCCCGATTTGTCCGATCTATTAGACTTCGTTTACCAACATCACGGCAAAAATCATTTTGATCAGAAAGAATACGAAACCGCATTGTCCTATTTCGAAAAAGCCCTTGACCTGCGCCGCGATAGCCATAACGAAGAATTGATCGCATCAACGGAAACAGCCATTGAAGCATGTGAATATAGATTGGAACATGGCTATAAATAATACGGGATTATTCAGCGTTGTATTCAAACGTATGAATCCAAACAAAAAGGACGCCACAAATACGTGAGCGTCCTATCCGTTCGTCCTATTGATCGCCGTCATTCTTTCGTGAAATCGATTGTGCTTCTCACTGTATCAATCGGGCGTACGTAATTTTCAATCTCCTCCCGCTTCGGTTCGAGCATCGGCGGCAAAGCCAACTTCTCACCCAAAGTTTCATATGGCTCGTCACCCATGAATCCTGGTCCATCCGTCGCAATTTCAAACAGGATCTGCGGAGATACCCTCGTATACAGGGATTCGAAATAAAAACGGTTCACATAGCCCGAATTCGGGAGACCGATCTCTTGCATCCGGTCAATCCATTCATGTAACCCATCGGAATCCCCAACACGCAAAGCCGCATGGTGCACCGTTCCATACCCTTGTATAGCATTCGGCAGAACGGCATTATCCTCAACAATCACACGTGCTCCGTTACCACCTTCACCGACCTCAAACAAGTGAAATGAATTGTCCTGATCGACTTCTGCAAATAAAAACACCTTCTCCAACACTTCTTTAAAAGCCTCAAAACGGCTTACGCGCACAATGATTGGACCAAGCCCAGTTATCGCGTACGCCAACGGAATCGGGCCATTTTGCCAAGGTGTTCCTGTTTCGACGCCTGTATTGTTCTCATCCGAAATCAATTGGTATTGCTGATCATCAAAATCAACAAATGGAAGCACCTTTCTTCCAAATTGATCCTGTATGCTTTCATGCTTGACATCCATACGGTCAAAACGTTTTACCCAATAATCAAGAGCCGCATCACTCGGGACTCGAAATGATGTACGTGCAATTTCATTCGTGCCATGGACACCTTTTGGTATCCCCGGAAAATCGAAAAATGTCATATCGGTGCCAGGACTTCCTTTATCATCCGCAAAAAACAGATGATATGTTTGAATATCGTCTTGATTCACTGTTTTCTTGACAAGTCGCATCCCCAACACATATGTGAAAAACTCATAATTCTTTTCTGCACTGCTCGTAATGGCTGTTACATGATGCATTCCTCTTAAAGTTTTCATAATTATTTCCTCCATTTCATTGTGTCGACTTATTACCATACTGATCAATATCCCCACAAAATTTTCAAGCTACTTTACAACACCGCATCATAAGGGACTCATCGTAAAAACGCGATCGTTCCCTTTACGATCTATCGTTTTAGATATTTTAAAGGATAAAAGCATCCATGGAATAATCACCTGCACCAACAAGTGCTACCCCAAGTGCTGCAGCCATGATGACAAGATTATATTCCACACCTCCATTTGAAGACCAAAAACCATTGGCGGCATGCACTTTGATGATGGCCATCAACATCGGACCAATGATCAAAAGAGCGGCTAAAGGTGTAACCATACCAAGAGCGAACAACAAGCCACCGCCAAACTCGGACAACCCTGCCAAAAGGGCCATGGCATGACCTGGTTTGATCCCAATGGATTCGAAAAATTGTCCGGTTCCTTTTACACCTCCACCACCAAACCAACCAAATAATTTTTGTGCACCGTGACCTATAAATGTCACACCTAACACAAGTCGAATAATCAACAGTCCAAAACTTGCCATAATCTATTCCTCCTAAAGTAAAAATCATTGCATCACTTGACAGGGACTCCCTCTCCGTCCATGAATCCATTCAAATTCAAACCATTTATCTCTGTTTCGAGATATATTATATCAAGATGCCCAGTTTGTCAACATATCCATTTCCCTTATAAGAATCTTAATGATATAAATCGTTCCAAATGTGTTACCTATAACATATTATTCGCTTAATGCCATATGTTCCCGGTACCATTGTACTGCCTCTTCCACTTCTGATTCAACAAGTTCATGTCCATAATCGGTAATATGAAGGGTCACGTCAGCACCCACACTTTCCAACATTCGTTTCAGTTTCATCGTATCACCGGGTATAACGCGTGAATCCAGAGCACCAGCACTCATGAAAATAGGCATACCCGACAAATCAGGCAGTTGCGTATTTTCCTGTAGGATCATGGGATGAAACAGAATCGCGCCCTTCATTGTTTTCCCATGTTGTATCATAAGACTTGCTGCGACATTTGCACCATTTGAATACCCCATCGCAATAACATTGTTTCGGTCAAATGAATACTTTTCAGCTGCTTTGTCAATAAAGTCATGCAAATCATCGGTTCTCTCCATTAAATCTTCCACGTCCGGTGAGCCATCTGAATGTCGTTTAAAAAAACGATTCTGGCCGTCTTCACTTACTTCCCCCCTCACTCCAAGAATAGCGTTTTTCATATCAACGCGTTGGGCAATCGGAAGTAAGTCTGTTTCTCTGCCACCCGTTCCATGGAGAAGGAGAAATGTCGGATATGATGGTGAACTTCCTTGATTATAAATCGAATACATGATCATCATTCCCTTCTATGCAAGTTCTATCCCATCCCCCATATACGTTCCACAGAAATATATGGGGTGTTCTTCAAGCACAAATATCTATCCACTTATTTTCCCAACAATGAATTCCTGTTATCAGTTTAGTACTAAACCAACTAAATGTCAACCCCATTTTAACGTATAATCATTATCTTACAAGTAATTAACAAATGCCTTTCAAAACATTGACAACTAATATGTTTAGTTATAAACTGATAATGACGATGATGAAGAGAGGTGACATTATGAATCCATATGATGATAATTTCGTGTCATCACCAAAAGAAAAACGGCTCAGTTTGTTGGTTTGGTTTTATCTCTCACGTTTTTTCAATAAAAGCAACCGATTAAGCAGTCAACATTTAAAAGAATGGGGATTGTCAATATCACAGTTCGAGGTCCTTGCTCAGGTGGGTTCCAATCACCGTATAACGCAGAAGGAACTCTCTGAAAGGCTTCTCGTCACAAAAGGGAACATCGCTCAGATCGTTGCCAAATTGGAAAAACTGGAACTGATCCAACACGAACGTGAATGGAAAACAAAGTACCTTTCATTAACGAAGAAAGGCCAATTATTATATAATGATGTCATTCCTGAACAAGAAGCATTTCAAACATCACAGTTTTCTAACCTGGACCGTGACGAACAACAACAACTCCTTGCATTATTAAAAAAACTGTATAAAGGAACCAATTAAAAACACGTTAGAAAGAACAGTCAACACATGTAATGTCATTCGCAAGTGTATAAAATGGGAGGGGAAACAATGAATTTAAAAGGCATTCACCATGTATCATCTTTAACAGCCAAGGCACCAGAAAACGTACAATTTTACACAAAAACTTTAGGTCTCCGCATGATCAAAAAAACAGTCAATCAGGATAACCCCTATGTCTATCATTTATTTTATGGGGATGAAGTCGGCAATCCCGGAACAGAATTGACATTTTTCGAAATTCCCGATATCGCTCAAAATCATGATGGAAACAACAGCATTTCCTCCATATCATTGAGAGTGTCCAGTGATCAGGCTCTTGACTTCTGGAAAGAACGCTTTGAAAAATACGCTATCGAGCATGATGTCATAAAGGAACGGAACGGACACCTCAGTCTGGCTTTCAAGGATTTTGAAGGTCAACGCATGATTCTTGTATCGGATGAATCAAATCAAGGTGTTGCATCTGGAACCCCTTGGAGTAAAGGCCCTATTCCTGCTGAGTATGCCATCCGCGGCCTAGGTCCTGTCAAACTGACCGTGCCATATCGTGAAGCAACTGAAGGTGTTTTGACCGATATTATGGGCTTCCGTAAAGTCGGAAGTTATTCCGCCGATGTTGACGGACAACCCGATATTCTCGTATTCGAAACGGGTGAGGGTGGCAATGGCGCTCAAATCCATATCGAGGAACGAAAAGATCTCCAGCGCGAACAACAAGGACGGGGCGGTGTTCACCACGTCGCTTTTCGCGTCGATAATGAAGATGAATTGAGGCAGTGGATCGATCGGATTCAAGCAGAAGGATTCACAAATTCTGGATTTGTTGACCGCTTCTACTTCCGTTCGTTTTACTTTAGGGAGCCGAATGGCATCTTATTCGAACTGGCTACGGATGGACCCGGTTTTGCAACGGACGAAGATCCTGAGCATCTGGGTGAGTCATTGGCACTTCCGCCATTTCTTGAAGAAAAACGTGATAAAATCGAACGCAAATTAAAACCGTTGCACACCAAATAACACCAGAAAAGCCCCCGTATGGCCACACAGAATGCCACAGGGGGTTTTATTTTCGGAATTGGGGCGCGCGATTTAGAACCCGGG
>DATGUN010000019.1:0-37899 GCA_035301285.1 Virgibacillus sp.
TCCTGAGCCAAGATCAAACTCTCCATAGAATTTGCATGTGATTGACACCAATCAATCACTTCTTAGCTTTAAAAATTGATCCAGAGACTCAATCATCATCGGCCGATATCTATATCAACCTCAGATTCATTGGCTCTTTCACCTTTTGACATACTGGTTGTTTTGTTCAGTTTTCAAGGAGCAAAATTGCATTTACTACTAACTTAACAGCAAAATTATTATACCATTTCTACCTACTGCTTGTCAATTGTCGTTTAATAAAACATTAAAATGATATAATGCATTAAATAACCATTCATTTAGCATTTAGCATTTAACCTAACCACATTTATTTCAAGCAGCACGATTAATATTACTCCTCCAATGCTTAAAAGTCAATACAGAAATTATATTTTTTTATCTTTGGTAAAAAATGTATCTTTATGATCGGCATTATATAGTCAGATAGCTTCTGATTACAGAACAACATCTCCAGTCCATTCGCTCATGCCACCTTTTAAGTTGGATACCTTGAAACCATGTTCATCCATAAACGCTGCCGCAGTCATACTTCTGCCACCTGAGCGACACACAAATACATACTCTTTGCTTTTATCCAGTGCATCAATCGAATGTGGTATTTTTTCCAATGGTATATGTTTAGCATTTTCAATCATTCCGTTTGCAACTTCTTCATCTTCCCTTACGTCAACAATGACTATATTATCATCATTTTTCAAACGGTCTCTTAATGCTTGCTGTGTAACTTCCTTTATATGTTCCATACTGAATTGCTCCTTTATTTTTAAACATAGATATATCATACGTTTTTTCTGAATAGCTTGCAATGTTCTGGCACAAACTAACACTATTATTAATACAAGGGCGGTTCATTATGTACAACAACTGGTATCTGATTCCTATATTGTTTTTTGCTATTTTAATTTTTTCATTTTCCACTGTCGGTGCAGAAGAAACTCCCGAAGAGAAACTAATCAAAACATATCATGAGGATATTACAGGCGATGGACATAAAGAAAACATTTCGCTTTATGGAACATTCCTGTCGAATGAAAGTGAATATTTTCGGGATATATGGGCCACCATCACTTTTCCAGATCAAACAGTAGAAAAAATTTCTTATCAAGGCGGCTATCAACCAGCGCTAACATTCGTCGATATGAATCAAAATGGCAGATATGATATATTATTCACCAGTACGACCAATCAAGAAAATGACACCCAACATTCACGCTTACACTCAATAAAACGAAATAAAAAACCATCGGAAGTGGAATTACCTGCCCAAGATCATATTAATGGCAAGTTTCAGAGCAAGTTTAAAATTGAGCTGAGCATTTCACCTATTGATGAACCAAAAATCATTAATATTGAAAATCAGGCAAATCAATATATTGAAACTGGTATTTATGACCATGATGGCAACTTACTTAAAAACATCTCCATACACTCGCAGCCAATTGTAAAATATGAACCTGTCTTCTTAAGTACACACAAAGGGTATGGATTGAAAAGTTACCGACAGATAAATGGAATGAACAAAGCAGATAAAATAGGTACAATCGAGACCCTTTGGTATTATGAAGGTTCCAGATGGGTGATCCTGGATTCTGAGTGGATGGAAAATTCCCATTGACTTGGTTTTTGAACACTTATGCTTTTAGAAAACGGAGAAATATCATTTAAAAGCCTCACCCCAGTAAAGGGGTGAGACTTCTACTAATTGGCTACAATATTGACTAATTTCCCTGGTATAACAATGACCTTACGTATTGACTTATCTTTTATCCAATTTTGAATCGTTTCGTTTTCAAGGGAAACTTTCTCCAATTCCTCTTTTGATATATCTGCAGGAACACTGATTTTCGCTCGAACCTTCCCCATGACTTGCACAACAATCTCCACTTCATCGGAGACCAATTTTGCTTCATCAAATTCCGGCCATTTTTCATACGCAATCGTTGAAGCATTGCCCATTCTCTCCCATAACTCTTCACAAATATGCGGTGTAATGGGAGCCAGAAGTTTTATAAAATCTTCCATATATCCTTTAGGTAATTCCTTGACTTTATATGCCGCATTCACAAATACCATCATCTGAGAAATAGCTGTGTTAAAGTGTAGATTCTCGTAATCCTCGGATACTTTTTTTACTGTTTCATGATATACCTTTTCCAACGCCGAACTTTCCATCTCATCAGTTATGTTTGAGGATAAGCTTCCATCTTCATTAACAATCAAGCGCCAAACACGGTCAAGAAAACGTCTCGAACCATCCAATCCACTTTCTGACCAACTCACATCCGCATCAAGTGGGCCCATGAACATCTCATAAAGTCTCAATGTATCTGCACCGTGTGAGCTGATAATATCATCCGGATTAATGACATTTCCCTTCGATTTACTCATCTTCTCATGGCCTTCTCCAAGAATCATCCCTTGATTGAATAATTTTGTGAATGGTTCCTTTGTCGGAACAACACCTATATCATAAAGAAACTTATGCCAAAATCGTGCATATAAAAGATGAAGTACCGCATGTTCCGCACCACCTATATATACATCAACGGGCAACCATTTCTGAAGAGCGGCAGGGTCCGCCAACGCTTCCGAATTGTCGGGATCAATATATCTCATATAATACCAGCAACTTCCTGCCCACTGTGGCATGGTATTTGTTTCTCTTCTTCCCTTCATTCCGGTTTTAGGGTCAACAACATGAACCCAGTCTGTGTTTGCAAGCGGCGACTCCCCTGTTCCAGATGGTTGGACCTTATCCACTGCAGGTAGTTCTAGGGGCAATTCCTCTTCAGGAACTGTCGACATTGTGCCATCTTCCCAATGGATGATTGGAATTGGCTCACCCCAATAACGTTGACGTGCAAACAGCCAATCACGCAAACGGTAGGTTATTTTTTTGGTCCCTTTGTCGTTTTTTTCCAACCAGTTAATCATCTCAGTAATGGCTCCCTCTGTATCGAGGCCATTTAAAAAGTCAGAATTAACGTGTTTCCCATCACCGACATAGGCTTCTTTTTCGACATCTCCACCACTGACAACCTCAACAATCGGCAGTTCATACTTTGTAGCGAATTCATAATCCCGTTCATCATGTGCAGGAACGGCCATAATGGCCCCGCTGCCATAGGACATCAACACATAATCCCCAATCCAGATCGGCACTTTCTCATTATTGACCGGATTAACGGCATAGGCCCCGGTAAAGACCCCTGTTTTTTCTTTAGCCAAATCTGTCCGTTCCAAGTCCGATTTAGTCTCTACATATGAAACATAATCTTCGACAGCTGATCGTTGGTGTGGTGTGACTATTTTCTTGACGAGAGGGTGCTCTGGTGAAAGGACAGCATATGTTGCACCGAACAACGTATCTGGTCGAGTTGTAAAAACAGAGAACGATTTTTCATTCTTCCCATCGATTTGAAAAGTCACTTCTGCACCTTCTGAACGACCAATCCAATTCCGTTGCATTTCTTTCAGACTTTCGGGCCAATCAAGATCATCCAGGTCTTCCAACAAACGGTCCGAATACGCCGTAATCTTAAGCATCCATTGCCGCATCGGCTTCCTTATGACAGGGTGATCTCCGCGTTCACTCTTGCCATCGATGACTTCTTCATTCGCCAATACTGTGCCGAGAGCTGGACACCAATTAACGGCAACTTCATCGATATAAGCTAGTCCATGTTCATAAAGTTTTGTAAAGATCCATTGGGTCCATTTATAATAATCCGGATCGGTTGTTGAGATTTCTCGGTCCCAATCATACGAAAAACCCAATGATTTAATCTGGCGCTTGAAAACAGCGATATTCTCTTTTGTGAATGCTTCGGGGCTATTTCCTGTATCAATTGCATATTGTTCCGCTGGCAGACCAAATGCATCCCACCCCATCGGGTGCATAACCTCATAGCCTTTCATACGATTCATGCGACTGATGATATCCGTCGCTGTATAGCCTTCCGGGTGCCCGACATGGAGTCCAGCACCTGAGGGATACGGAAACATATCCAAAAAATAACGCTTTTCTTTATCAGAATGCGTATTTGTTTTAAATGTTTTATTTTCTTCCCAATATTTTTGCCACTTTGTTTCGATTTCTTGATGATGATAACTCATCGCATTTCCTCCTTCATATCATTAAAAAAAGCCTCCAACATCCCTTATAGGGACGAGAAGCTTGCATTACCCGCGGTACCACCCAAATTAACGTATGTACACGTTCACTTGTATCCTTAACGCGGAGTAACGGCGAAAGCTACTGATTCATTCACATTCGCAACATTAAAGGTGAGTTCATCATTGTTCAGCAACAGTTTACACCAACCACTGTTTCTCTCAAGCTAAATACAATGATTACTATTCCTTTGCATCGTTGTTAACAATTATTATCATCATATTATATGAAACATCACACATAGTCAAGGAATACCAAGTAGAGAAGGTATTTCTTCATTCCTTGAAGTCATCTTTGGATTTATCCACATTGAGCTCCAACTTATTCTTGTCCTTTTTGGGCTTTTACATGATAAACTATGATTATCATATATTAAGGGGATTTGAACCAATGATAAAAGGAATATTGCATTTTGCCCATCATCTAATGAAAAAAAATATACAACCCGGTGACACAGTCATTGATGCAACATGTGGAAATGGTTATGATACGGTCTTTTTAAGTCAATTAACCGGAGAAAAAGGTCATGTCTTCGGGTTTGATGTCCAGGCAGCTGCTATCCAGAATACTGGAAACCGCATTCAAATAGAAGCGTCGCTGAATAATATTACGCTCATCAATGATAGTCACAGTCACTTCATGCATCATATCCCCGTCGATAAATTAACCAGGCTCGGTGGAGCTATCTTTAACTTGGGATACTTGCCTGGCAGCGATAAAAACATCATAACCACAAGCGAATCAACTATTACAGCGATTGAAGGGATCATATCCCATTTAAAAGTAAAAGGGATCATTGTGCTTGTTATCTACCATGGACATCCTGGCGGAAAAAAGGAAATGGAAGACATCATGAAATATGCACGTTTGTTAGACCAAACATTATACAATGTGCTTTATTATGGATTCATCAACCAAAAGAATAATCCTCCATTCATCTTGGCTATCGAAAAACGGTAATGCCCTAATTCTTTAGTGTCATGATATTTTTTAATTCACGGCTGCCTTCTCTTACATTCGATTATTTTGTATACTATAATATACTTAAACAATACTCTTTGGGGAGGATGTAAATGATTCAACATTATAAAGGATATACACCAGAGATCCATCCATCTGTCTACATCGCGGAAAATGCTACAATTACCGGCGATGTCACCATTGAAGAGTTATCCAGCATTTGGTTCCAAACCGTTATACGAGGTGATGTTGCCTCCACATATATTGGTAAACGTGTCAATATCCAGGATCTATCAATGGTACACCAAAGCCCTGATTATCCTGTCCTCGTTCATGATGACGTAACAATTGGGCATCAAGTCACCATACACGGAGCTACCATTCACAAAAAAGCGCTTATTGGTATGGGGTCGATTGTATTAGATGGGGCAACCATTGGTGAACATGCATTTATCGGGGCAGGCAGTCTCATTCCGCCTGGAAAAGACATTCCACCTCGTTCCCTTGCATTTGGACGTCCTGCAAAAGTCATCCGAGAATTGACTGAAGCCGATTATAAAGAAATGGAAAGAGTGCGCAAAGAGTACGTAAACAAAGGACAATACTATAAAAACCAAGCATACAGAACCGCTTCAACACAAAATTGGGAGTAATTTACAGTCACTATACTATCTAAAGTATGGTCAGAACATTTCTCCCAATATGTCTCTTTTTCATCCAATTGGAAAAATGCAGGCAAGGAGATTGTATCTCTTTGCCTGCATTTTATATCGTTCATCACATTCAGCTTTTTAACAGTTGCTTTAATGCTGTTACTTTATCCGTTTTTTCCCATGGGAATTGAACTTCTGTACGACCAAAATGTCCATATGCCGAGGTTGCTTTAAAAATAGGCTTCCGCAAATCCAGCATTTCTATAATACCCGCAGGCCGTAAGTCAAATATTTCCCGTACTGCTTTAACCAAGGCTCCTTCATCTACTGATCCGGAACCAAATGTATTTATCGCAATCGATACCGGTTCCCGGACGCCAATGGCATATGACAACTGGACTTCACAACTCTTGGCAAGTCCTGCACTCACAATATTTTTGGCAACATATCTTGCGGCATATGAAGCAGATCGATCAACTTTGGTTGGATCTTTCCCGCTAAAAGCACCGCCACCATGTCTAGCATAGCCGCCATACGTATCAACAATGATTTTGCGCCCTGTCAGGCCAACATCACCTTGTGGACCTCCAATGACGAATCGACCAGTCGGATTAATATAGTACTTTGTATCGTCTGCCAAAAGTTCTGCTGGGACCACGGGCTTGATAACATAATCAAACATATCTTTTTCAATTGTTTGGATGGTTGTATCCTCATGATGCTGCGTGGAAATGACAATGGTATCTACACGACACGGCTGATTATTTTCATCATACTCTACAGTGACTTGTGTCTTCCCATCCGGAAGTAAATAAGGCAATGTTTTTTCTTTACGTACTTTGGTTAATTGTTTGGAAAGTTTATGGGCAAGCGAGATTGGAAGCGGCATAAGCTCATCTGTTTCATCACATGCATACCCGAACATCAGGCCTTGGTCGCCGGCACCGATTGCATCGATATTTTCCTCGACCGTTTTTCCTTGCCGTGATTCATAAGATTCGTCAACACCACTTGCTATATCTGATGACTGCTCATCAATCGCAGTCAATACAGAGCATGTTTCTCCATCGAAACCATATTTAGCATGTGTATAGCCAATATTTTTAATCGTATGTCGTACAATAGCAGGAATATCAACATATGTATCGGTCGTAATCTCACCGGAGACAAATACCATCCCAGTCGTCACTACCGTTTCACACGCAACACGAGCATATGGGTCACTTGCTATGATATCATCCAATATGGCATCTGATATCTGGTCACAGATTTTATCAGGATGCCCTTCTGTAACCGACTCAGATGTAAATAATCGATTTTTATTATACATTTTATCCTATCCCCTTTATTACGGATCTTTTTGATGCTTATCCCGGGAAAATAAAAAAACCTTTCCTACAACAAGAAGGAAAAGGTGATATGTACCTTTCGCTCTTATTGTTCAAGGATGATTCCTTGCATCAGGTGAGCACCTTTTCACACAGTCGTGATGGTTGCCGGGCCTCATCGGGTCAGTCCCTCCGCCTACTCTGAATAAGAGTATCCATTTGTCATTCAGCTTATCGAAATCACTATTGGAAGTCAACTAATTCAGCTGCTTTTACCATAACAGGGCAAACCATTTTAATTCCAATTATTTATCATTCATAAATAGAGTGGATTATTCATTTAAATGTGTTATACTAATTGTGACTGATAATATAGGTATAAATTGGTATACTTTTTTATACATACATAATATAATAAAGCGTATTCAATCCTATATCAACTGGTTTGTCATTCACGAAAATCTATTCGAAAGGCAGGTAATAAAATGAATACCAAAATCGAATCATCGTATCTTCAACATCTATTGACGCACGATCGGATAGAACACAACTTATCTGTCCCGAAATTGGTGGAGCGCATTCTTGAACGAGGTGAGGGTGATCTTACTTCAACTGGAGCCATTACAGCCAATACTGGTAAATATACTGGTCGTTCTCCGAAGGATAAATTTATTGTCATGGATACATTTTCGAAGGATAAAATCGATTGGGGCGCAGTTAACCAGCCGATAGATGAATCAGTTTTTGAAAAACTGTTAAAAAAAGTGACAGAGTATTTAAAGACCAAAAGTGAATTATATTCGTTCAAAGGGTTTGCCGGAGCAGATAAACAATATCGTCTCCCCATTCAGGTTGTCAACGAATATGCATGGCATAACTTGTTCAGTCAACAACTTTTCATCACGCCGACTGAAGAAGAACTAGACAATCATCAATCCGAATTTACGATTATATCTGCCCCGAATTTCCAAGCGGATCCCAAAGTTGATGGAACAAATTCGGAAGCATTTGTTATCATTTCTTTTAAACAGCGTATCGTTCTTATCGGCGGAACAAAATATGCCGGTGAAATGAAAAAGTCTATTTTCTCGGTAATGAACTGTCTTTTACCGGAAAGAAACGTTTTACCGATGCATTGTTCAAGCAATGTTGGTGAAGAAGGTGATGTTGCCCTATTCTTTGGTTTGTCTGGTACCGGTAAAACAACTCTTTCCGCGGATCCCTATCGTCGTTTGATCGGTGACGATGAACATGGATGGAGTCCAAATGGGATTTTCAATATCGAAGGAGGATGTTATGCCAAATGTATTAACCTATCGGAAAAAAAAGAGCCACAAATACACGGAGCCATCCGTTTTGGTTCTGTTTTAGAAAATGTCGTCATCGATCCGAATACACGTATTCCTGATTACGATAATACAACCCATACCGAAAACACACGTGCAGCATACACATTGGAAAACATGGACAATATCGTGACTCCCAGTATATCGGGACACCCAAGTACCATCATTTTTTTGACTGCGGATGCATCCGGGACATTGCCTCCAATCAGTAAATTGAGCAAAGCACAAGCGATGTATCATTTTTTGAGTGGTTATACAAGCAAACTTGCCGGGACGGAACGAGGCATTACACAACCAACCGCTACCTTTTCCGCTTGCTTCGGATCGCCATTCCTTCCTCTTGCTCCTACGGCATATGCTAAAATGCTCGGTGATAAAATCGATCATTATCATGTAAATGTTTTCTTGGTAAACACAGGATGGACTGGTGGCGTTTATGGTACTGGGAGCCGTATCAAACTTTCATATACACGTGCCATGGTCCATGCAGCCCTCGAAGGTGAATTGAATAATGTGGAGACAACCAAAGATGATATATTTGGCCTTTCTATACCGACTCATGTACCAGGGGTTCCTGATTATCTATTGGTTCCTGAAAACACATGGAAAGATAAAGAAGCATACCAAGCCGAAGCAAGAGCACTCGCTGATAAATTCCATGACAACTTTACAAAGTTCCGGGGAACCAACCATGAAATTGAAAACGCAGGTCCAAGTTATCGTTCTTGGTAAACGTTACATTATATTTAATTTAATCGATAAAACAATCAATTCCACTGGAGTTGATTGTTTTTTTATGCAATCCCTTTAGGGTTGCCCTTTTTTAGACTTTCACATCCATAAAGCATATAGGCATTCACACATTTTTAGGATCGGCATAGGCTATGTTGATAGAACATCCATGAATCTAAATAGAAAGGAACGATCTGAATGAAAGCTATACATTATCCGATCGTATTAGTATGTCTCCTTTTTCTGGTTATCGCGGGTTGTAACACCTCCGATGAAAATAAATCCATTGATTTGGGAGAGGTCACCCGTTCAGTATTTTATGCACCACAATATGTTGCATTGGAAAAAGGGTTCTTTGAAGATGAAGGATTGGATGTGTCATTGCAAACAACTTGGGGCGGAGATAAAACAATGACAGCTCTTTTATCTGAAAGTGTCGATGTTGCTCTGGTGGGCTCAGAAACGTCGATTTATGTCTATGCACAGGATTCTAAAGACTATGCTGTCAACTTTGCACAACTCACACAGACTGATGGTACATTTTTAGTTTCAAAAGAAGAAGAGCCCGATTTTGAATGGAACGATGTCGAAGGGAACACGTTTCTAGGTCAACGTAAAGGGGGCATGCCGCAAATGGTAGGCGAGTATGTATTGAAAGACCATGGTATCGATCCACACACAGACCTTAACCTTGAACAAAATATAGAATTTGAAAACATACCAGGTGCTTTCGTCTCAGGGGATGCTAAATATGTACAGCTATTCGAACCGACCGCAAGTGTATTTGAAAAAGAAGGTAAAGGAAATGTTGTCGCCTCATTTGGTGAAGAATCAGGTAAATTACCTTATACAGTTTTCATGGCCAAACAAAGTATGGTCGATGATGATCCAGATACCATCAAAAAGTTCACAAAAGCAATCTATGAGGCACAGCAATGGGTCGATGACAACTCCCCGGAAGATATCGCCAAAGTCATTCAGCCTTACTTTGAAGATGCTGACCTAGATATATTGACTGATTCCATGGAACGTTATAAGAACCAATCATCATTCGCCACTGATCCAATATTAGAAGAAGATGAATGGAATCATTTAAAAGACATTATGGATGAAGCAGATGAACTTCCTGAAGATATATCATACGATGATCTCGTCAATACAGATATTGCCAAAGAGGTTATGGAAAAGTGACAAGGAGGAATATACACTATGGGGTTTCTAACCTTGGAAAATGTATCACACCATTACTTTTCAAAGAACAGTTATACAAAATCGTTGAATAATATATCGTTTTCCATCAAAGAAAATGAGTTTATCGCATTATTAGGTCCGAGCGGTTGTGGTAAATCAACCGTTTTGTCCATACTAGCCGGCATCATGGATCAAACGGAAGGTCATGTCTTGATAAATCAAAAACCAATCCACCAATCTGATCTTACACTTGGTTACATGCTCCAGCAAGATTATTTATTTCCGTGGAAAACAATTATGGAAAATATTTTGATTGGACCCAAATTACAGAAACAAAATAACAAAGATATAAGGAAAAAGGCACAGGCACTGCTTCATGAAGTCGGATTGGAGAATGTCGAAGATGCCTATCCTGACTCCCTTTCCGGCGGTATGCGACAGCGCGTTGCTCTCGTACGAACATTGATTACCGAACCAACATTGTTATTACTTGATGAACCTTTTTCAGCACTTGACTATCTAACAAAATTGAAACTGGAAGATCTGGTAAGTTCACTTCTCAAAACATATAAAAAAACATCCATTCTTGTAACCCACGATATAGCCGAGGCTATTTCAATGAGCGATCGCATTTTATTGATGAGTGCCAATCCCGGTTCAATAGCAGGGATATTTGATATCCCGATTGAAATCAGAAATGAAGTGCCTTTTCTGGTGAGGAGGCATCCTAAATATCAAATTATTTTTGACAAAGTATGGGATGCTTTCAATCAAATCAATCCAAGCGATGATGAACAAAAAGGGGTGTCAACAAATGAAACAAACAGCTGATATGAAGCTTTTCGAACAATACAAATTGAGAATCAAAAAAGAAAAGAAGACGATTCTCATATGGCAGTTGCTTATCTTGGTTAGCTTTTTCGTTTTCTGGGAAATAGCCAGTCGCCTATATTGGATCGATCCCCTATTGTTCAGCTCTCCTTCGAATGTCCTTAAGCTGCTAGTCAACAAAGCAGTTGATGGCACAATGCTGACGCACGTCCAAGTCACCTTGCTTGAGACCGTGCTCGGTTTCATCCTAGGTACAATCACCGGTATTCTTATGGCCAGCATTTTGTGGTCTTCACTTCGGTTTTCCAAAGTTATGGATCCGTATCTCGTCATTATGAATGCCATGCCAAAAGTTGCACTTGGTCCAATTATTATTGTATCTCTTGGCGCAGGTTATGTTTCTATTATAATGATGGGAGCCATCATTTCTGTCATCATCACAACGCTTGTTGTTTATGGCGCTTTTATGGAAGTGGATCCGAATTATGAAAAGGTTCTGAAGGCCTTTGGTGCAACAAGATGGCAAATTTTCAAGGAAGCCATATTTCCGGCAACATTGCCAACAATGATTTCCACCTTGAAGGTTAATGTAGGATTAAGTTGGGTAGGTATTATAGTTGGTGAGTTTCTTGTTTCCAAAAATGGATTGGGGTATCTGATCATCTACGGTTTCCAAGTTTTTGATTTCACTCTCGTCATGGCAAGTCTTCTGCTTATATCGATTTTTGCGGCCATCATGTATAAAGTTGTCGAAAAGATTGAATCATGGCTTATTAAACATACTTGAATAGCAAAAGACTTTCGACAGCATTTAACCCTTGGGAAATATAAGTTTTTAGCTTTAAACAGCACAAGTGCGACAACTGCTCAGAAACGACCTTCGCAGTGTCTACTATGCACTTCTTTACAGCACAAGTGCGACAACTGCTCAGAAAGTACCTTCGCAGTGTCTACTATGCCTAGGTGGAACGATGGAGGTGGTGACGTTACGGAATGTGGACGTATTCTCCCCCTCCATTCTTTCAGTTGCCTATTCCGTATCAATCAATTTAACTCTGGCATGCCTACTTATTTATCGATGCCTTTTATATACTCTAACGTATAAGGTAATATATCATCTTTCATGATAAAACTATATGATGGATCGTGCTGGATGTTAGATGAAAGGGTTTCTTTCAGTACTGGACCATCCGTTTCATAGTATGTTTCTTGCTTTTCCAACCTGTCAACATCAGCCATATATATATTTTTAATGATGGTTTCATGTTTACCACAAACTTTGTATTGTCCAATATATGTAAGTGTTTTTACATAACCGCCCGTTTCTTCCTTAACTTCACGCTCGGCAGCTATATCTGCAGATTCACCCACCTCCACTTTACCTCCTGGAAACTCTAATCCGCGATCACTATGTTTTGTCAGCAACCACTTACCTTGGTATGTACAAATAACAAAAACGTGTTTAGGATGTTTGGAGAAGGGCTCCTCTGCAAAAGAAAGTGTGACTTGATTCATATAATAATCCTTAAATGTATGCATCCATATCAACAGCCTTTTTATCAAACTAGACATCACTCGACAGGCTTAGCTCTATAAGCTGGCCAAAAATGATTCTATTTCAGTATACCATAGTTTGGTTTTTTATCGACACTACGACATGCTGTCAGGTTGCACGATTATCAAGTTCTTGCTATTTCACTTATCGGGGATTATGCCCATACTTTCAATATGTGTCCGGGTCACTTTATCACCGAGCTCATACATCAATTGATAGGCCTGGATCAAATGGTCATCATACGTATCATTTCCTTTATCGTGATGATATGGAAGTATGGGAACATGGGAGCGTCCAAAACTAAGATTGTCACCATGATGCATGCCATTAAATTTATCACGCAGCAACCTCAAATCATCGTTTGTTGCATTGATTTTAAATGATGTTTGATTACCGAAAGGCGTTTGTGAAATCTCCCGACTGGAAATATCTACATAATATGTATGTTTCATCATACGAATCCCTCCTGCTTCTATTATGTCCGCTGAAGCAAGTGTTCATGTATGAAAAGCGATAAACCTGAAATCTCCATACAACATGTAACCATAAAAAAAAGAGCATCCGAGAAATTCCCGGACACCCTTTTTTAACCCATTTATTCTTCGTCATCTGACTCTTTTACATTTGTTCCATCGATTGTATTATCGAACTTTTGGAGATATTTAGCAGCAAATTCTTTTCCGCCAAGACCGAACGCCAAGCCAAATGCCAAAGCTAGTCCACCTAGCACTAGGACAAATGCGGAACTGACGATTGTCGTTGCGATTCCCAGTTGTGTCAGAGCCATAAATCCAGCAAGTACAAGGATGGCATACTTAGCAAATCCAGCTAAAACACCTGTGGCAGGTCCTGATAGAAGGTTTGACAATACCTTTTGCACCATATTTGCCAGAATCAATGCTACACCCAAGATAATGACTGCAGCTAGCACAGATGGTAGATATGCTGTGATCGCTGTAGCAATGCCGACCAAGAAATCTAGCTTGATGACGTATAGAGCTTGTGCCGCCAAGAAAAACACAATCAAAACTTGTACAATATAACCGACAATAGCTGATGGTGACATTTTACCTTCACTTTCAACTTTGTCATTTAAATTCATTTGGGCGGTTAAACGATCGAATCCCATACGCTCAAGGAAACTTTCCACAAAGCCACCAATGAATTTACCTAACCAAATGCCAACAAGAATCAATGCGATGGCAATCAATATATTCGGAATCATGTCCATGGCTGTATTCAACATACCGATGGCTGGTTCCGTGATACCTGTGAGGTTAAGTTTCTCAAGAGCAGCAATTGTAATCGGGATCATGATGATGATGAATACTAGATTACCGACAAATGCTGCAAAGCTGCTACCTTCAAAAAGTTTTTGAAGTTTTAAACGGGCGATTAATTTTTCCGATCCCGCTGCATCCAGTAAATTAACAACAATTGATTTAACAATCTTCGCTACAAACCAACCGACAAAGAATATAAGCGCTGCTGAAATAAGCAATGGAATAAATGCCAACAGCGTAGTAATCAATCCACTGAACGGTTGGGATACACCTGTAATGCTGAGCGCATCCAGAACACCAGGGATGAATAACAATAGAATAAGATAAAATACGACCTTACCTACTGTTTCCATATACTTGGTGATTTCTTCTTCCGTTTTGGCAAGCTTCATCTTATAGAAAAGATGCTGTAAATTGATTTTTTTGGTGCCTTCGACAATCAACCATTGAACGACTGTGGCAATAACCCATGCAAGAATAAGGATTAAAGCGGCTTTTAAGACAGCCGGAATGAAATCGAAAAATGTCGAAATGAGGTTGGATAACGGATTTGCAATCATATTCAAGTTTAATAGATTAAAGAATAAAATGAATACGATTAACAATAATATGTAATAGACCGTTTTTCCAACAATTTTTTCGGAATTAATCGGTTTGTCATTTGTACGGAATTTATTGAACAATTTCTCGTCCAATTCCGTTTTTCCAAGTGCTTTTTCGACTGCATTCCCTATCGCTTTCGCAATAAGCCAGCCTACAAGTAAAACAAGAATGGCAATGACGAAACTCTGCAATCCCTCCAAAAAGTTCTGCTTGAAATAATCATTCATAATGTCCAAATGAATCATCTCCTTTCTCTAATCTATATACTTATACCATACTACCGGTTCGTTCAAACATAATAAAGGAAAAAAGAGGGCTTTTCAGTAAAAATGATTCCTTTGTATCATATTTTTACCATATTTTACAAAATCACAAGATTTTCACATTTTCTTGATATGTTTCAACAATTCTCCACGCATTAATTTTTGTGAGGAGTTCCGAGGCAATCTATCCATAAAAATGATTTCCTTTGGGATCTTATAACTGGCAAGTATGTCTTTTAAAACTGATAATATGGATTCCTCTGTAATAGATGGATTCATTTTCACGATGCAGGCCACTGGGACTTTCCCCCACTCATCATCATCTTTGCCAATCACACCGGCTTCTTCTATCCCTGGAATTGTCAATAATGCCCCCTCTATTTCAGAAGGATATATGTTTTCACCACCGGAAATGATCAGATCTTTGCGCCGATCCACGATATACAAAAACCCTTCTCGATCTATATAACCAAGATCTCCTGTTGCAAGCCATCCATCAGAGAAAACGGTTTTATTCTCTGAATCCCGATTATAATACCCATTTGTTACCATTGGTCCCTTTACATGTATTTCCCCGATTCCATCATTTTCTTGATGACGTATCTGAACTTGAGCGGGGAATAATGATTTACCTGAAGAGCCGATTTTTTCCAATGCGACACCAGGACTTAATGTAACTATCTGTGAAGATGTTTCAGTCATTCCATAAGACTGGAAAACAGGAACTTGACTTTCTTTCGCTTTTTTCAGCAAAGAAAATGATGCTGCGCTCCCGCCTAATAACATACACCGGAAGGTTTGCGGATATATATCGTTTTCCAATCGATTCATGAGACGTTTTAGCATGACGGGCACAACTGAGGCAATCGTCACTTTTTTATGCATAATGGCGTGATGGACCATGTGTTCCGAAAATTTCGGAACAACGTAAACAGGGATGCCATAGATAACACTGCGCATAAAAATGGATAGACCTCCTACATGATAAAAAGGTAGAGTTGCAAGCCACTTATCAGACGCATCCACCCCCAAATTCAATACGGATCCAATAGCACTCCACCAATGATTCCCATATGTGTGGATGACCCCTTTTGGAAAACCGGTCGTCCCTGATGTGTATATAATAGTGAATGCTTCGGCGGTGTGGATTTCATCCCTAACACCCAAGTCGCCTGGTTTCAATGTCTCGACTTCCGAAAATGTCTGAACCGGGATGGTTAATGACATCTTTTTTGCAGATTGTTCCATCACCTCATCTGTCAATAATAATGACGTGTTTGAATCATTTACTTGAAAGTTGATTTCTTCTCTGGTCAAACGAACATTCAACAATACTGCAACAGCACCGATATAACTGAGTGCATGGATGGCAATGATGAATGAAGGGTGATTGGCCGATAAAATACCTACATGTGTCCCATGTTTAACGCCAAGTGTTTGCAACTGTTTCGCAAACATTTCACTTTTTTGTTTCAGATCCAAAAACGAAATCTTCTCACCTGATTCAAGTTCCATTGCTATTTTTTCTGGTTCTAGATATGCACGTTTTGTCAGCCAATGTGGCATGACACCATCCATTGTTCATGACTCCCTTCATTTTAAAAAGAAAAACCCCTGCGATATGACAGCAAAGGTTTTTCATGCCATTTTATTTTATGGAAATCGCGGGAATTGATCCCAATCCGGTTTTCTTTTCTCTTTAAAGGCATCGCGACCTTCTTTTGCCTCATCCGTTGTATAATAAAGCAATGTCGCATCGCCGCCCATTTGTTGTAGCCCAGCAAGACCATCTGTATCAGCATTGAAAGATGCTTTCAGGAAACGAAGCGCAGTCGGCGATTTTTCCAATATTTCCTTACACCACTGCAATGTTTCTTCTTCTAACTTTTCAAGTGGGACAACTTTGTTTACGAGGCCCATGTCATAAGCTTCTTCGGCATTGTATTGACGGCAAAGATACCATATTTCACGGGCGCGTTTATGACCGACAATACGTGCAAGGTAACCCGCACCATACCCTGCATCAAAACTGCCTACTTTCGGTCCGGTTTGACCAAAGATGGCATTATCGGCAGCGATAGTCAAATCACTGACAACATGTAATACATGCCCTCCACCGATTGCATAGCCCGCAACCATGGCAATGACCGGTTTTGGAATCGTACGCATGAGTCGTTGTAGATCAAGCACATTCAGCCGTGGTACCTGGTCCGTTCCGACATATCCACCGTGCCCTCTTACAGTCTGATCACCACCTGAACAAAAGGCCTTTTCACCGGCACCTGTCAAAATGATGACACCGATGGATGAATCATCCCGTGCATCTGCAAATGCATCGATCATTTCATTTACTGTAAGTGGTGTGAAAGCATTATGTTTCCGAGGACGATTCATCGTGACCTTTGCAATGCCATTATATTTTTCATACTTGATTTCTTGATAATCCTTGACACTTTTCCAATTTACTGCCATGTTTCTTCCTCCTCGTATCAATTGTCCACATTTTTCACGGAACGGAAGATAAATTCCATAACCGTTTCGCCAAAAATGGTGGGTTGTTCTACATGTATTGCATGTCCGGCATGTTTAATAATCGAAAACTCACTATGTACAAACGCTTGCTGCATGGCCTGATTCAATGTCGTATATTTGGTATCATATTCACCGGCCAATAATAAAACCGGCTTTTTGAATGTTGACAAATCATTCCACCAAGATGGCTGTTCTCCGGTCCCCATATAAGCAAGAGATGATGCAAGGCCATCAACGGACTGGCTGCGTCTTATGCACCGGATCGTTTGCTTTTTTTCAGCAGGTAAGTTGTTCTGTGATGCAAACAAAGGGATATTTTCCCAGTAATCAACAAAACGGTCTAAACCATCCTGTTCAATCATCCGTATCAATGACTTGTCTTTACGAATGCGTTCAACACGTTCCTTTGCATCACGTAATCCGGGCGAAGCACTTTCCAAAACGAGCGATTGAATATACTCAGGATGACAAACAGAAAATGAGAGTGCTGTTCGACCTCCCATTGAATAGCCGCACATATGAACCTTTTCCAACGAAAGCATATCTAATATTGCTTTTATATCATAACAACATTCTTCCATTGTCCTGTTTAAAACGTTTGTTTTTCCATGCCCGGGCAAGTCAATTATAATAAATTTACAGGAATTTTTCCACTTACGAACAACAGTCTCCCACGTTCGACCATCACCCGTGAACCCATGTAACAACACAACCGGTTCTCCTTGGCCATGGACTTCATACCAATATTCACCAATATCGCATTTAAAATACATATTAAATACCACACACTTTAACGAGTTCACTTTCAATCAATGTCCATTTTTCTTGATGCCACTTTTTATTTTCTGTCCGATCTGTCTGTACGTCGATGACAGTCAGCCCTTTTTGTGCATAACTCGTTTTTAACGCCTCAGCCAGCTCATCCGGATTTCCAGGTAATCTATAGGTGCCACCATACATATCAACAGCATGCTTGAAATCAATATTCAACGGTGTAGCAAACAATGTTTCAAAATGTTTCTTATCTTGTGCTTGTGGCAGAAATGAGAATATGCCCCCGCCATTATTATTGACACAGACAATGGTCATATCCAGCTGATAATGTTTAGCGGCCAGCAATCCATTTAAATCATGGTAAAACGAAAGATCCCCGATCAGTAGTGTGACGTGTTTGCCTGCCGCAGCAACCCCGAGAGCACTTGAAACAACACCATCAATTCCATTTGCACCCCGATTTGCCTGCAGATTTATCCCTTTTTGCGTACACATGAAAAATGTATCGACATCACGGATGGACATGCTATTGCCGACAAAAAGTGTTGACTCAGCTGGAATATGATCAATGATTTCTGCGACAGACGTACCTTCCGTCAATGTGCTTTCTTTTTTCAACAAAATTTCTTTTGCAATATCATTCATTCGTTGCCACCTATGAAGCCAATCCATCGACCCGCGAATCGCCATGCCTACATCTATCAATTCGGTGCATAGTAAATCAGCATCTGCATATATAAATGTCGTCCGGTTACCGTAAGGTTCCCGATAACCATCATGATTTTCCACAACAAATTGGATGACATCACGATGTTCTTCCAAATAAAACCGATACATTTTTGAAACAGGTGTTGCGCCAAAACGAATGATGAAATCAGGTTTCAATTTCCTTCGTATCCCACTATTACGCAAAATAGCGTCATAACACTCGATGACATTGTTTTTGAAATGTATGCCAGAACGAATTCCTGAGAGCGGGTCGGCTAAAATGGGCATATTCCATTCCATGGATAACATCGATATAGCATTTATATCTCTTTGCTGAAGATAAGGACCGCAGACAATTAGTCCCTTTTCACTTCCGTGGACCCTCTTGATGATTTCATCAAGTTGATCATCCGATAGCTCCTTGACACCCGGTATGATTTCGTGATGCGCCTCGTCTGTTTCCTGAGTCCCATTCCTCCATACGTCCGGTAATTCGAAATTGGGGATGAGCGGTTCCCGAAACGGAAAATTAAGATGTACAGTGCCTGGATTGTTTTTGAGTGCTTCATACACAGCACGGGAAGCATTACGGCGTACATACTGCAACATCGATGAAGATGCATCGGGTAGAGCCATTTCGTGGAACCATTTTACATAACTGCCATAAAGATGTGTCTGATCGATTGATTGCGGTGCTCCGTTATCCTGGAGTTCATGCGGACGGTCAGCCGTTAGAACGATAAGAGGGACACGACTATAATGGGCCTCGATAATAGCTGGATAGTAATTTGCCGCGGCAGTTCCGGATGTACATACAAGTGCGATTGGTTCCTCTTTTTCCTTGGCCATCCCCAGAGCGAAAAATCCAGCAGACCGTTCATCAATCATCATCCATTGTTCAATCATCGGGTGTTCGAATATAGTCAATGCCAGTGCAGTCGATCGTGACCCAGGTGAAATGACAACATTTTTACATCCACTTTTGGCCAGTTCGTCCACAAAATTTGCTGTATAACGTGTCGTTGTTTCAATGTGATTCATTTCCATTCCCCCACAACTGATAACATTGGTGAAAATTTGATTTTAGTTTCCTCATACTCCATTTCCGGATCGGATTCTTCTACAATACCACATCCTGCAAATAGAGATGCCCGATTACCTTGAACGAGTCCAGAACGAATACCCACAGCAAATTCACCATTCCGATTACTGTCAAACCATCCCAAAGGCGCCCCATACCAACCTCTCTCCAGTTGCTCATTCTCCCTTATGAAGGCAAGCGCCCTATCCCTAGGTACACCGCCCAATGCAGGGGTGGGATGCAATCCTTCAACAAGATCGGTAATATGATATCCTCGACTCACCATTGCATTGACAGGTGTATACAAGTGTTGCAAATGTTTCAATGGGTAAACAGAAGGCACATCAGGCATATGAATATCATGACAATACCTGCTCAAGGTTTCTTGAATCATCTGTACAACTAAATCATGTTCCTCTCTGTTTTTTTCATCATTCATAAGTTCTTCCTTTAAACCGTCATTTTCTTCTTGTGTTTCTCCCCGACGGATTGTACCAGCCAAACAAGTCGATAAAACCTTTTCTCTGTCCATGCGGACCAATCTTTCGGGTGTTGCACCAATAAAACAATCACGATCATACTCCATAGCAAAAATATAACTGTGTTCTTCTGACTCTTTAAATTTTTCCAGTATGGATGCGATATTAGCATCATTTGATAGTTGTACATGTAACTCCCGTGCCAGTACGATTTTCTTTAAACGTCCTGATTTTATATTATCAACCGCTCGTTGGACGGTCTCTTTCCATTGTTCGGGCTGAATTTCTATTATATTTTGTATAAAAGGCTCTTTTCCGTATGAACAATCGTTTGAAAACAATTCATGTTCCTCTGAATGCAGATCCTTTAGAACATCCTCTAATCGACTATCAGGTGTCACATATGTATTGACGGTACAGTAGAATGTATCTTTCTCCTTGGTCATCAGCCATTTCGGAATACGCAAAGACTGATGCGGAAAGTGGGTCCATAATGTTTTATGTCTGTTGGTGTTATCAAACGTTTTGCCACCTAATGCTACCAAACCAGTACCAGGCATTTTAAAAGGATCATGAATACAAGCATTTTCCATCAGGTGATGCACTTGTGATCCCAATTCCGAAAACGATATGTCGTTTTGACTCACTTCAATACAAGAACCAAAACCAACTAAATAAAAGTCGTCATCGGTACTCCCCCAAAATACTCTATCACCACGTTTTTTCCCGAATGACACAAAACGTTTTACAGGGTCAAATGCAGATATTCTTTTCGTAAAACTGACTAGCTGTCTTGTTTGTTTTTTATTTGCCCGTACAATTGCATCAGCGAAGAAGTTATATTCCATCTCCAAATCAGTCATTAACGTACCCCCATCACAAAATAGTCTTATGCTTTCATCTTATTCCCTTTTCGATCGTTTCTCAAGAAAAGGACGGTGTTTGGACTCCATGCTCATTATAAACACTAACAAGGGATCAAGACGTCGATTAATAATATCCATAAAAAAACATAACTTCATTGACTAATCATCTCTTATTCCATAAACTTAGAATGATAATGATGTTTTTAGGAGGAAACAAGCCATGTCAGGCACAAATATAAAGGTAGCATTAAATGAAAAAGAAGGTTTTCAAATTTGGTGGCGCCTATTGAGACCTCACACTTTAACGGCTTCATTTGTACCTGTTTTCGTTGGTACAATGCTTGCCACTGTTGATGGTACATTCCGTATTTGGGTATTCTTGGCGATGTTGATAGCATCAATGTTAATCCAAGCGGCCACAAATATGTTTAATGAGTACTATGACTACAAACGCGGTCTTGATACGGATCAATCCGTCGGAATCGGGGGAACGATCGTCAGGGATGGCATCAAGCCAAAAACAGTACTCAATCTCGCATTTCTTTTATTTTTTATCGCCATCATGCTTGGTATCTTCATCTGTATGGCATCAAGTTGGTGGATTGCAGTTATCGGATCGGTATCTATGTTTATCGGATATTTATACACAGGCGGACCGATCCCAATCGCCTATACCCCATTCGGCGAGTTATTTTCCGGCTTTTTAATGGGGACAGTCATCATATGCATCAGTTATTTCATCCAAACACTGACATTGACAAGCAACGTCATATACATATCCATTCCAATCGCTATTTTCATTGCATCGATATTACTATCGAACAACATACGCGATTTGGATGGGGACAAAGAAAATGGCAGGAAGACGTTGGCGATTTTACTCGGAAGGAAAAAGGCAATCGGCTTTCTAGCGTTCTTATTTATAGTTGCCTATGGGTTAACAGCCCTATATATCATTCTTGACATGCTTCCATTCATATCAATAATATTATTCATCACTGTTTTCAAGGCATATGATGTCATAAAAAAATTCCGAGGTAAAACAAAGCCGATTGAGATGATGCCTGCAATGGTTGCAACAGGAAAAACAAACACGATGTATGGTTTTTTGTTAGGACTATCGTTATTATTCAGCACATTTATCTAAAGGGAGGATTTTAAGTGGAATTTAACGATACATTAATGGAAACATTGGGAATTGAGATGAAGACATATGACAAAGATCTAATTGAAATGACGATGCCAGTTGATGAACGTACACATCAGCCATTTGGGTTCCTGCACGGTGGGGCAAATGTCGCTTTGGCTGAAAGTGCGGCCAGTGTTGGAAGTTTTTTGCATATCGATCCAAATGAAGTGACTGTATTCGGCATGGAAATCAACGCCAATCATATTAAAAGTAAACGAGATGGCGTGGTTACCGCCAAAGCATCTCCCATTCATGTCGGAAGAACGACGATGGTCTGGGAAATAAGAATTGTGGACGAGGAAGATATCCTTCTATGTATTTCCAGGTGTACTATGGGCATCGTGCCAAGGAAAAAGAAATAAACCCAAGACATATAGACCAAAAACCAAAACTAAAAGGTAAATAAAAGAAAAGACGAACAATGTACTCGTCAGGCGAACTATACACCTGAAAAAACATTACACTGTTCGTCTTTTAACTTATGTCATCTCCAGTTAAGTGGCACTGGCACTCTTCTGATCGATCCATGAGCGCATTTTACTATAGAATGGTACAAAGAACATGCCCACGATGATACCTTTAATGACATTGAACGGTAAAATCCCTGCCAGTACCGCTATTTGTTTAGCGCCCTCTGTACGCATTTCCTCCATCCCCATAAACCATGCATAAATCGGCAAAATCACCAGATAATTCAAGACACTCATGCTGACGGCCATGATAATGGTGCCTGTAACAAGTCCAGAAACAATACTTTTTACACTTTTGTATCGATGATAAAAATATGCTACCGGAAAAATGAACATGGTACCAGCCAGAAAGTTGGCGGCGACACCAACAGGCTCACCTGTCCCGATAATCAAATACAGAAGATTTTTTATGCCTACTACCACTATACCTGTAAACGGAGAAAAAATAAGCCCCGCCATCAATGCCGGCACATCGCTAAAATCAATTTTTAGGTAAGGCGGCAAAAAAGGTAGTGGAAAACTAAGGAACATCAATACAAAAGAAATCGTACCAAGTAAAGCCAGAACAATTAATTTTGATAGTTTTGAAGATGATTTATTCATCATTCAACTCCCCCTCCATTAATAATCGATTCCTATGGCGTGAAGAAGGAGCTCTTCCCCTGTGTTTAATGCCAAAATATAAAAACCCTAAAACCTATAGGGGCTTTAGGGTATAATAATTTACACACAGAAAAATCATCATTAAAAATGATCTGCTCACATTTTCTCCCATCCAGACTTTAACTGTCGGTCCCGGATTTGCACCGGCTCAACCATTACACATATTATGCAATGGGTCACGGACTTAGAGACTTCGCTCATTACCGTCGGTCGGGAATTGCACCCTGCCCCGAAAATGGAATCGATATTTTATTGTTACTTTTATTATACACTATTTTTTTATGAATGCAATGATTTTATTCAGTTGATTCCAGTGATACAGGCCACAAAATATCCCTGCTATCTACTTAACATCAGTATCACCGGGGACCATTAATTCAACCAAGAATATTTCACTATACGATGATTTACCGTCCTTTTATCTTTGTTTCTTTTATTTTTGTATCAATAAAACAATGGAAATGGGTATTTTCCGGAAATGGCCATCATATGATTCGAATATGGATGGACGATGTGAGGGATGCGTTAAAAATAACAAGGAGGACTGCTTCAATGGCCAATAAAACATCTGAAGAAAAAAAACGAATCAATGTCTCGGAAAAAAGACAAATCACTATCCCGAAACGTTACTATGACAAATTGGGGATGGAAAAAGAAATCCTATGCGAATTAAAAGGAGATGAAATCATTTTACGTAATATACCAAACATGGAGGATAACTCGGAAGAAATTCTTGAAAGACTTGTGAATCAAGGTTTTGAAGGTAACAGACTGTTACAGGAATTTCAAAAACAAAAAACAAAAAACCTCCCTGAAAAACAAGTGAGAAAACCAGATATTTCCGTTAAAAATCATAAAGGTAAAGTGGATGAACAAATAAAGGTTAATTTTGGGAACAACGGATAGCGATCGTTTTAAATAAACGGCAGGACCGCAATATGCACAGAATGATAGCTAATTGAGGTTGTCCCAAGATCAATAACATACTGTAAAATAGGTTTGATGGCTGAATTTGAGAACAGGAAGATATTGGGATGCTGATCAGCTACTGGTTTTCTATCGTATTTGTTTCCTATGTTTCAGAATTTGCCATGCTGCCATATCAAAAAATAGCAAAAAGTTAACACGTAGTATCCATATATGAGCGTCCCTAAACTTAATAATCCAGAATGATTAACATATCGATCGGTTTAAATCTCCGATGCATGACGACATGTTATGATTTCAAATGGTATTCAAAAGAAGGTTGCCTAGAGACGTTATTCATCAATAATCGTTATATCCACAGACTGTATTCCCCAGTCCAATGCTTCATCTTTAGAAGGAATATGCACATCAATACGATTACCTTTGATATCGCCGCCGGTATCTTCAGCCGTAGCATAGCCGTAGCCTTCAACATAAACTTTGGTCCCTAATGGAATAACGTTCGGATCAACAGCGATTACTTTTTTATCAGGATTCTCCATCAGATTGACGCCAGTAGCTGTTATACCGGAACAGCCGTCACAATACGCAGTATAGGCCGTTGCCGAAACCGAGAATGTTTCCCCTTTTGGAGATGCCGGTTGCTCTTCTGTAGATGCTTCTGTTGACTCATTGTCAGATGCCTGTTCAGTCGCTTTTTCTTCATTATCTTCTGCTGCAGAAACGTTTTCGGTTTGTTTTGGCTCATCATTTGAAACTTTTTGCACATGATTGGATACATCTATTGTCAATTCTTTCCCGACGACTATCAAATCAGATGATAAACCGTTTTGTTCCTTAATATTTTCAACAGATACATCAAACTCCTCCGCAATTTCAGATAATGTATCTCCTTTTTCAACGGTATAATGTTTTTCATTATCTTGAGCAGTGCTCAATATCTGATCTGGATAAATGACTGTATCATCCAGATGATTGATGTCTTTCAACTTTTCTACAGTTGTACGGTATGTATTGGCAATATCCCAGAGCGTATCGCCTTTTTCTACATCATGCTCCTCCGCCGAAACACCTGTTGTCATCATGCCGAATGTAAACATAGCTACCACAAAAGAAAATGAAATGAAGATTAATTTCCTCACGATTAATTCCCCCTTAATGTTTGTACCCACAATATTAACAAAATAGTTTGTCAATTACAGTAACAAAAGGGTTAAAAACGGATTACAAAGGAAAAGTAGGAGGAAACCGTGAAGTATCAAGGGAAGTCCTTTATTTAAACATGAATTGGGTTACAAGCCTTTAAAGATTACATTAAATCCCGCGTGTTATGACATCAACGCTTCGATATTATCATATAGATAATATCTTGAACATTGCTTGGACCTATCACTGAAAAGTAAATTGAATGAACAACTATTCCCTGACTTTTATAAAATACAAGATCAATGAATCCAAGTGTTTATATTTCTTGGTTATACAATTACAACGTTTCTTTGCTATTTACATCTCGGAAACGTTGAAATAGATCCGGATACATGTTCATCATGACTGGACCTTGATTATTTATAGGCAGATTGCTGATAAACACTCCTATTAATAAATTTTAATCTTTTTTTAAGAAAATCTGTCCTGACAATCGTCAGGACAGATTTAAAAGAACAAGGATCATTCATCCATATTGATGAATAACTTCCCTTCCGTCTCTTGTCGTACTTCATTATCATAATCGTCGACGACTTTTACTTCGACGATTGCTCCATCTGCATGAACATCTTTCGGGACAGTCCAGTAACCGACATAATGTCCCTCACCTTCTTCCATCATCGGTAGCTCCGTCGCGTTCGCAATTTGCTTTGAATTATTTGTCAACGGCATGTGGATAAAGAACGTCGGCTTTAACCCTGGTTCACTGTCAAATTCAATTTTGACGGATTTACCTGTTTCCAGGTCAACATCTTCATCAGGAGTAAGATTTTCTATTTCTGGGCCATCGTAATTTACATCGATGGTTACCGTTTCAGTTGATTCATTACCGGCTTCATCTACCGCAACAACACTAATATCGTTTTCTCCATTATCAAGCAGGATCCGCTTGGAATAATGACCATCGGAAACATTCGCAGATTGACCATTGACTTCAACATAGTCAAGATGATCATCTTGAACGGTACCTTCAACCGTTACCGTTTCTCGATTGGTTTTTTCCCCATCTGCAGGTTTATCAATCGTTAATTCAGGTGCAGTGGTATCCAATGTGATATTAACGGGTTCGGATTCATCCACTTCCTCATCGTCCATCACATTAACAGCAACCAGCTCATTCGCACCCTCATTCAATTCGATCGGTATAGAGAATTCACCGTCATCATCAACATCGACTACGCCCACATCTTCCCCGCTGTTCAGCAACTTCACTTCTGTAGTGGGAGATGCTGTTCCTTCTACGGTAACATCCTTATCACTTGTTATATCACCATCATTAGGTGAATTTATAACAGGTGTTTCCAGTTCGTAGTTCACACGGGAGCGTATCATATAGTTACCTTCATCCAATGGAGCGTTCTCCCATGTTCCGTCAACCAGTCGATAATTCCTATCTGAATTCGGGCTGTCTTCATCAGTAGCTAATCCTGGTCCTAATGGGTTATCGACTGACTGTATATACACCATATAGAAGTCATCTTCTACAATGATATTCTCTTCAGAAAGATCTACAATCGTCCATTCATCAAGATCCCGTACAGCCTCAGCATCAATCGGACCTGCCAATTTCTCCCCTGGCATGCCATCTTCGCCAGATGAGTCCCATACTTCTACAGCAAAGTCTGTACTACCTGGGTCAGGAAATTCATCATCCCAGAACTGGAAGACCCCTTCTGTAACGACAGCGGATTCTTTATCATCCGGCAATGACATCTTGACTGCCCAACCATTGCCTGCATCATAGAATGACAGAGCATTTTCGGCTGTGCCGTCATCATAACCGATTTCACCGCCTGGATACGTATAGAAAGGCTCCAGCGCTACATTGACTTCCATTTCTCCCTCAGTGATTTCGATATCCACTTCATCACTATGGAAATCACGCGCCATTACTTTCATCGTATAGTCGCCTTCATACGCTGTTAAGGAATAGTTTCCATCCTCATCGGAATGGACAGGTTCGATGTTCGCATCCTCTTCAAGGAGAATCGTTGCATCTTCAACCGCATCTCCTGTCGCCTCGTTTGTAATGGTTCCTGTCACCGTTCCTTCATCGAGTTCGTCCAAAACAAAATTCGCTTCTGTAACCTCATCATCCTCAATGGTTACTTCCTGTTCATCTGAGTGGAATCCATACGATTCAGCAAGAACACTGAACGTTCCAGCTGGATGAACGAGCGAATATGAACCATCTGCTGGATTCGTATTCACTGTCCGTTCACTATCTACAACAGTTACCGATGCATCTAATGGCAGTGATGCAATGTCGGCATCCGCCTCGATTGGTTCCTTATCAGTTTCTGGTAAGGTAGGTGTTATATTATCTGGGTTCACTTCTTCCTTCTCCGCTTCTCGGTCTTCAACACCTTGTTCATTTCCACCGTTTGTTGCCAGAGATAATTGTACTGCCGTGTTCAACTCAGTCATATCTAAATGACGATCCATTACAGCAGAAGTTTTATCTGTGCCATCCATCAAGGATGCACTCGTATCAATCGATGTGTCTGACAATGTCACATTATCGATATACCAACCATCTTCATTGACACTTAAATCCGATTCCAAGTTAAACCCGATATAAATTCGTTCACCACTATAATCGGACAATTCAACTTGGTCAACTTCCCAATCGCCGGAAGAACCTTCATATCTTTCAAGTTGTTCCCATTCTTCCATATCAGTTGAAACAAACACATGAGCGAAATCATATGCGTTACCGGAATCATATATTTCCAGGTCATACCAATGTTCGAATTGTAAATATGAATCATCTTCCGGTAGATCAATTGGAGGCATCACTAAGGTTGCATTCGTATTAGATTCATATTCACCGTCCAGGTTTGTGGCATATACATTATCCCCAGAAGCAGCTGAACCAGGTCCTGAATCAGGTTCTCCCCACTCCCAGCTGTCTTCATCACCGAACGAATACCATCCAGGAGGATCCTGTGCAAAATCTTCCTCATACCCAACCGTAATGCCTTCTTGTATCTCTATCGTATACGCATCACTTGTAACAGTATTATCACCATAATCATTGACGATAATATGGTAGCTCAACTCTTCCCCGGTAATATCTTCGCCCGGAATCGTCGCGGCATATTCACCGTCCTTATAATCACCATCAACTAAATCAGCCGTTGCTGTTCCTGACGCATCTTCACTTTCATACTCTACCTCGACTGATGACACACTCACATTGTCACTTGCTTCAATGGTTAAATCAAGGTCCATATCGGAATATGTGGTAGACGGTGCTTCATGAGAAAATGTTGGCTCTTCATTATCCTCACCGTCTTGTCCCACTGTTCCTTCCAATGTGCCCAAGCCATCCTGGATGGAACTTACGGCATTTTGTGCATCAACCAATCCGTATCCATACCCATTATTAGGTGACTCAGGATAATCATCATCTGTCAATGCGGTTGCCGTATTCAATAAAATCTCTTCCATATCATCCACACTTAAATCAGCGTCAACCGACCGGAGTAATGCTGCAACCCCTGAAACAGCCGGACCCGCCATCGACGTTCCACTATTCATTCCATAATCGCCATCTGGCATCGACGAACGGATGCTGACACCCGGAGCGGAAATATCCGGTTTTATTTCATCATATGGTGATGGTCCAAGCAATGAAAAGTCTGCCAAAACATCCTCTGAATCCGTCGCACCAGTCGCAAATGACTCTGGATAATTTGCGGGTGCAGCTACCGATTCAGGACCACCTGGATTGAGTAGATCAACATTGCCCGCTGAGAATTCAGGGAAAATACCAGCATTCCGCCACTCTTTCACAACATCCCTATACCACTCATCGAGACCTGGACCGCCTCCCCATGAGTTGTTGACCACATCCGGCGCCAAGTCGACCCGTTCATTTCCATCAGCATCTGTAGGAGCCATTATCCATTCAGCTGCATCAAGTAAATCCTCATCTGTCCCTCCAGCTTCAGTAAAAGCTTTGACAGACATATACTTGGCTCCGGGCGCTACCCCAATTTGATTTGTGCCATCAGGTTCACTGCCGACAATTGTACCTGTAACATGTGTACCATGGCCAATATCATCATATGGTTCGTCTTCTCCTACGGTAGCGTCATACCAATTGAAGTCATGATCAACTTCACCTGAGTCGGCATCATATCCGCGATACTTTTCTTTAAGGGCCGAATGATCCCAAAGAACACCTGTATCGATAATCGCCACAACGGTCCCACTGCCATCTGCACCCATTTCCCATGCTTGAGGCGCATTGACACGATCGATGTTCCATTCCACATCATCATCAGCCTCTGGTTGTTTTTCATCTGTATCAACTGTTGAAATGAGTTGCCTGTTTTCATTCGGCAAGATCTTTTCCACTTCGGTAAATGCAGCAACCTTTTCAGCGACTTCTTTTGTCGCCGTCACAGCCAACCCATTTACAATATAGTAGGCATGTAGTTGCTCCGCATTGCCTTGTTCCACTTCATCTTGTAAAAACGCTTTAACGTTTTGCTGTGATTCAATGGCAGTTGACTTCAATTCAGATATAACCGCAGAACGTTGCATGTGTTCCAGCTTTTGAGAACTTAAGCTTTCTGTATCGGCTTGATCTTGAATGTTTTCAACCACTTGGTCCGTATCTGCCTTTTCCTCCATCTTGATTAAAAAAGTGACCTTGTCCGACTCCTCAAATTCTTCTGATAAGCGGTTGCTGATTTTATCCTTTGCAGCTGTTTTTGAATCATTTAATGAACGATAAATATCATCATTCGCTGATTCTGCACTTGTCATTCCTGGCGAAAACAGGGAAAAAATCATTAACACCGTAGCAATGATACTGAAACCACGTATTCTTCGTTTTTTCTTTTCCACACTTTTTTCCTCCCCTAAAGTTTTAAAAAAATGTGACATTTCATGGTGTTTTATCCCTAAGTTTTTAACATCCAGGAAACAATTTGATCTATTTGACCCCTATTCCCTCCTTTCCGACTCATTTTTGAAAGGTCAACATAGACATCTTGTCCCTGATTACAATATAATGGAATCAAATGGAAAATGTTGTCGAATATTAGCGAAGAATTTATGTGTTTCAAAAATTGATAATATAGTCCCGTTTATATACGACCCATCAAATAGGTATAAAGCATTCCACAATTTTCATCATGTTCTTGAAACATTGCTGTAACAATATTTTTTCAAAAACACAAAAACATACGTCGTTTTTTAAAGCTAAAAATAAACCGAATGACCTAAATGACAACCTTCTTCAATCATTTTTTCTTATTTCATGACAAAAATCATGATAAAAGTCATTGTAAAAAAATGTAAATACATTTAAAGCAGGCATAAAGTTTCATTCCTTGATGAATATCGTGTCTTTTATCCCATATAAAAACTTTGGAAAGCCGGAGCAATCCAAAGTTTTTATTGTTAATCTTCCAATGGGTTCAGGTTTTCTTTTCCTGTCAGGTTTTCAATGGTTCCTACAAGTAAATCTATGACTTCATCAATATCCTTCAAGCTAGCTGTTTCTACAGGAGAATGCATATAACGCAAAGGGAGTGATACAAGTGAAATCGGAACCCCTTTACCGGTTAAACGCATTCTATCAGCATCTGTACCAGTCATGGCAGATGTAAGTTCATATTGGATGTTCATCCGTTTTTTAATAGCTGTTTTTTCCAATAACCCGTTCATCTTCCGATTGATGGGTGCCCCTTTTGCTAGAACCGGCCCTCCTTCCAATGTAACATCACCATGTTTATTCGTGTCCACACCGGGATAATCTGTTGCAAAGGTAACATCACAGGCAATGGCAACTGTCGGTTGCACCCCACTCGCTGCAAAATAAGCTCCTCCCATATTTGTCTCTTCATTGACAGTGCTGGCTGCATAAACACCAACTTGACATTTTGATCCACTAAGTCTCTTCAATGTTTCGGCTACGATGAACGCACCTGTCCGGTTGTCAAGTCCACGACCGGATACATAACGATCATGCAAGATTTCCGGTGTTGTTTTATAGACAGCTAAATCACCAATCTGCACATTTTTCATTGCTTCCTCTTTAGAAGGATAACCACAATCAATGAATAAATCGGTCAATGAAAAATCATCCTTTAAGCCACCATGATGTTGTGCATTGACACCTATAACACCTGTCACACAAGCATTATAGCCAAGAACCTCCACTTTCATGCCGACTGCTGCTTTTGGATTGATACCGCCCATTTTATCAAAGTGTAAAAAACCATTTTTATCAATCCGGTTTATAACGAGTGCAATCTCATCACAATGACCGGCAAGCAAAATTTTAAAAGGTGCATCAGGATTCAAAACACCGATAGCATTACCTGCATGGTCTGTTCTAATTTCAGAGGCAAAGTCTTTGACATAATTTATCCACTTTTTTTGAATTTCCATCTCATTGCTCGATGGTGATGGCGTATGCAATAATTCGAACAAAAATTCCCTATTTGTTTTTTCCATAAAACCAATCCTCCTACATTTTTGGGATACGTGTTCAGTTTAAATTCAATCGTCTGTTCCGGCAAGTATTAATGATTTAAGAGACAGCCATTAAGGCATTTTTGTTTACCATCAGAAAGATTACATGTAACATTTGAATCAATATGTTTTTAAATTGGGAGGCAAATAAGTATGGATTTAAATCAATGGTTTGAAAAAGGCATGACCCCGGATGACTATATAGCATCAATGAAAACGCATAAAAATGACCTTTTGCATATCCACGAACAATTTATGCTACCTGATGATGATGCGTTTTTCACTACTTTACAAACGAAAAATCTACGTGTCATCGTGTTAACTGAAGATTGGTGTGGAGATGCGATGCTTAATATTCCCATCCTCCTCAATCTCTCGGAAAAAATAAACATGCCTGTCAGGATGTTATTGCGTGATAATAATCTGGAGTTGATGGATCACTATTTGACCAATGGGAAGTCCCGTTCCATCCCTATTTTTATATTCATTGATGGAGATGGAAAAGAACGGGCAACTTGGGGACCCCGCGCAGAAACCGTACAACAGTTTTCCGATGAAATGCGGGAAAAACTACCCGCTACAGATGCCGTGGACTACAAGGAACAGTTCAAAGAATTCGTAGCAGCCATGAACCATACCTTCCAAAACGATTCTACTGTCTGGGACGATGTTTATAAAAGCATAAAAGATACATTGCAAGACGTATAAACAATTTTCCATTTCATCACTTTTTCAACTCATCCATCCGGGTGAGTTTTTTTGTAACATGATATCTCAGCCATTTGAATAAGTCCCCTTCGCTTTTCCAATACTATAATAAGACAGATATTATAGGGTGACATCATGATTGTAGAATTGTTTAAACATATTTATTTCCGACTTCCACTCATTCTTCGGCTGCTGATTACGATTCTTTTAATAATGGTTACTTTCGGAACAACCATTCATTTTATAGAACCACATACGTTTCCCACTATCTTTGAAGGAATATGGTGGGCTTTTGTGACTGGAGCAACGGTAGGTTTTGGTGATTTTGTCCCGCAAACGACTGCAGGAAGAATCCTCGGCATCCTCCTTATCCTTTCAGGAGGTGGAATGATTACATTCTATATAACCGCTTTTTCATCATCAACCATTCAGTATGAACAACGATTGTCAACAGGAAAAGCTGCTTTTAAAGGATCCCGACATTCCATCTTCGTAGGTTGGAATGAACGGACTAGGCGGCTGATCGACATGACTTTGGAAAAAGACGATCAAACAGAAATCGTCATTATTGATAAATCGATTAAAAGTCTTCCCTACAAAAAAGTGCCCGTTCATTTTATACACGGGGATCCAACCGACGATCTAACATTAATACAAGCTAACATCGAACACGCAGATAATATCATCATTAGCGCAGATATTGAAAAAAATGAACAGCAGGCAGATCATTTAACGATTTTAACCATAGTTGCTGTACGGGGAAACAACCATACCATTCGAATCGTCAGCGAAATCCTGTCACATCGGCAAATAGAAAATGCTTTACGCGCAGGTGCAAACACTATTTTACGTACAAATGACTTTATGAGTATACTGTTCTACCATGAATTGTTTCGACAAAATCAATCGGCACCATTTGAAGATCTAACACATGTACTGACAGAACTACAGTTTGAACACGCGTCCTTACCAACCCAACTTATCAATAAATCATATTTAGACGTCACCATGCATTACATTCAAAAAGAATATGTCATTCTTGGATTCGTACGGAATAACACCTATAACATCGCACCCCCAAATTTGACGGTGTTAAAACAAGGTGATGTGCTGATTTTTTTCCGGAAATGGGTATAACATTCACCCTATTTTTTGCGTAATAACCTATTATGTGTTATTATCTTTTATTGTGTTTATAAAATCGAAAGAAGCATAGGAGTTGTTTAGCATGACAAAGGAATTTGAAGTTGGACAAGTCGTTAACGGAAAAGTAACGGGAATACAACCATATGGTGCGTTTGTCGCAATTGATGAAGATGTACAAGGATTGGTTCATATCTCTGAAGTAATGCATGGCTTTGTCAAGGATATCAATGATCATTTAACGATCGGTGATGAAGTACAAGTAAAAATATTGGATATAGATGAAGAAAATAATAAAGTTTCTCTTTCCATACGGGCAACACAAGACAAACCAAGTCAACAAACGAGACCCAATCCCAGTCCTTCCTCAAGTAGCCAGGAATCAGGAGATGCTGGATTTAATACGTTAAAAGAAAAGCTCCAAGAATGGATCGAGCATTCTGAAGCACGCTAAAAAACAAATCACTAAAAAGCCACATGTCGCTCTATGTCATGTGGCTTTTAAACATATCATCGTTCTTTCTCCCCCTTTACACCCAACAACACGCCCTCGATTTTCATTTAGATTGCTTTCGATGATTCATTTCAAGTAAAATGGTGTTATATTGCAAGGGAGGATTTTAATGACACATATCACATTTTCTTATAATTATGCAAAAGACTTCATGTCTGATGAAGAGTTAAACAACTTGGAACCATTCGTAAAACAGTCCCATGATATCATCCATCAAAAAACCGGACCTGGCAGTGACTTCTTGGGATGGCTGGATTACAAAATGGATGAACACGAATATAAAAAAATAAAACATACCGCCAAAACAGTTCAACAGAATTCCGATATACTACTTGTTATTGGCATAGGAGGATCCTATTTAGGAGCTAAAGCAGCCATTGAAATGCTTCACCATTCCTTCAGCCATTTACTGGATCATGAACAAAACAAACCGGAAGTCATATTTGTTGGAAACCAGATGAGTGCTACATATATCAATGATTTGCTTGATGTGATCAAACATAAAGATGTTTCGATCAACGTCATTTCCAAAAGTGGTACAACGACCGAACCCGCCATTGCCTTTCGTATATTCCGGTCATTTTTGGAGGATAAATATGGTAAACAGGAAGCGAAGAAACGAATATTCGCCACTACGGACAAAAATAAAGGGGCTCTAAAGGAACTGGCCGATCAAGAAGGATACGAAACATTCATCATTCCAGATGATATTGGTGGTCGCTTTTCCGTTCAAACTGCAGTCGGTCTCCTTCCGATTGCCATAAGTGGAATTGACATCGATGCTATGACAGATGGAAAGAATCAAGCAATCAATGACTTATATGAACCATCACTGTTCAAGAATCCAGCGTACCTGTATGCCGCCGTTCGAAATGTGCTCTATCAAAAAGGAAAAACAACCGAAATGCTAGTGAGCTACGAACCAAAACTTAAATATATTGCCGAATGGTGGAAACAATTATTTGGTGAAAGTGAAGGAAAAGACAAAAAAGGTATTTTACCTGCTTCCGTCAATTTCACAACCGATTTACACTCCATGGGCCAATACATTCAGGATGGACGACGTGATATTTTTGAAACGATTCTTAACGTACAAACAACGAAAAGGGACATCACCTTAAAAACCGATAAGCAAAATCTTGATCATCTGAATTACATTGCAGGCGAAACAGTTCATAATATCAACCAAAAAGCATACCAAGGAACAATACTCGCACACACAGATGGCGGTGTTCCAAATATCATCATTGAACTTCCCGCTATAGATGCCTATACATTCGGTTATATGGTCTACTTTTTTGAAAAAGCATGTGCGATCAGTGGGCATCTACTGGGGGTCAATCCATTTAACCAACCGGGTGTTGAAGCTTATAAAAAGAACATGTTTGCCTTACTTGGTAAACCTGGGTTTGAGAATGAAAAAGATGCATTGGAAAAGCGATTATCTAATATAAACAAACACTAAAAACAATGAGCAGAATGAATAAACCATATTTTTCTACAAAATTTGGCAAAAGTAGGTTTATATTTTGATTATGTGGGTATACTTATTAATGTAAGACTTTCTCGTATTCCCCCTGTAAGCAAAGCGTCATTACGCTTTGCTTTTTTTTGGCTCTATAATATTTGTTGGGGTAATAAAACAATTTTAAAAAATAAAAGCACGCAAACTCCTATTTTGTTAAACTTAGTTTAGACCAAAAAACAAGCACAAAAAGGAGTTGCGTGTACCTTGAATTCTAACATTATTTTGCCAGGATTAGAAGAATTTATTATTACTAAGTCTTTGGAACATGAAAGTTCTTTTCACCTTCATGTGGAATTGGAAATAAATCCTCACGAATGTCCAAGGTGCGGTATCCTTACCAAAAAGATCCATGATTACCGCAGACAAAGAATACAACACACTAAGGTATTTGGCAGGGAAGCAGTCATTTTTTATAGAAAGCGGCGCTATAAATGTTCAAATTCGAATTGTGAAAAAAACTTTTATGAAAGTAATCAACTGGTGCGACGTTATCAACGCCAGTCAATAGAATTGAAACAAGCGATTGCTTTGGAACTTATACATGGTAAGAGTTTTAAAGATGTGGCTAGCCGATTCAACACATCCTCAAGCACGGTAATTCGTCGTTTTGATGCAGTTAGTTCACCAATGCTGAGCGAGACAGAGGAGCTACCAGACATTATAGCGATTGATGAGTACAAAGGAGACGCTGGCGGCGAAACATATCAAACGATTATAGCTGATCCGGTGAATCGAAAGCCATTAGAGATTTTACCTGATCGCAAAAAGGAAACATTGAAGACGTACTTAAAGGAATACGGCAGTAAGGTCGAAATGGTTGTCATGGATATGAGTCACTCGTTTAAAGCAGCTGTCGATCAGGCATTAGGGAGACCAATCGTTATCGCTGATAGATTTCATTTTTGTCGCTATATTTATTGGGCAATGGAAAGAGTGAGGAGAAAAGAACAGAATGCGTTTGATGATTATGATCGTAAAAAGTGCAAGCGAATGAAGCATATCTTTTATAAACATCCGGAGAATCTTTCAGAGAAACAATCATGGTACTTGGAATATTATTTGAAGAAATCGGATTACTTGAAGCGAGCCTATCAATTGAAAGAGGCATATCGCTTATGGTTTGTGACAGCTAAAGCGAATGGATCTAATGATTTGACGGATACAAAAGACAAACTTTATCAATATTACGACCTAGTGAAGACATCTGGCATCATCGAATTTGAAAAGGCGATAGAAACGTTTCATAACTGGCAGAAAGAAATCATGAATAGTTTCGCATTTGATTTACATAATGGCTATATTGAAGGTATTAACAATCAAACAAAAGTCATCAAACGAAATGCATTTGGATTTAAACGCTTTGATCGATTCAGAATGAAGATATTATTGCATCATCAATATAAAGATATTAATACACGAGTGGGATAATAATTTAGGAGTGAGCGTGATGCGCTCACCCCAACATTTGACTTAGAACCTTTTTTTTATGGATTTAATGTCAAATGCAGGCGTCCTTGCACACGTTACCATTGAACCCCATAATCTGAAGTCGTTTCAAATGTGATTTACTGTAAAATTCGCTATACTTAACATGAAATTCATTAAGGAGGTTCATTAAATGGATGTATTTCAAAAAGTCGTAGATCGTAAACAAACACGCTCGGTTAAGTGGGATA
>DATGUN010000020.1:0-10779 GCA_035301285.1 Virgibacillus sp.
TTGCATCACTAAGGAAAAAATAACAATAAAGGAGTGGATATAAATGAAAAGAATTCATAAGATGTTTATCAGCCTATTATTGGTATTTAGTATATTGCCATATTCAGCTGCTTCAGCGGAAACAAGTACTGATTCGGAGAGTGTCGATCAACTAATAAGTGAATTAATCTATTACTTTGGGGAAGAAGCAGACACTGACATTTTACGGACACTCGATTTAATGGAAGATAAGTCTACAGAGGATTATGAAATTTGGCGCTCTGTCATTGACGAATGGAATTGGATTGAAGATGAAATGGTAGAAAACATAGATGTGGCTCCTGATGGTCTACCAAATGATGATAACCATGTATTTGTCGTTTTAGGCTTTGCTTTAAATGATGATGGAACGATGAGGGATGAATTGATCGGGCGATTGGAAGTTGCTCTAAGGAGTGCTGAGAAATACCCTGATTCCTATGTTCTAGTAACAGGCGGGGTGGAGAAAAACGGTTGGACAGAAGGTGATCGTATGCATGATTGGTTAGTCGATCATGGACTTTCTGAAGATAGAATCATTGTAGAAAATGAAAGTTCGACGACGGTTGAGAATGCGGCGAACAGTTTTGAAATTTTGTATAATGACTATAATATTGATTCGTTTTCCATGATAACCAGTCAATATCATTTGAAAAGAGGTAGTATTTTTTATTATACGATGTCTCAATTGAAGGCGAAAGAACTAGGGGTAAGTCCAATTGATTTTATAGGAGAAGGTAATGCTGGATGGTATCGCGAAGATAAAACAGAAGAACCACTATCTTTAAAGGTGAGAGGAATGTACCAAATTGCTGGGGTAGAGCAATCAAATGATTTACCGATATCTGTATTAGAAGATCTCGTGATTGAAGGCGATTTAGAATATCATTTATTCGAGAATTTGGATTTAGACTTTTACGCGGAATATGATAATGGCTATACGCGGGACGTTACTGAACTTTCAAGTATCAAAGGATTTGATCCAAACGAACTTGGAGAACAAGATATTGAAATCAATTATGAAGAGAATGATAATACAGTCACTAAAAATATGCAGATCACTGTGGTAGAACCATCTCTTGAGAGCGTGCAACAACTCGTGGAGAAGTTACATGATCAAGGAGAAATTTATGAGGATAATGTGGCAAGATTATTTAAGATTCACCTATCAGCTGTAAAACGATTTAAAGACACAGGGCAGACAGATAAAATGTTAAAGCATTTAAATCGTTTTAAAAATATATTGGGTTATCAGCGAAATGAAGAACTTATATCTGATGAAGCATACGATATACTAAAACGATCGACACAGTATTTACTAGACGAATTTACAAACCAAGTAGAAAAAGCATCTTAAGGTTGTATGAGCGCAATATCATAGATTTGTTCGATTAATACTAACCTGCCCAGTATGTAGATTGATATTCAGTGAATAATAAGAAATAAATAGGCGGCTTTGGCTCTATATTCATAAGAGTTAAAGCCGTTTAGACTTTTTGGTAAGATTTTTGATTGAAAAATTCAGTATGCGACTCTCTGGAAAAAGTTCAACACAGAAGACGAACAGACATCAGATATACGATCAAATCCCCTTACGAAGTCATAGTGGGAAAATCATGTGGGGATACCTGTTTAAAAGCATCATTCGATGAGATAATAAAAAAGAGAGAATAAACTTGATTGACCTGTTTATTTTCTATAAATGTAAAAATTTGGGCTTTTTTGGAGGAATTTGATGTTAGGGTTTTTGTTCATTTTCCGTTATACTTTTTTACTAGTGTGACAAAAAGAAGGAGTGAATGGATATTAATATGAGGAAAAAGCACTTTATGATGGGATTATCCGCTATGTTTGCACTGTTATTGATGTTATCAGCTTGTAGTGGTGATAATAATGGCAATAATAATAACGATAGTGCAGAAGGCAATGATAACAATGTTGATATCGAATTAGGAGAAAAAGATATCACGCTCGGGACCGATGACTATGTGTCGAATACATCGAACACATATGTTGCCAAGTTATTGCTTGAAGAAATCGGCTATGACGTTGAAGTTGTCCAAACAGATGTCGGTGTCCAATATACAGGTTTATCAGATGGTACGACGGATGTCATTGTCGGTGCATGGCTCCCAACAACACATGGTGAGTATTGGGATGAATATGAGGACAACCTTGAGAAAATAAATACAGTAACAGAAGAAGTGGAACTCGGGTTGACCGTTCCTGAGTATATGGAAGACATCAACTCGATAGAAGACCTGGCTGATAACAAAAATGATATCGGTGAAAAACTGGATTGGGAAATAACGGGTATCAGTCCCGGAGCCGGTGAAATGCAATTGATGGAAAATGAAGTTATGCCAGGATACGATCTGGAAGATGATTGGGAATTGACGGAAAGTTCAGGTCCGATTATGGCTGCATCACTTCAAGAAGCCGTTGCAAATGAAGAACCGATTGTTGTTACATTGTGGACACCACACTGGACATTCAATGATATGGATTTAAAGATTTTGGATGATCCGAAAGGTAAATTCGGAGAGCCGGATGATGTATTATCTGTATCCAGAAAAGGATTCAAGGATGACAGTCCCGCAGCTTACGATTTGATCGATCAATTTGCGATCACAAAAGAAAAGACACAAGATATTATGCTGGATATCCAAAATGGCGATGAACCAGAAGATGCTGCTGAAGCATTTCTAGAAGACAACCCAGACTTGAAAGAAGAATGGCTCGAGGGTATTGAATAAAGTGTCATGAAAGACCCAACTGCTGAAATCATTCGGTGAGTTGGGTTTTTCTTGCGTTGGAAATTGCTGTGCTATATCATTCTGTTTACCGTAACGGCTGAAAGACAGGGGGAAAATAACTTTAAAAAACCCAAGGATATATAATGGAGGGAATTCATATGAAAAGGTATGATATAGCCATTATTGGTGGAGGTATAGGAGGGTTGTGTGCTGCACTTTCTTTGCAACAGAAAGGACATAGAGTGAACCTTTTCGAAGCGGCAAAGGAATTAAAACCGGTAGGTGCCGGAATTGGTGTCGGATCAAATTCCTTGCAAGCTCTTGTTAAGTTAGGAGTCGGTGAAAAAGTGATGAGGCAAGGAAATGTATTGAGTAAGATGATTATACAGTCTCATTCAGGGAAGTCTCTCAATGAAGTTGATTTTGCCTCTCTCAGCAAAGAGTTTGGTATGGAAAATATAACGATACATCGGGCTGATTTACAGTCCGTTTTGTTAAATGGGTTACAGGAAGGAACGGTCCATTTAAATAAAAGATATGTAGATTTTTCTCAGGATTCACATGACGTTACGGTATTTTTCGAAGATGGCGATTCAATCCGGGCAGATTTGGTCATTGCTGCTGATGGCGTTCACTCATTATTTCGAAAAACGTTGATTGAAGATTCTTCGGAAAGATATGCCGGATACACATGCTGGCGTTCTGTTGTTTCTGTGAAAGAAGACGTTCTACAGTCAAATATATCTATTGAAACATGGGGACGTCATGGGAGGTTTGGAATTGTTCCACTTGCACGTGATCAAGTTTACTGGTTTGCTTGTATAAATGCCAGTAGAAATGATACCGACAAGGCAAATTATAAGACTCAGGATTTATTGAGCATATTTAAAGACTATCCACATCCTATTCCGGAAATGATTCAATCATCAAATGATAACCAACTCCTTCATGACGACATTCTGGATATTAAGCCCATTTCTCAGTTTGCGTTTGGGAATGTTGTCCTTATTGGAGATGCGGCTCATGCCACAACACCTAATATGGGGCAAGGAGCAGGACAGGCGATGGAAGATGCCCTTTTCCTTATGGCTTGTCTTGAACAGCACTATAATTTACGGGAAGCCTTACAGGGTTATCAAGACAAACGGGTACAACGTTCCAAAAAAGTCATAAAGATGTCAAGGCAAATTGGAGAGGTGGCACAATGGGAACAACCATGGTTGACAACTTTAAGGGATACCCTGTTCAAATTAATTCCATCCTCAATAATTACAAAACGATTAAAGTTTTTATATGACATCGATTGAGAATCGTTAGGCGTTATCGGAGTTGCGGTCATTTCTTTTAGTGGCCATAGTTGTTATACACGTATTAAATATAATAAAATAGAAATCGATTACAAAAATTTGATGATATGAGGAGGCTTGTCGGATGACAACGACACTGAAACTGGGAATAATTGGCTGTGGAGGTATTGCGAACGGTAAACACCTTCCGAGTCTTAGCAAGCTTGAGCAAGTCGAAATGGTGGCGTTTTGCGATATTGACCTTGAGAGAGCGGAACGAGCAGCGAGTCAATACGGTGTTGAAGACGCACAGGTTTATGAGAATTATAAGACGTTACTAGAAGACCGATCGATTGATGTCGTCCATGTATGCACACCCAATAGTACTCATGCAGATATTTCGGTCGCTGCTTTGGAAGCGGACAAGCATGTCATGTGTGAGAAACCGATGGCGAAAACGACGGAAGAAGCGAAACGGATGGTTGAAGCGGCCGAACGTTCTGGAAAAAAGTTGACTATCGGGTATAATAATCGGTTCAGAAAGGATAGTCAATATTTACATAACATATGCGCTCGTGGCGATTTGGGCGATATTTATTATGCAAAAGCACATGCCATCAGAAGGCGTGCCGTTCCGACTTGGGGTGTATTTTTAGACGAAGAAAAACAAGGTGGCGGCCCATTAATCGATATTGGTACGCACGCGCTTGATTTAACCTTATGGATGATGGATAATTATCAACCAAAATCTGTCATGGGAAATGTTTATCACAAGCTCGGCAAGAGAAAAAATGCTGCAAATGCTTGGGGTTCCTGGGATCCTGAGGCATTTAACGTCGAAGATTCCGCATTTGGTTTTATAACTATGGAAAATGGAGCGACGATCATTCTGGAATCGAGTTGGGCGTTGAATTCGTTGGAAATCGATGAAGCCAAATGTTCCTTGAGCGGAACAGAAGGTGGCGCTGATATGAAGGATGGTCTACGTCTCAACGGGGAAGATGCAGGTCAATTGTACACAAAAAATATTGAGCTAGACAGTGGTGGTGTCGCTTTTTATGACAGTGTTACAGAAAGTGATCCCGATCTTGAAGCACGACTTTGGATTCAAAGTATTATCGAAGACACCAATGTGGTTGTCAAGCCTGAAGAGGCGTTTGTTGTGACGCAAATTCTAGAAGGAATCTATGAATCAGCTAAAACAGGAAAGGCTGTGTATTTTGAATGAGGAGTGTCTCTTATGTGACATAATGATTAAAGATTCAATCCACCTGGATGATATAAGACAAGGAGGCTCATCATGATCAATGTGGCTTTGTTAAGTAGATGGCATGTCCATGCAGATGATTATGCACATCAAATTCAGAATATTGATTGTTTATCCATAAAGATGGTATGGGACGAAGATGAAGCGAGAGGAAAGAAATGGGCGAGGGAATTGAGTGTTCCTTTTGAGCAGAATCTGCAAAACGTTTTGACAGACCGATCCATTGATGCGGTGGTCATTAATACACCCACTAACTTGCATAAAGAAATCATTGTATCGGCTGCCGAAAATAAGAAACATATTTTTACAGAAAAAGTGTTGGCGTTTACTGTTGAGGATTGCCAAGAAATATATCAAACTGTCGATCGATTTAACGTCGAACTGATGGTTTCTTTGCCACGTTTAACGGATGATTATTATGTGTATGCGCAAAAAGCATTAGATGACGGATTGATTGGGGAGCTAACAACCATTCGTTGCCGATTGGCACATAATGGTGCCGTCGCTGAATCGGGAAAAACGGAAGGATGGTTGCCAAAACGGTTCTTTAGCGAGGAACAAACCGGAGGCGGTTCATTGATTGATCTCGGCGCCCACCCGATATATTTGACCAATCGTTTGGCAGGTAAGGTTAAATCTCTGAATGCCAGGATGCAACACATCAATGACCTAGGGGTGGATGATAATGCATCTGTATTATTGGAATATGAAAATGGTGCACTCGGTATCATCGAAACCAGTTTTGTATCAGCTGGGAGCCCATTTCAATTGGAACTCTACGGGACGAAAGGTACATTATTAGTTGAAGATCATCAGATTCGAATAAAAAGCCAGTTGCTTGATGAAGACGGTTGGACGGTCCCGGACGGCCAGTCAGAAGCACTTTCAACCCCAATGGAACAATGGGTAAGGTCCATAGAGGGTAAAGATAAACCTTCTATTCGTAGATCGGATGTCTTGAATCTATCCCTTGTGAATGAGCTTGCCAAAACGTCGGATAAGCTAGGAACCTGGATGACTGTTGATTAAAAATGTGATTGTTTAAAGACAAATCACAGAATAGAATATAAGAGTTCTCTTTGCCTCTGTGCTGCCATATTCTCATGAATTTCTCATTTTTTTCACATGGAAATTTCATCCAAGGGCTGTAATATAAAAGTATCCCAAGAACAAAGGAGAAATGCAAGATGAAAAAAGTGATACTTACAACAGCCGCACTTGTTTTAGTTGGTGGAGGAGCCGCATACGCAGCCATTGGAGGAAATTCTGATAAGACAACGACCGAGGCTGATGCAACAACAAAGACTCATGAAGAAGTTAAGGTTGCTGATACGTCAATTGATGATTTCACAGAAGCGAAGGCACTTTCCGAAGTGGTTGATGTGGATGAGTTGAATGCAGAGGTAGTAGAAGATAATGATCATAAACGTGTCATCGTGTTAAAGGATAGTAATGGACATCCGAAAGCCAAAAGCATCTTTATAAAAGACGATTCCCGTTTGAAAGTGATTGACTTCGATAAAGGAAAAGTGTTTGATGATATCATCGGAGATACTGCCGATGATGCAAAGGCAGACGATACATCCAAAGAAAAAGAAAACAATCATAAAGCGGAAGATCGTGCTGACAAAGACAATGACAACAGCTCTGCTGAAGAAGAAACTAAAAAAGAAAGTAAAGATGAAAATTCCGACGTTGAAGGAATGGATGAGTATAAAACAATAGGTGAGCATGTCGATGTCGATAAGTACGATGCGAAAGTTGTGGAAGACAATTCGAATAAACGTATCATTCTACTAAACGATGATCATAGCAAGCCAGAATACAAAACCATTTACATCAAGGATAAAAAGTTTCTTAAAATCATCGACCTTAACGGTGGTATGGTATATAAAGGCACCATCTAAATAAAAAAAGAAAAACGATAGTATTGACTCCCGTATATGTGATCTGATCACTTGATACGGGGGTTTTTATTTTGATTTGCGTCAACGATTTCTGCGGTTCTGCCTATTTCTTTGACGATTATTTGATTTGCGTCAACGATTCCTGCGGTTCTGCCTATTTCCTTGACGATTATCCATGAAAAGCGATGGCTCGAATTTATGCTTGAACGAATTGAAGATAGGGGAGATAGGTCGTATGTAGGAAGATATACCTATTTTTGTCTACCCTTTTTGCTATCATTATAACTGAGTTGAAATATAACAAAAGGGGAGAATGTCAGTGAAACGGTTATTTTTACTTATCATCATGGGAGTTATGCTTTTTGGTTGCAGCCAGGGAGATGGAGATAAGGAACAGCCAAATGACAATGAAGAAAATAATACAGCCGAGGCTGAAGAAGAAAACAATGACGAAGACAACGTCGATATTGAGGAGACATCTACCGGTGATATGTCTTCGGAAAATAATGAGGGAGATGTCGAACGCCAAGGTCATTTAGATGAAGAAGATATTTCGAAAGTTTATACCGACCCGTTAAAGTATGAGGGCTATGAAATGACATTTGATGCGGTTGTGTTTACGGATCCTGAGCGGGATAGTGATGGGGTGTACCTGCAAGTGTTCGCGGATGCAGAAAACTATGAAAAAAATACGATTGTCGCTGTCGAAGATCCGGATTTTGATGTGGCATTGGATGACTATGTCCATGTCGAAGGTGTCATTGTCGATGAGTTCGAGGGGGCGAATGCACTTGGCGGGACTGTGCAAGCACCTGTCGTCTATGCCGATAAAATTGAGGTCGTTGATTATATTGATGTTATGTCGCCTGCGCTTGAAACCATCGATGTTGATGAGACCATTGATCAGCATGGTTATGAAATGGCTGTCGATAAGGTTGAGGTCGCCGAAAACATGACAAGGGTATATATGACAGTGACCAATCATACGGATGAAACGATTTATTTCTACAGTTTCGACTCTAAACTATTGATGGACAACAAGCAATTGGAAGAAGATATGGGGTTTTACGAAGCGGATTTTCCTGATGATTTAAATTTTGAACCGTTTGTATTTGAAATAGAAAAGTAATGATTGCCGGAGAGAGGACCTCCATACGTCTCATCATGGAGGTCTGTTATGATCGTGATTTACCTGGTACCGTTTCCGGTAAGCGGATTTAAGAACAGAATATTGACATGTTTTCCGCTCATAAGTTAATAAAATAAAACAATCTATGATAAAGGGTTTACATTTCTTCTATATTATGAGATAAGGAAGGAGGTTACTTGTTTTTTTGGATTGGGAGTGGAATCAGTGGCCGTGCTATTTTATTATCATGAATAGGGGTGGAAAGCGATTGAATGCAACAAAATTCAGTGTGGCGCGTCTTCTTTTGTATTTTGTGCTTGTATCTGTATTTCTTTTTGTATCAGGGAATGTCGGTCAGTATCTAATCGAAAATCACGATGTTGATAAGCAGCTAGGTATGTTGCTGCAAGGGATGATTTTTACAGGGCTCACGACGATTGTACTTTATATACTTAATAGAAAACATCCAGGGTATTTAAAATATATTGGTTTAAAACGGGCCCGTGTTTCACCCAGATTGATTGTTGGTATTATATTGCCGTTAGCATTGCTTTCATCGGGAATTTTGACAGCCTATTTATTTGGTGGTATCGATAATGTGAGTTTGAATTTGGAACCAACTGTCCTTATCGCCATCTTAATCAATACAGTGACAGCATTTTTATATGAAGCTTTTCCCGAAGAAGTATTTATTCGCGGCATGATTTTTGAAGAATTAAATAAGAAATTTCGTTTTGCTTTATCATTGTTTTTGCAACCGTTAATCTTCATTTGTGTGCCTTTATTGGTTACGGTATTGAATTTCATATTTTTTCAATATCCAATTGAATTAACGATTGATTACTTCATGTTGCTTATTGCATTCGGAATCGCATTGCAATTATATCGGACATATACTGGAACACTGTGGATGAGTATTTTCTTTCATTTGGTTTACCTTGAAGTAACGCGATATATATCAATGGGCGGCACATATAATCCAGGTATAACACTTTTGGAATTTGATGAAGCGTTTGAAGGATACATGGCACTCTACCTTTCATTTCTGTTTATGGTTTTGTTAAGCATTGTGGTATTATCGGTTTTGTTGGTTACGAGTAAAAAGAAGAACAGAATACAATGAAGCTTTAATGTCTTCATTGTATTTTTCGATAGTATCCATCTGCCTGCTTGAATTTTTCAACAAGCCATTTAAGCCCGGCTGCGATGATGAAATAAGGGATGATGGAATAGACATAGGACCATTGATAAAGCTCATATATACCTAACCATACCAACAATGGTTCGAGTATAAGGGCAAACGCAAACGAATTTATGGCATTCGCAATCAAAAAGGATTTCCATGTACGACAATATTGGTAAATAATCATATAAATGATAGGCATCATGATATCATGTATTTCAATGATCTCAGGTGTATGGAATAATGAATAGGGGTAACCCCATAATGAAAAAGATAGACCGAATGAATCGCCTGTGTTTGCAACCATCGCCACCATAAAACCATACGTAACAATCTCAAACAAGCGTTTTCGATCAAGAAGTATGATCCACGCTGTGATGAGACCGATGGTTACAATCAATAACACCCACCATTGGAATGAAAATAAAACCTCATGGCTCCAGTAACCTATCCTGCTCAATCTGTATTGATTCGCTAATTCAAGAAGACCTTGCCAATCAGGTTGCAATCTTATATCCCTCCCGATTTTTTCATTATGATTGTTGTAGATTTAGTTTCTGTTACCTTCATAAAAATATACACACGGCATGGATCTGTTTATATAGGCTGCCCTTGGATCTTGCCCTTTACTAGCATATAAATCGTTGGTTTCAGTCATGCATTCATGTAAAATGAATGAAAGAGTTTACGAGATAACGGGGGTATAGACGTGACGATTGTGACCTATGTAATGGATATTATTTTTATAGTGAATATCCTGATGGCAGTGGCTGTCATTTTCTTTGAACGGCAAAATCCAAACGCGACATTGGCGTGGGTGATGGTGCTGTTGTTCCTGCCATTGGTTGGATTTATTTTATACCTTATTTTTAATCAGAATTTCACGCGAAAGAAAATGTTTGAGTGGGATGGCCAGGAAAAAGAGGGAATACAGGAAGCGATCCATAACCAGATTCAGGAAATCAACACCGGATCATACCCTTTCAAGGATGAAACAAGTGCGGCTTATAAGGCCAATATCTACATGCATTTGATCAATGATGGTGCGTTGTTTACGGAGGATAATGATATTACGATTTATACGGATGGGCGCAAGAAGTTTGATGCGCTACTGGCCGATATCCGACAAGCGACGAATCACATCCATATTCAGTATTATATTATCCATGATGATGGTCTCGGGACGGAACTGGTTGCTGCTTTGACTGAAAAGGCGAGAGAAGGCCTCGATGT
>DATGUN010000021.1:0-24136 GCA_035301285.1 Virgibacillus sp.
ACACAGAAGTATTGAAATGGACTTAACAGTTTGCGGTTAACCGCTTCAGTCAAGCGCATTTCCGATGCTATTTTCCCGTCAAAGAAATGCGTGATGTCTTGCCCGTCCATTCGTTCCGGTGTCGCGGTCAACCCAAGCAGGATTTCCGGATCAAAGTGGCTTAATAATTTCTGATACGAATCTGCTGCCGCATGGTGGAATTCATCGACGATAATGAAGTCGTAAAAGTCACTGGATACTTTTTCGTATAGTTTCATACTATTGAAACTCTGGATACTGACAAACAGATGATCGAATGACGCTGGTTGATGGGAACCAACCAGCATGTCGCCAAAGTTGAAGTCTTTTAATATCGCGCGGAATGTATCCCTGCTTTGTTTTAAAATTTCTTCCCGATGTGCGACAAATAACAATGTCGCACGCCCGTCTTGTGCTTTTCTGAACCGGCGATAGTCAAAAGCGGATATGACGGTCTTCCCCACTCCAGTTGCGGCTACGAGCAAATTTTTATTCCGATGAAAAACATCTCGTTCAACCTGCAAGTTTTCCAGCATTTCCTTTTGATAATAATATGGCCGGATATCCAGGTGGAGATGGAAATCATTTTCTTCTGACCGAGATTTCCTTTTCAGGGCTTCTTGTAGATTTTGTCGGTCCGCTTCACTTTCTACATGAAATGTCTTGAATTCTTCGTCGTTCCAATAGCTGTTGAATGTGGCTTCAAATCGGTTGATGATGTCGAATGAGTCTTTTTCCGATACTTTCAGGTTCCATTCGAGTCCTGATGTAAGTGCTGGGTTGGACAGGTTGGACGAGCCGATGTAGGCGGTTGTGAATCCGGTGTCGCGTTTGAACATATAGGCTTTGGCGTGAAGGCGTGTCCGTTCGATATCATAGGATATTTTTACGTCGGTGTTGGGCAATTTGGCGAGTTCCATTACTGCTTTGAAGTCGGTCGCTTCCATGTAGGACGTCGTGATGATGCGAAGTTTCCCACCACGTTTGGTAAACGTTTTCAACTCCTCCATGATCACGCGGATACCGCTCCATTTTACAAATGAAACCAGAAAATCGATTTCATCGCATGAGAGGATTTCCTTTTTCAGTTCATGGAGCATGCTGGGTTCAACCGCAGCGCCTGTGAATAATGAGCTTTCCGCGATGGATGTGACCGGTCGGATGGTCTTTTCCTTTTGAATGCTTCGTACGTCGTTCAACTTTGAATGGATGGCTTGGAGGACCTCGCCGGCTTCGTCAATTTCCAATTGTCCGAATGACGCATCGTCCAATTCCTGACTCAGGGTCGCAATCACCCGGTTACAGGCTGTGATTTGCTTGAGTAGTGCTTCCTCGTCATTTCGTTCGACTCCGCGTACGTAATCCAGTGCTTGTCGTGTGACGTTGGATATGTACGCAGCCAGGAATTTGCGTGCTTCTTCGACATCGAGATTCCCTTTCTCGATTGCATATGTATCGTCGTCCAATGTCAGTAATTCCTGTTTGATTTCCCGGTTGATGATTTCTTCATAAAGTCCCTTTTTTAGCATGTACTCTCCCCCATTTGTGCTAATTATACCAAAAAACCTATACAATTAAATGTATAGGGATAGGTAAAGACCAATGGGCTATTCCTCATAGAGACTTGGAAAGACGTTGATTGTAAGTCTTGTCGTCTTCTTAAACAAAAAGAAGTAATCGCCTTTTTTGCCAAATTAGCGATTACTTCACACTATTATCTGTTCAGCCGTTCTTTATGTGGTCTGTCATTGCATGCCGGACAGAACCACTTGCTCGGAACCTATATCTAAATATAATATAAAGCGGCGAATAAAGTTATTCTGTCAATGTTTTAAAATTTTGTCTTCTCCTGTTTCATCCAGAAAGCGGCAGCTTGATTGAGCCACTGCCTAGTTATAAGCATTATCTTTTTCCTATAAAGAGAAGTTCATAAACCATAATAAACAGGGGCTATTCTTAAAAGAGCTGCCCTACAATGTTCAATATTGGATGCATTCTTGCTTTGATGAAATTGAGGTTTTTTTGTATTAATATGATACTTCTCCCTATCATTTAAATTTTTTGTGTCTGAAACAGATTCAATGAGTTCAACTTCTACATCTGTAACAATGTCCAAAAACTCATCATAAGTAACACCTAATGTTTGATTCGGGTTATCCACCCAGTCTAAAAAGTGTTCAAAAATCCTAATCCCTACATTTCTCGCCTGACCTACATACATTAAACGACTATTTATATGAATACCATAAATCCCCATATCCAAGTTTTTTAAATCTAGAATACCCACCGGATCCTTTGTCTTTTTCAATAAGTCACATGCCCGTTGTTTCCGTTTAACCCAATCAAGTTTACGTTTTGACATGTAGTTTTACCTCCCCCAATTTAAACATTATTTAAAACTTCTATATCAAAAAGGGCTGAAAAACAAACGATGTTTCCCGTCCCTTTAAAGCGCCTTTCAAATGAATTACTTCGTTTGCCACTTTTCAATTAGATGATCGGAGTAATCATCGAATGCTTGATAGCTATCCACTGAAATCTCTTCTTTTTCCTTATGATACGTAATTAGTTGTTTAAAACCTTCCATATGCTTGATGAACTTTTTTGATTCTCCTTGTTTTTCAAACTGTTCAACTGCTATCAAATGTAATTGTAATGCATGTTGTACCTCCTGATTAGCAATATCTCCAGCTTCATCAAAATAGTCTACGAGAGCTTTCATACTGGAAACACTTCCTTCTGCAGAGGATGTTGCAGTCCCTATGATTGGTATATCCCAACTAGAAGGATGATCCTTATCCTGATGAATTTTTACGCTTGATGGATTTGGATTTATTCCTGGCCCTTGTGGTTTATTTTGCGATTCATGTTCTTTAGTTCCACCTGCAATACTTAAACGTATACGATGCCCTTTCTGGAAAACATAAGAAGTCGGTAAAATTTCTATCTCATATTCATTTACTTCCCCCGGAGTCACCGGCTCTGGACTAGAACGTGATTCTGATCTTGGGGCATTTAAATATCCTGCAGTCACAGCTTCAGAAGTTCCATCTGGCGCTACATCTGTTACATGGACCACTATATCAAAATCCTCAGCATCTGATTCTGCCCATATATTTAAACTCATTGATCCCGTTACTTCAGTTGCATCAGGTAATGGAGAGGTTGTCCAAGTAGTTGTATCTGCCTCATACGGAGACTGATCGATATCCAATCTTCCCGTTCCTGAATCGAGCAAAGTGTGTAAAAAGGGACCTGTTTCAGGGGAGTAGTCGTATCCCGTCAATTCATTGTCTTCAGGCTCTTCACTAAAAGAACCATCATTATTGCTGGAAATTGATTTACTTTCTAGTCCATTTAGATACATGGTTTCCATTGTCCTATCCGAGATTGGCCAATCTTCCTCGAACCTCCATTCATCAGGTCCCTGAACATATATCAAAACATCTTCTTCCTCATCAAGAATATTCGGCTCTCCCTTCAGATAACGGTCGAACCACAACACCTGATAACTTTCGAAGTCAAATGGATGTAAATCATCCACTGCTCCATGAGCACCGGCACCCATAATTAGTTTACTTTCGCCGTCAGCGTCGCTTAATTCTTTATAAGCTTGTACATTCCCAGATGAAATATAGTCATTCCATCCTCCCGAAATGAGAGCCGGAGTATCATTTACCGCTATATTCTGTAAATCTTCAGTTAGTGTAGACCTTACGCGCCACCAATCGTCAAAATCCCGATGCTCAATTGCAGATGTATATTCTGGTTCACCCCTAGCAACCCTTCCTGGTCCCGGAAGCATTCCACCAGGGTACCATAAATAATCATAACAATCTCCACAGGCAACGACCGGACTGATTGCTTTTAGACTTGGTGGGTTTTCTTTAGCTATAAGCCATTGATTAATTCCTCTTAGAGATGTACCAATTGCCCCTACATTCCCATCACACCATGACTGATCAGCCATCCATTCAACAAGATCATAACCGTCTTCTCCGTATTTATTGTATAAATTTCCTTCCCCTTCTGACGTTCCTGATCCCCGCATACTAACATGCAACGATGCATAACCGCGTTCAGCCAAATCCCGCGGTATCCTGTTGTTTCCTGAATCAGGGTCACCATGGCCGTATCCATTCGGATAAAGAACGCACGCTCCCTCTTCTCCATCGGGAAGATCCGGAAGAAACAGGCGACCTTCCAATTCAATTCCATCACGCATTGGTATCCTTACGTCTTCTATTACTTCAACAGGATAGCGTTCCCCTGATGTAGGAGGGTCTTCTGTGTCTGGAACCCAGTTCCTGTCCCCCGTTCCTTCTCCTTTTGACCCGTCCGAGGTATCTGCAAATAAACTATCAGATTGGAAAAACAAGGTAAATGCAATAAACACTCCTGCCCAAACGTATAACATTTTCCTTATCATTGTAATAGATTCCTCCCCTTAATTTTACTAGTTTTTAAATTTATCGTATAGTATACCCACTTCCTTTCTTCAGTTATAATAAGATCTCTGCTGACGAACATAACATAGCCTTATTGCTTTTTATGTTGTAGTATGTCGATAGTTTAAAACTTTTTAAAAATGAATATTAAGTACCATCGTTGTTTCATTCAAATACCCCAAAAGAAACATATCCTTTTATTTGTGGGACTTTTTCTCCCATTCAAATCAGAAATTACATAAAAATTATTGATGTGCAACATTTTATTACCTGCAAATTCACTCTAGAAATTCGTCTTCCCCCTTTATCTACTTATATGACTACCCCTATTATCTCTTTCTATTTGCACAAGCCTTATAGCTGTGATAGTATACAATAAACTGTATATTGGATGATGACGTTACTCAATGATTATCGCCTTACCAAATATATGGTTCGTATAGACATTAGATTTTTTCGAATATCCCATTTCACCCAAGAGGCTAATATTTCTATTTTGATCAGCCATCTCTGCATAGTAAGCGGATTCAAAGGAACAATAAATTAATGATTTAATATTCAAATTTCCATATTCATATCTATCATCCATGTATAGGAGTTTTATTATGAAGCAGTTGCAAAATAAACTGAAGCTTGCAAAAAAAGCACTGAATAAATCCGTATCGGCGATCAATCCGAATATATACGATGAGCTCAACAAAAAAGATGATAATCCGGCTTTTGTTGGGGTGAAAAACACGAATCAGATTCCGGACGAAATAATCGAGCGGATATGGAAAGACACAAAAATGGCTTGGCTCACAGTGGATAAAGCCAGCAGCAAAGGACGGGCAATTGATACAGATTTGCATAACCCGCTTACCTACAGGCTGATGACTGGTTCCACAAGCGGCGGGCCGATTAATATTTTAAAAGGAATCAATGATGTGGCTATCGGAACGGATGGCGGTGGGTCGGTTCTTGCGCCTGCCATGAGTTGTCAGCTCCCATCCGTCATCGGGGCAGGCGTCGGTCTATACGTCAATCGGAAAAAACGTTCCACTGAGGGACAGGAATTTACAGGCAGTATCGGTGTTATTGCAAAGGAAATCACCACCGTAAAAGAAATAACAGAAAGCTTGTTGGCGAATAGTTTGACGAGGCGGTCAGAAAAACCATTGAAGGTGATGATTCCCGAAAAAGGATCGGTTATCTGTCCGGATGGACGGGATATGCAAGAAAAGGTCATGACATATTTTTCACGAATTGAAAACGGTTCCTATGCCACTGAAAAAATGCACATGTCTGGAATTGCTGAGCGCACACAAGGTATGTCGGTGGTCAAGGATGCGTTTGAAAACAAACAAGCCGATATCATTCTCACCCATGAGGGTCCCATTGATGTATACGGCTATGGCGAAACGATTCCCATGACGTTCGGGGCAATCGGACAGGACATCACAAAAAACCATGGAAAATATCTGATCCGAGCTGCCAACATGTGTCAAACAACGGCTATCACTGTGCCTACAAAGGATCTAGCGTCCGGTCTTGTCATTATAGCAAACAGAGGTATCGAGAACGCAAAAGCAGCATTCCGTCTTGCAACGGAACTGGAAAACGTCATCCATCTTCCCGAGGTATGGAAACGTTACTTCTTGATGGATCAGCTGGATGACAGCCTCAATCTGAAAGAAAGATGGGAATAGAACGAAAGATAAGAAGGGATAATATGAGCACAATATGGGAAAGTTTATTTTCAAAAAACGGACTTGCAGCCCGGAAAATCGCAAAAAAACTCATTCATGTCGAGGAGGGTGGGCGCATCCCCCGTGTAGAAGATTTTGCCCAAACATTATCAATCGGACGGGGCACTATTCAAGAGGGTTTCAGAGTGTTGTCTAACATGCATGCACTTAAAGTGGAATCCAGAGGTTACCTGGGTACTTATTTGGTTTATAAAAATATCCATCTATTGAAGGAAATTGCCGGAGAAGGTGCGCTTGTTGGTGCAATGCCACTACCCTATTCACGACGTTATGAGGGACTGGCCACCGGATTGATTGAAGTCTCCGAGTCTATGTCGGAGCAAGTGAACATGGCGTATATGCGTGGATCGCGACAGCGTCTGGAAGGATTAAAATCTAGACGTCATGATTTTGCTGTTATGTCACGGCTCGCTGCGGAGGAAGAAATGAAGCAAGACAGAGAACTGGAAATTGCAGCGGACTTTGGTGCTGAAACCTTTGTGACGTCCCACCGGATATTTCTTGCCGACCCGTCCAAACATTACATACAGGATGGGATGCGTGTCGGAGTTGACTATTCTTCTATCGACCAATCATTCATAACGGCTCTGGAATGCAAACATTTAGATGTGGAATTTGTTCCAATCAATTATATGCAGCTGTTTGAAAACTTACAGCAAGGAAACCTGGACGCTGCAGTCTGGAATCCTGAGGAAACTAGAATAGCGGAAACGTTCAATACGGTCGATTTCCGTAATCCGGAAACGAACGCCATTGCAGAAAAAGCATCCATAGCTGCCATTTTAATTGAAAAAAACCGGACGGATGTCCATCACCTCTTCAAGCAAATTGATAGACATAAAGTAGTGAGTATCCAGAAACTCGTGGTCGATAAGGAAAAGCTGCCCCAATACTGATAGAGAGAGGTAATATATATGACGATTGAAGAACTCGCAGAAAGATTGCAGATTCTATTTGAACAAGATGTCATCAATAAGAAGGGATATGATGTTTCAACGACAGCTTTTGAGAAATTAACAGACGAATTGCACAAACAGGATGTGGAGCAGGCGGAAATGCTATTTACACATTTACCGACAGCTCTCCTGCGCATCGAAAATAACGAGGAGGTTGAAAGTCCTGAACAGACTGTTATGGAAGAGGTTGAAAGTTCCCGTTACTTTTCACTTGCAAAAGCCCATGTTGCGTTTATTGAAGAGAATTGGGGTAAGTCACTACCTGATGAGGAAAGGGAATTTCTGCAAATGCATTATACGAATGTACTGAATGTTAATAAGGGGGGTGAATAATATGAAAATCGTTGTTGGTGGACAAGTTGAAAAGAAAGAAATCGAGCGTATGATCAAGGAAATCGACCCATCTATTGAAACTAAGGTCAAATCAGATCTAGATGCCGCGATGGCAATCAAAACCAAACAGGCAGATTACTATATCGGCGCGTGCCACACCGGTGGAGGCGGTGCGCTGGCCATGGCAATAGCTATGCTCGGCAAAAACCAGACTGAAACGGTATCGATGCCCGGAAAACAACCCAAAGAAGAACAAATCACCCAGGCAGTCAACGATGGCAAAAAGGCCTTCGGGTTTACAGCGGATCACGCCGAAAAAGCAGTGCCTATGATTCTAGATGCGCTTAAGAGTAAACAATAAAGAAGGGGTGCTTTCTAAATGGAGACAATATTTGTCATACTGATCGGTGCCATGGCAGCTGTTCTGGCAAACCTGAATATTGCGGTTTTCAACGATGGTTTGCGGCCGATTGTCGGAGAACATGTGGATGGCAATATAAAGCGGCGAGAATTAGGTCTGACAGCTTTTGCCATGGGTTTTGGACTTGTTATTGGATTCGGGATCCCTTTCACGCTCTCAGCAAGCATTATTTTGGTTCACAGTATTTTACTCGGTACAGATATTATCGGATTGATTGTTCCTAAAAATAAATGGGGTACCCCTGCAGCTGCCATAGTAGGCGGTTTGTATGGCTGGGGACTGCAAGCTGGCCTCGAAGGTGTCGTGAAGGTATTTGAAGCCTTGCCGGTCAACGTCATGGACTCGATGGAAGAAATAGGAGATCCCGTTATATTGGCGTTCATGGCATTCCCTGCCCTTGCAGTGGCATTCCAATTCAGTGTTAAAAAAGGGATATGGACATTTGCCGCGGCAGCTGTTATCCGACAACTGACGATGTTTATCAATGACCATGAGTTCTTGACAATCGGCGGCAATCCAATTGAAATCAATCAGGAAGGTGTTGCATTGATTGTCGGTATGATCTTCCTGCTGGTATTTGCTGTACGTGTCAAGGCGGATGAATCATCTGTTGATTTGGCAGCTATGTTCAGTGACCGGGTCAAAAAAATCCGTGGAAATGTCATATACCTAGTCATTATTGGTGCGCTCATTGCCGGTGCGGCAAACTTAATGATGATGGCCGGTGACCCGATTTCACTTCAACTATTAGCTGACGACGGGAAATTGGATGCCGGTATTGCAGCGGCTGCACGGGCAATCGGATTCATTCCGCTTGTCGCAAGTACCGCAATAGCAACTGGGGTATACAGCCCGGTCGGTTTTACATTGATTTTCGTTGTCGGTTTCTTTGTACCAAACGTATGGCTTGCAGTCATCATAGGCGGTATTGTCATTTTCCTTGAAGTCATGCTTTTAAGTACCATTGCACGGTTCTTGGATAAATATCCGGGAATTCGAAATTCCGGGGAAAATATCCGTAATGCCATGACGCGACTCTTGGAGGTCGCTTTGCTGATTGGTGGTGCGAATGCTTCAGACAGTATGGCACCAGGTTTTGGGTTCTTTTTCATTGCAGGTGTCTACTTGTTGAACGAGGCTGCAGGACGTCCCATCGTCCGCATGGCAGTCGGCCCGGTCGGTGCGATTGCAGTAGGTATTATAGCCAACGTTTTGGTTGCACTCGGCATCATGGCCGCACCGTAAGATTGAATAACATTAAATGACAGGAGTGGATACCATCATGATACAGACAGTAAAAGGGAAAATAGACAAGACGGAATTCGGGGTTTGCGCAGCACATGAACACGTGTCCATCGATCTGTCCAGGGTGAAAAAAGATCCGGATACGATTCTGGATGATGAGCAAGGTGCTTTGGATGAACTTCATCATTTTTCCCATGCAGGCGGCAATTCCATGGTAGAGTTAACCAATGATGGCATGGGAAGAGATGCAGAGCGTCTCAAGCGTTTGAGTGAGGCATCCAACATCCATATCGTGGGATGCACCGGCTTTTACAAAGACCCTTTTATCCCGGAATACGCACAAGAATGGAACCGCGATCAATTCACAGCGCATTTTATCCATGAAATTGAAAACGGCATTGATGATACCGGCATTTATCCCGGTATCATCGGTGAAGTCGGTACAAGCAAAAATGACATCAAAGACATCGAAAAAGAATTGATTCTCGGATCCGGCCAAGCAGCCCTTGAAACAGGACTGACCGTTACCACCCATACAACGATGGGTACGATGGGAAATGAGCAGGCTGAAATGTTATTGGAACTCGGTGTGCCGAAGAATCAACTCATCATCGGCCATCAAGATCTGAATCCGAATAAAGACGAGGTACAGCGTGTTCTTGAAAAAGGTGTCTTTATTGGTTTCGATACAATCGGAAAAAACAATTACCGACCCGATGAAGATCGGTTGTCCTTTCTACTCGATTTTATCGAACAAGGTTTTCAAAAACAGATTCTACTTTCGGCTGATTTGACAAGAAAGTCCCATTGGAAAAAATATGATGGGCCCGGATATGATATTGTCTTGAAACAATTCATCCCAATGCTCCAATCCAGGGGAGTGTCACAGGATGTCATAGATGATTTGCTTATCCATAACCCAGCGAATGCATTTTCGATAAAGGAGCGTTCCCAGTAATGTATGATCCGAAAGCATTGAAATATGCAGAGTCCGTCATTCCCTCATTATCCGTGAATGAGGCGCAAGCATTGCAATTTAAACTGGTCGATTCCATGAGCAGGCATTTTACGGGGGATGAATTTTTATCACTCGGTGACCTGGGTGTGGCATCACGTTATAAGCGGCCGGAACAAACGAATCGAGCAGAGATGACACTGGCAGATTTTTTCGGGACGGAGAATACCGCCCTTGTCCGGGGTGCCGGCACTGGAGCAATCCGGATTCTCCTCAATACGTTGATGGAACCGGGCGACACCATGTTTGTTCATAATGCTCCCATCTATACGACAACCCAAGGCACGATGCACCATTCAAGGTTCTCGACTAACGTAGTGGATTACAATGACCTGGATGCAGTCGAAAAAGCTATCAGCACGGATGATACTGCCAAAGTTTTCTACGTGCAGCACGCTCGCCAGCAGCCAACCGATCACTATGATTTAAAAAAACTCATTCAAACCGTCAAACGGGAACGACCGGATTTGCCAGTTGTTGTTGATGATAATTATTGTACAATGAAGGCCCACGGGATTGGCGTGGAATACGGAGCGGATTATTCAACTTTCTCCGGCTTTAAAGTGCTCGGACCAGAAGGAGTCGGCGTGATTACCGGAAAAAACGAAGCCATCGAAACAATCCATGCGGAAAATTACTCTGGTGGCGGACAGGTACAAGGCTACGAAGCGATGGAACTGATCCGGATGATGACGTTTGCGCCGGTTACCCTTGCCACGCAAAATGAGCAGGTAGAAGAAATTTGCAGGAAGCTGAATGAGGGTGCTGTGGGTGGCATAGCGGAGGCTTATATGGTGAATGCCCAATCAAAAGTCATTATCGTCGAACTGGAAAAACCGATTGCGCCTGATGTCATTCAAAGGAGCAATGCCCTTGGAGCGGCAACTCATCCAGTTGGCGCGGAATCGAAATATGAAATGACCCCGATGATCTATCGTGTATCCGGGACATTCATCGATGCCAAACCACGCCTGAAAGAATTTGGCATTCGAATCAACCCCATGAAATCAGGTGCGGAAACAGTATTGAACATTCTGGACGCAGCCATACAATCCGCAAATGAATAATTTAGCAGGAGGATACCATGTTTTTAGATATAACAAAACGCAAAAATCCACAACTCATACAAACAGGGGTAGCATTCCACCAATCTGGAAAGATTCCACCGAATACCTATATCATCGATGTAGACGTCCTGAAGTCGAATACGGAAAAAATAGCCGGTGCCGCATCCAAAAATGATATAGAGCTCTATTATATGACGAAACAGCTTGGACGGATTTCACACATTGCCGATATTATTGAAGACCATGGTATTCCAAAAGCAGTGGCCGTCGATTTCGACGAAGGGAAAATACTCGCGGACAAAGGGATGGACATCGGACATATCGGCCATCTTGTCCAGCCCGGAAAAAACCAATGGGAAGAAGTGCTGAAGTGGCATCCGGAGGTAGTAACCATTTTCTCACTGGAGCGCGCCGAACAGCTGTCGGAAAGCGCGTTAAAATCAGGAAAAAAACAGGACATACTATTAAAAGTATATGGTCCGGATGATGATTTTCATAAAGCCCAGGAAGGCGGCATTTCGCTAGATGACCTTTCCGAAACAGCCGATCAAATCCAGAAGCTCGAAGGCGTATCGATTGTTGGCATAACCGCCTTTCCGGCACTGCAGATCAATGAAGAAAAATCTGATATGGTTCCAACCAACAATGTAAATACATTGATGAAAGCGAAAGATATCCTTACTGAAAAAGGGTTGCCAGTTAAACAGGTCAATGGAGCAGGCGGTACAAGTGCTGCCACACTCCCCCAACTTTCCCGGCTAGGAATAACACATGCGGAACCCGGACACGGATTAACCGGCACCACACCGCTGCATGCCTACAGGGATTTACCGGAAGTGCCAGGGATGATATATGTGACCGAAGTTTCCCACTCCTTCAAGGACCGTTACCAGGTCATCGCAGGAGGATATTACGACCGCTCCCATATGAAAGGGTGCCTCGTAGGCCACGATGAGAACAACATTTTAAACCAACATATCCCCGCTCTACCCAAAAACCCTGAGTCGATCGATTACTACGGGATGATTACACCTGCAGAAGATGTCACTATCAAAACAGGTGATACAGCTATTTTTGCCTTCAGAACCCAAATTTTCGTCACGCGTGCTCATATAGCGCTGGTGGAAGGCATTCAATCAGGGACACCAAAGCTTATACATCTGGAAAGGAAGTGGTAGACAATGGCAAAAATGATGCTGCTCGTCATTGACAGTTTTGGTATCGGGGCAACCGATGATTGCGAGAAATACGAGGAACCCGCGAATTGCACCGCCAATACGTATAAACGCATACGCGAAGAAAAAGGGGACATACTGAAGATTCCAACATTATACAGCTTGGGCTTGGGAACACTGGTCGACGATAAACCGTCACCTGATAATGCCTATGGTTATTCGAAATTAGTGCACCATCCCGCAGAAACTTACCTTGGTCATCAGGAGATTGCGGGAAGCATACCCAAAAAAGCAAACAAACGGTTAATGAAGGATATTCATCGTGACATGAAGCGGGCGCTGCAAAAGAAAGGGTATGACGTCCGTTATCCGTTCGACGATAACCCGGTCCTTTTAGTGAACGAAGCAGCGGTTATCGGAGACAATTTAGAATCAGCTGTTGGCAACATCATTAACGTAACGGCAGATTTTAAAAAGATGCCTTTTTCCGAGGTCAAAAGATTGGGCGAAACCGTCCGGGCTAATGTAGATACAACACGCGTCATTGCGTTTGGAGGCCCTCACACATCCATTCAACATATTCTATCTTGCGTCAAAAACAAAAAAGAAGTCCAATGGGGTGTTGATGCACCGGAGGCACATGTCTATGGTGAAGGATATGAAGTAACTCATATGGGGTATGGAGTCGAAATCGACAAACAATTTCCCACTATTGCCGCGAAGCATGGCCTCAGAGTACACAGGCTTGGAAAAACAGCAGATGTATTACACGGTGATGGTCCGGCCGACCCAATTGTCGACACGACGGAATTGCTCGACAAAGTGACCGAAAGTTACAAGAATGAAAAAAATGATGCTGCATTTTTGGTTAATATCCAAGAAACAGACCTAGCTGGTCATGCGGAAGACGTGGATTGGTACTGTGATTTACTGAACAGAACCGATAAATGGCTCGCACATTTCATCCCACAAATGAACGCAGATGATATATTGATCATCATGGCGGACCATGGAAATGACCCCGGAATTGGCCACTCGAACCACACTCGGGAAAATGTACCGGTTCTGATTGTAGGTGATAAGGTGAAAAAGACTACTATTGGCGCCCGTGATACAATGGCGGATGTTGGTGCGACATTCAGCGACTTTTTCGGATTACCACCGACTGCGGAAGGCACAAGCTTTTTGGGTGACGTTGTCTATAAATAAGGTCTTCTCGTTCTCATATAATGGGGTGGTTGACTATCTTCCTTTTCAGAAGGGAGTGTGTTATAGACCACCACATTGGGAACTTTAAGTTCTATTGCACAATTCAGAGTTGTAACTATTGCAACTCTGACACTAGTAATGTCCATTGTCGTGTTCCTAAACAAATAGAAGTGACCAACCTAAACCATTTACTTCCTACACCAAGTTGGTCAACCGTTCTTTATACGGTTCTGTAATTTCTAAAATGTGTCTGGTCGGTACTTAAACTTAAATATATCATTAAACAAATGAATGATATAGTCAGTTTTCCGAAACTTATTGCTTTATAATAAACTTCCACACCAACATGCATGTCATCATGATATAACCGTTCCATACAAAGGTTACATGCAGACCATCGCTGACTAAAGTAATGGTTTTTTATAACTCCGCGACAATCACCTTGAACAACATCGTACATTACCCAAGGTCCTCCAAAACACGATCCACCGCTGGAATGTCCGCGGGTGCCCAATCAAGCTCCGGGAGCTCCTGGGGCCAACGCCATTCCAGATGTGAATGTTCCGTCGGGACGGGCGTGCCGCTGACGATTCGCCCGTAATAAATGGTCAGGTCAACCGTCCCAAATTCATACATGTGGGTGGTTCGGGTGATCTGCTTGCCGATTTCTATTGTGCATGTCAATTCTTCCTGGATCTCGCGTTTCAATGCGTCTTTTGGTGTTTCACTTTCTTCAATTTTTCCGCCTGGGAACTCCCATTTACCGGGGAGTGTTTTTGTTGGACCACGCTGTGCACAGAGAATTTTTCCCTGCTTTACAATGACGGCACCGACAACTGGGATGGTTTTCATGGAATGGCCTCCTGATACGTTATGATGGGTCTTTTATTTTGAACATATTATCTGCGTCTTCTATTTTCAGGTATTCTTTCAGTTGTCCTTCGACGACTAGAACTCATCGGTAACTGCTTTTAGCCCATATTATAGCATGAAGGTACCTTCTCTTAAATCGGTTATGAAAAAACGGTGGAGCGACCAATCAAAAAACACGTACCCACCAAACTGCCACTCATCCGCTCTCCCTAAAACACGCCACACTAAAACACCCCTACTCAATACTTCATAAAGAAAAAAGCAGGCCGCCGGAATGACCGGTTGACCTGCTTCTTATGGCACTAAAACCCACTGCCAAATTATTGCTGTGGCAAATGGGCTTTTTACCTTATTTTCATGCTTAAAACATCGCACTAAACCTTCAGTGTATTATGCTTCATCTTTTTTAACGACATTGACTTGGTACTCATAAGGCATGTCAATACCATGTTCATCAAAGGCTTCTTTGACCTGTTTGAACAGCTTTCTCTGAACACCCCACTGTTCCATGTTCTTGGTTTGGGCTGTGATACGCATGACAACCTCATGTTGGTCAATGGTCTCGACCCCATCAACATTTGGACCGTCTACAATCGTTTCGTCTTCTTCGGCCATTCGATCACATACCTCTTGCGCCACTTTGAATGCTTGGTCGATATTGTCATTATAAGAAAAGCCGATTTCAACCAATGCGCGCATGTCGCCGCGTGAATAGTTACTCAGGTTTTCGATATTGCGGTTCGGTATGTAATGAAGGATACCATCGAAATCCCGGATTTTCGTTGTTCGGAGACCGATTTCCTCGACGACGCCGTCCACACCGGCAGTGATAATATAGTCATCGACATCTGCCCATTTTTCGGCCAATATGAAAAAGCCTGTCACGATATCCGAAACAAGTCCCTGCGCACCGAAACCGATGGCCAGACCAACAACACCTGCCCCGGCAATCAGACCGCCAATTGGAAGGCCGAAAATGCCGAACACGACAACAATGACAATAAAAATGAGTGTATAGGATAAAACACTTAACAATAACCCTTCAAGGACCTTTGCTCTGCCCTTGGACATTTTTCCACTTTCTTGCATTTTATCAAAGGAACGCGTAATCAGGCGATTCCCGATACCTTTGAATATGAGGTAGGCAATCCAGATGAGGACAAGTTGTAAAACAATGATTCCCGCACCTTCAGCGATGCCACCCCAATCATAATCCGTGATCCAATCCATTGCTATGACTTCCTTTCTTCTTCTATAACTTCAATGTTACTTATTTCCTTATTTATAAGGATTTAAACGTGACCTGCTTTGTAGTATAACGAATTTGCGTCATCAGGAAAAGCATGACGGATTTTCCAATCACGAAACGGCATTTTTCTAGCCTCCTTCAGAACATCTTGGTTTACCCAGCTATTGTCTCGGTCTTTTTCATCCCCTGGGCATCCGCACACACATTTAAAACCTTCTGTGTATACGTTAGTTATTACCCTTTTATCAGGCCATCAGCCTAAAAGCGGTCATCATGATTGGAAAGGAGGTTTTGAAATGGATGTTTTTCATGTGCTACTCATCATCATTTTATTTCTCATTATTTGCGCCGGGCTATTATATATGCAAAAAAAGTTCGTTTCTTTTGGCAAACGTGTTTTGTTCGCACTGGTAGCGGGGATTGTCTACGGGCTTATCCTCCAATATATATACGGAGCGACATCGGATGTGATTACGACATCTTCAGATTGGATAAACATTGTGGGAAGTGGCTTTGTATCCCTGTTGCAGATGCTCATTATGCCGCTTGTGTTCTTCGCCATATTAAAGACATTCACCGACTCCAAACTATCGGACGGATTCGGTAAAATCGGTGGCATCTCGATTGGTATTTTAGTCGGAACGGTAGCTATTGCCGGGGCAATCGGTGTTTTATCCGCAGGGATGTTTCAGTTGGAAGGGATTGAGCTGACCGAGGGTGAAGAAGAAACGTCGGCCATCCTTGGCATCGAGGACCGAATGGAAGATTTGGAAGGCCAATCAATGCCAGATATGATTTTGTCGATGATTCCCAAGAATATATTTCTTGATTTCACCGGGGATCGGGCCACTTCTGTCATCACGGTCGTCTTGTTCTCCGTTATCGTCGGGATCGCATTCATGGGAGTCAGGCGGAAGCAACCAGAGCAGGCATCTCTGTTCGCACGTGGAGTCGAAGTGATTTTTACCATCGTCATGCGCATTGTGACGCTTGTTTTGCGCTTGACACCATACGGGATTTTCGCATTAATGGTCAATAAAGCCGCGACAAGTGACATAGGGACATTCGTGAATCTGGGCATGTTCATTATCGCTTCTTTCGTCGCCATTGCATTGATGTTCCTCGTTCATATGCTGTTAATCCGCAGTGCAGGATTGAATCCAATCATCTACATCCGAAAAGCCATGCCTCCACTCATTTTTGGATTGTCATCACGCTCCAGTGCCGGAACACTGCCACTCAACATCGAAACCCAGAAGAAAAGCCTTGGGGTGTCGGAAGGCGTTGCCGATGTCGCCGGCGCATTCAGTGTCACCATCGGGCAAAACGGGTGTGCAGGCATCTACCCTGCCATGCTCGCTGTCATAGTCGCACCAACAGTTGGTATCGATCCTTTTACACCATCATTCATTTTAATGTTACTCGCTGTTGTGGCCATCGGATCATTTGGTGTCGCTGGTGTCGGTGGCGGCGCAACATTCGCATCCCTCATCGTCTTATCGACCATGAACTTGCCAATCGCCATCGTCGGGTTGCTTATCTCGATTGAACCACTGATTGACATGGCCCGCACCGCATTGAACGTAAGCGGTGGCATGACAACTGGCATACTGACAGCAAGAATAACAGGTCATTTGGATCGAGAAATTTATAACGACAAAAGCGCACACGTGGAGATGGAGGACAGTGTCATATGAGTATTTCACTCGGTAATCATTCAAATGCTCGGTTGCCCATTTTCGAAATGAAGTCCCTCAGTATGAACGAACACTACCACCTAGAAACGATCATTTCTAGATGGTAGTTTTTTGTTTTTCTTTGAACTTCTCTCGTTACCTCATTTTGAACGTGTAAGTCATACTTACACGTTGATTCTTCCTGTAATTCCCTTACCTTTCATTTAAACGATTCGGTTTTCCCGGGTCCTTGTCGACTCCAAATATTCCTCTTCGCATAGATATATGTTTATTAATTGTAATAAAAAATGGTTGTTTTTTAAGCTTGTTAAGTCTCTTTATATAACAGAGCCGATAGCATGGCCTGCTAAAGGTGGAGTGATAAGTGTCCATTCACGATTCCGGGAGCTACCATCACTAAGCGCGCGCGATTAAAAATGATAGTAAAGTGAGGAGGTTCTGACGGTAAGTGAAGAGGCTAAAGCAACAGACAAGCTCATCCCCACATCATAGAATAACCTATTTTACACACGCTATAAGACACTTGTACAAACAAAATAATGAAAAATAAATAGAATAGTATTAAATCTTCCGGAAGATCGCTCAATTAGGGGGAGATTGAATAAAATGGTCGATTTCACCGGTGAAAAATCATTTTTCGAATAGCGATAATCAATGCTAACCCATTGAATAAAAAGATCCAGAAACGTTATCCCAGTATTGAAGTAGTGGGTTATTTAGGGATGTTTAAAATAGGTAAGATCCTGTTTTAAACATCTATTAAAATCATTAAAAAAGGAGAAGTTAAATGACGAATCATAAGAAAATTGATATAAAAGCTGAAGATTTCCTAGTCATCGGTCATAGAGGAGCAAAGGCGTATATTCCCGAAGAAACGTTGTCATCCTTCGAACTTGCTCAAAGTTTTAATGCGGATTATATTGAAATGGATGTCCATTTAACAAGAGATGGCCATTTAATAACGATGCACGACGATACGTTAAAACGGACAACAAATGTGCAGGATCTGTATCCTAATCGGAGCCCTTGGAACATTGAAGATTTTACGCTTGAGGAAATAAAAAAACTGGATGCCGGTTCATGGTTTAACACGGAAAATCCGATCTATGCGAAATCGTCGTATGTTGACCTGAAAGTCCCCACATTAAATGAAGTATTGGATACGTTCGGGAAAAGTGCCAATTACTATATCGAAACTAAAAGCCCACAGCGCTATCCGGGAGTCGAGCAGAAGTTAATTGACGTTCTGAATGACCATAATATGTTGGTTAATGAAGAGAGGTATACCCATGGTAAAGTCATCCTTCAATCCTTTGACGAAGATAGTCTCAAAAGACTTTATAACTTGAATGCTAATATTGCCCTAATCAAATTAGGTGAAACGACATTAGATGATGAAAGAATAGAAGAATTGAAGGAATATGCTGATGGCGTTGGTCCTAATCATAAAAACATTGACGAGGATTTTGTTCAAAAAGCAAGAGAGAACGATCTATCCGTTCATCCTTATACGGTGAACACAAGGGAAGACATGGAAAAACTCATCGATTGGGGCGTCACAGGAATGTTTACGGATAAACCCGATGTTCTGCGTCAGGTTGTAGAGGATAGTGAATCCTAAACCGTATTGGCCTGTAAACGTAACGCCTATCGCATTAAAAAATAACCATCCTTTTTGAGGGTGGTTATTTTTATGGCGTTGTTACGGTGATCAGCGTTTTTAATTACTGTGTAAATCTATTCGTTTATACATTTGCAACAAACGCTTTAGGTTGTCATCAATCCATTTATTATCGGTACTGTTGATTCCGCGACCGGCAAAATGGCCCCAGATCGATTCGATTGGATTCAAAACAGCATTGGGCATGTGATTGGCCTCATATGCATTATCGTCCGCCCTGCAGAAAAGATCCGTGCTCCCTGGCATCATGCAGGCAAGCGCCTTAATGCCTCCGAGTGCTTCATCAAAATCTCCGTTATAGGTAGGATTTTCACTGATATCCGCGAACTGTCCGGTCCATAACATGGCCAGGACATTGTGCGAATCCATCTCCATAAAACTCTTTTCCCAGACGCCGGCCACAAAATCTTCCAATGAATCAAACCCCAACTCTTGGTAACGTTCTTCTCTGTAAAACGCCTGCGATACACCCCATCCCGCATAAACACGGCCGACCGCACGCATATCATCGGAAGTCAACTGGTTCAATTTACTTGAATCGAAGCCAACTGCTCCCATAAGCGCTGCTTTCATCCCGTCAAGGACCACATACGTATGTGGCCAAGTCTTTGCGGCGCCATCAAAAGGTGCGATTCGTTCTACCATGTCTGGATAACTTGCCCCCCATTGGAATGATTGAATGCCGCCCATCGACCATCCAACCACAAGAGCAATCGTTTTAATCCCGAATTTTTCGGTCACCAGTCGATGCTGTAACGTTACATTATCATAAATGGTTACGTGAGGGAAATGCTCCCGATCAAACGGAGGAGACGTATTACTGGGAGACGACGATAATCCGTTACCCAGCAGATTCGGAACGATAATAAAGTATTTTTCAGGATCCAGCGCCTTTCCACTGCCAATTAACCACTCATTGTTTTTATGTGTATCTCCAAAAGCAGTCGGATATACAACCACATTGCTTTTGTCTCGATTTAATGTGCCGTAAGTCTTAAATGCAAGAAATGCGTCAGGCAACACCTCACCCGATTGCAATGTTACATTCCCTAACTCAAAAATATCATAATCCATCATACGAACCCCTTCCTTTCATTCATTTGTCTTCATTATAAGGGGATGTTATCATCAACAAAAGTAAACATTTTTGAATATAACGTTCAAAAATAATGAACAAAGGATGATACCCTATGGAAATACGCCAGCTTATCACGTTTAAAACAGTGGCCTTCACGCTGAATTTCACCCGGACAGCTGAGTCCCTCAACTATGTTCCATCAAATGTGACCATGCAAATACAGTCCTTGGAAGAAGAACTGGGTACGCAACTCATTGACAGATTGGGAAAACAAATTGCCCTTACGGATGCAGGAAAACGATTTTTACTACATGCGGAAAATATATTAAATAGTGTGGATGAAGCCTATTTGGCCATGAAAGAAAACGAAAAATTAACAGGTACGCTCACCATCAGTGCCAATGAAATTCCCAGCTCATATCGGCTTCCGGCCGTTTTGCGGTCTTTTCGTTCACGCTATCCCGGCATACGGCTCATTTTCCGACCATTGGGAAATGATCAACTGAAACAAAGCCTTTATGAAGGAAAAACGGATGTTGTCCTCATGCTGGAAGAATCCGTCCGTTCAATGAATATTATGGTCGAGCCTTTAATAGAGGAGCCGTTTTCTTTTTTTGTTGCACCAGCTCATTCACTCGTACAACAGACACATCTTCACCCAGAGGACTTTCAAGGGGAATCTTTTTTGCTGACGGAGAAGGGCTGTCCCTATCGCGCACTTTTCGATCGCATCATAGAGGAACAGAGAATCCAAGAAGGTATGATCAATCTGGAATTCAGTAGCGCGGAGACTATCAAACAGTGCGCAAAAGCCGGCATCGGTATCGCTTTTTTACCTCGAATAGCCGTTGAAGCTGAATTGGATCGTGGGGAATTGATCTCTCTTCCCTGGGAAATGCCTAATCTCCAGGTTTATACTCATATGGCATGGCATAAAGACAAATGTCTTTCACCTGCCATCAAGGCGTTTTTAGGATTAACAAAAGAGATTATTGCCCCAGCATAATTGCGTTGAGGGTCTAAGTCATATGTGATAGCAATCATCACAAGGCTCATATAACCTATGCATATATAACAAAAAATGTATAGAATATTCACTTTCCTAACATAATGTTCAACAAATATAGAATGTTTAATTCTATATTTGTTGAACATTATTATTTTATAGGTTATTATGTTTATACAAGTTTAGAAACTTAGGAGGCTATTTATGGATATTCTAAATACGACTAGCAGAAAAAGGGAATCATACCAAGTTGAGTTCACATATTCACCTTTATGGGAATCCGCTTTAGGGATTGCCGCTATCACAAACACAAAATTATTGAACACCTTAGAAAAGCCAAAATCATATTGGCAAGGATTAAAAGAGAGTTTTTCTAAGGAGCTTTTAAATGAGCTAAGATACGTCGAGGAAAATAATACATGGAAGGCATTATTGCAACTTCTTCACTTTTTTGAAGGACAAGATTTAACTCACTTTTGCAATTATATTAATGGGTTAAATAATAACAAACTTAAATTTATTTGTTTACCATACATTGGTCAACGTTTCCAAGATGTAAGGACAAAGGCCGCAAATGGTGACAACGAAGCTAATTTGAATTTGATTAATGTTACTAAGGATAACCCATTTTTTCCACAGTATATAGATTTTATATTTCATGTTGAGACAGATAAATTAAAGCAACATCTGATCAGTGTTATGTCTAATTGGTTTAATACTGTTGTGAAACCATCATTAAAAAGAACAATTGATATACTTGAAGTGGATTATAAGTCCAAAATTAGCATGGTTGAAACATTTAATTCTGAACAGCTCGTTCATTGGGCTACAGGAGGTGTTGATTATTTACCTGAACCTAGTGTTTATAAAGTGTTGTTGATTCCACAGTTTATATATCGGCCTTGGAATATAGAAGCAGATATTGAAGGAACAAAAGTGTTTTACTATCCTGTTTCCAACAAAAGTTTATCACCACAAGATAAATATATGCCATCAAACTTTATGATTCAAAAATATAAAGCACTTGGAGATGAAGTAAGGCTTAGAATAATTAAAATACTTTTTGAACGGGAACGATCACTTCAGGATATAACCGAAATACTTGATATGGGTAAATCAACTGTCCATCATCATTTAAAAATATTAAGAGCATCTAAAGTTGTTGAGATAAAGGAATCTAAATATTGTTTAAAGCTAAATGTTTTAACAATGTTAGAAGAAGAATTAATGGAGTACTTAAAAACTAGATAGGTGGTTTTGTATTGGATACTCAACTATTAAAAAATCGTTCCTTTATAGCAACTTGGTTTGGAAATGGAATTTCCGAAATCGGAGGGGCATTTGGTACATTTTGTAACTCGATATTAGTTTACCAATTAACAGGTTCTACTTTGGCATTAGGCAGTATGTGGTTACTCTATTTCATACCTTCATTGATTATTCAGTTATTCATTGGTCCATATATTGATCGTTGGAGTAGAAAATGGGTGATGGTTATTTCACAATGGACAAGAAGTATGATATTTTTAATTCCTTTAGTAGCAGTTCTTTTAGGTAGCTTGGAAGTTTGGCAAATATACACTGTACAAATCATTATAGGCTTAATTTCGCCACTTTATGTGCCAGCAAATCATGCTATTACACCTACAATAGTTACACAAGAACAACTGAAGTCCGCAAATGCCTATATTGATGGAACTGTGCGTATCATGTCCTTTCTTGCTCCTATTCTAGCAGGCGTTGTTATTCAGTATTTAGGTGTAAACATCACCCTTATGTTTGTTAGTCTTATGCTTTTTCTAAGTGGTAGTACCTTACTTCTCATAAATGAACAGAGGGAACAGAAAAATACAGCGAGAAATACATGGTTACATGAATTTAAAGAAGGACTTCATTTTTTCTTTAATCAACGAATAATAGTCTGGCTTGGAGTTTTTTTAGCTTTTGTTCAATTTGGGGTAGGCGTAACAATGGTTACCACTCTTCCTTATATTACTGATGTGTTAAAGGGTTCATATTCTGATTATGGGTATTTTATGGCGGGGTTTCCGATAGGGTATTTTATTGGAGCTATACTTATACCAGGAATTAAATTTAAAAGTAGAAGGTTATTAATGTTAAGCTCACTGTTTATTGGTGGTATGACTTTTTTTGTCCTATCCTTTAATTACAGCATTTACTTTGCAATCACTACAGAAATAATTGGCGGCATCGCAATGGCTATATTTAGTATACATAATACAACTATTTGTCAGCAAGTTATCCCAAATCGATTAATGGGCAAGGTATTTTCTGTTCGTTTATTAATAATCAGAGGAACAATGCCTTTAGGTATTCTAATAGGTGGAGTAATCAGTGAATCATTAGGTATACGACCACTTTATCTATTCATTGGACTTCTTATTAGCATTGTCGCTTTTATCGGTTTAACATTTCCATACTTTCAATTTATTGATAATAAACTAGAACCTCAAGATAGGTTGTATACTGAAATAAATTAATTCACTGGTGTTCCCTTAGTGGTGCGTTGAAGATAAATGAAAACTCTAGAGCTTAGATATTTATAATTGACACCACTTTACTGTAAAATAGATAATTAATAAACATTTTCAATATCCGCTTTAAACAATAAAATTACTAACATATTTACAACAGTTTTACCGTCATTTATGATACGGTTCTCCTCGCACGATTTTGAACGCTCGGTACACCTGCTCCATCAATACCAAACGCATCAGTTGATGGGGAAAGGTCATTTTCGAAAACGACAGGGCAAAATCACTTCTCTTCTGGACGTGGTCACTCAATCCGAGTGATCCGCCAATCACAAAAACAAGTTTGCTTTTTCCATACGTGCCGAGCTCGTCCAATTTTTTTGCCAGTGCTTCCGACGTGAGCATTTTACCGCCAATTTCCA
>DATGUN010000022.1:0-8388 GCA_035301285.1 Virgibacillus sp.
TCCTTATTGGCGGCAAACTGTTTATGGCGATGTCCATTGGCACCGGATGGGTGAGGGAAACCAGTCAATATGCGCCTCTCCTGAATGAGCGCTGATGATTCCGATAGTTTTGCAAGAACGTTTGCGACATTCACTCCCAATGGGATGATGAGTGGATGGTTCAATCGGGCTACATCTTTTAGAAAACATTCCAGGACATACGTTTTCAGCATGGTGGTTTTCCATATGCTTGGTGTCGATCCGGTGTAGTTTTTCCCTTTATAAAAAACCGGGTAAGGTAAGAGTCCTGTTGTGTGAACAAGGTGATTGGATTTTTCGAATAACTCAGCGGACGTTGCCAACGGAAGATAATTGGGAAGCTCCAATCGATCAAGCATTTGAATGAGATTTTTCCGCATCGGCCCCTCATAACTCGAGGCCATTTTAGCCTTATGCAGGATTTCTTCGTCACGATAAGTCCCACTGTTTTTTTGACGGCGGCATATGCTTTTTTCATTTGCCGGAATCCTGGTGTGATTCCGACTATCAGTACTATAGCCTTCTCATTGATGTACTCGACAGGTGAATAGTATATGGATATCTTTTGGTCATCCGATTTCTCCAGTAAAAACGAATCTGTTGTGATTGCGTTGTCCTGAAGAGGGGAAGACAGCGCGGTGATTTTCTTTTTATAGCGATCAAATTTTGAATAATGTGTCACACCCATCGGTTTTCCCTCCTGCTGAGACTTTATGTATTGTCGCGAATGTTGCCCATTTTAATGCAATCATGAGCCATGTCTTTATTGTATCGTTCTCTTTTTGGTTTGTAAAAATACGTTTGTCTTTTTCATGATGAACGGTATCCCCAAAGTAACATGCATCCTCGGAAAAGAAGGGGGACTTTTTGATCCGACTGTTTCCATACAACAGGTCATCAATCTATAAAAATAGTTGACTGAATGCTCACTCATCATTTAAAGTAGTAGATAACATATTATTATATAAAATATAATGCAATCGCTATCATTTTTCGGTACAATATAAAATAAGGACAGAGGGGGAGCGAATACACAGTGAATACGTTTCTGATCATCAATGCAATCGTTTTTACAGCCGTTGTCATTTATGGTGTTTATTTGTTTGCTAGAGTTATAGCGACTCGGTATGCCTATATTCAACTTGGGCAGAAGTCAGAGTTTGATTTGGCGCTCAAGGAACGGATCCAAAAAATCATTAAAAATGTGTTCGGCCAATCGAAGCTTTTGAAAGATAAAAAATCGGGAATCATCCATGTGATGATGTTCTATGGATTTTTGCTTGTCCAGTTCGGAGCTATCGATTTATTCATCAAAGGGCTCGCTCCGGGAAGTCATTTGCCTTTCGGACCGATATATCCGGGCTTTGTTTTCTTCCAGGAACTTGTTGTGTTCATGATTTTGGTAGCTGTTGCATGGGCATTTTACCGTCGCTATATGGAAAAGATTGTCCGCTTGAAGCGAGGGTTTAAAGCAGGTCTTGTATTGATATTCATTGGAACGCTGATGTTATCTGTACTTGTCGGTAACGGTATGGCACAGATCTGGCATGGATACGGGACGTCTTGGACCGAACCGATTTCCAGTCTCATTGGCGGAGCTTTCAGCTGGATGTCACCGACCGCGGCAATGGTTGTCTTTTTCATTGCTTGGTGGATACATACGATTACAATATTGACGTTCCTGGTATACGTACCGCAGTCGAAGCACGCTCATTTAATTGCGGCTCCGATCAATACATTCATCAGTAAGCGTGTACCTGGCAAATTGAAAAAAATCGATTTTGATATGGATGAAGATACAGATGAAGAAGATATTTCCTTCGGGGTCGGGAAAGTGGAAGACTTCGATCGTGAACAGATGCTGGATTTCTATGCATGTGTGGAATGTGGCCGGTGTACAGATGTTTGTCCGGCATCCGGAACGGGGAAAATGCTCTCGCCGATGGATATCATGATCAAAGCACGCGATCATTTGACTGAAAAAGGAGCGGCCATCACAGGAAAAACGCCGTGGGTTCCGTCGTATGCCTTTTCCGGGACGGCCGGCAATCAAGCGGCAGCCGCAAAAGACGATGCAGATGTATTGAATAAGCGATTGATTGGTGATGTCATCACGGCCGAGGAATTATCAGGCTGTACGACATGCCGTAATTGTGAGGATGCCTGTCCAGTCATGAACGAACATGTTGGAACTATCATCGATATGCGTCGTCACCTCGTCATGATGGAAGGTGAAATGGATTCAGATATCCAGCGTGCGGTGACAAATATCGAACGTCAAGGCAACCCATGGGGATTGTCTAAGAAAGACCGGATCAAATGGCGTGAGATCGACGAATCGGTCTACATCCCGACTGTGAAAGAATTGAAGAAAGAAGATAAATCGTTTGACTATCTCTTTTGGGTCAGTTCAATGGGATCGTATGATAGCCGTAGCCAGAAAATAGCCATTGCATTTGCCAAATTGATGAATAAAGCAGGCATTAATTTTGCCATTCTTGGTAATAAGGAATTGAACTCCGGTGATACGGCACGTCGAATCGGAAATGAGTTTTTGTTCCAGGAAATTGCCGAGAAAAACATTAAAGAGTTCAACAAACATGATGTAAAAAAAATTATTACCATCGATCCACATGCCTATAATATTTTCAAAAATGAGTACCCTGATTTTGGATTCGAGGCGGAAGTCTATCATCATACACAAATGCTTTACGATCTTGTGATGAATGGTCAGTTAGCACCGCAAAGGGAAATCAACCAACGATTGACCTATCATGACTCGTGTTATCTTGGTAGATATAATGGCGTGTATGATCCACCGAGAGAGATTTTACGGTCTATTCCCGGGCTGGACCTGGTCGAAATGACACGTTCACGGGAAAACGGCATGTGCTGCGGGGCCGGTGGTGGCCTGATGTGGGCCGAAGAAACAACTGGCAATCGCATTAATGTGGCGCGTACAGAGCAGGCGATGGAAACAGAATCATCCATGATTTCCAGTGCATGTCCGTTTTGTCTGACGATGTTAAGTGATGGTACGAAAGCGAAAGAAGTGGAAGAAGATATCAGCACGATGGATGTTGCCGAAATTCTGGCCCTATCGGTGTTTACCGAGACAGAACAGAAAACAGCTTGATATCCGTTATAAGTGAGGCTGCGACGAGCGATGGCCATGCGTTTTAAAAGGGGCGATACGTTCTTGAACACCGTATTGCTCCTGGAAATGCGTCATTTGTATATAATGCTTTTTGTCCAGCCTTCATTTTTAGCACGTAAACTGAGCGAGCGTTCGGTCATTTATGTTTAATCACATACGTTTGATAGAAAGGCGTTCACATGAAATTACTCGTAGAAAGGATGTTTGAAGTATGTCTAAATCAGTTATCGTATCTGGAGCAAGAACACCGTTTGGAAAGTTTGGTGGAAGTTTGAAAACATTGACCGCAATGGAGTTAGGGGGAAAGGCCATTGAAGCGGCGTTGGAACGTGGCGGAGTGGCACCTGATGACGTTGATGAAGTCATCATGGGAAATGTTCTGCAAGGTGGTGAAGGACAGATCCCTTCTAGGCAAGCGGCAAGGAAAGCAGGTATCCCGTGGGATGTAAAAACCGAAACAATCAATAAAGTCTGTGCGTCCGGATTGCGTAGTGTGACAATCGCCGATCAGCTTATCCGCGCAGGTGATGAAGATGTCATCGTTGCCGGGGGAATGGAAAGTATGTCCAAAGCACCGTATTTTCTGCCTGATGCGAGATGGGGCAATCGAATGGGTGATAAAGCAGTGAAGGACATGATGGTCCACGATGGTTTGACATGTTCTTTCCAAGGTGTGCATATGGGGTCCTATGGAAATGACACGGCTGAAAAATATGGATTGACACGTGAAAAACAAGATGAATGGGCGTACCGCAGTCATATGCGAGCGACCAAAGCGATCGAGGATGGGAAATTTGCAGACGAAATTGTTCCACTTGAAATACCACAGCGGAAAAAAGATCCGATTACCGTTGATACGGATGAAGCGCCGCGTAAAGATACCAATCGTGATGTTTTGGCGAAGTTGCGTCCTGCTTTTGGCGCAGACGGGACGATTACAGCTGGAAACGCACCAGGTGTCAATGACGGCGCAGGGGCATTCGTCGTCATGTCCGAAGAGAAAGCAAAAGCGGATGGGAAAACACCGATGGCTACGATATTGGGCCATGCGGAAGTAGCGGTTCCGGCCGAGGAATTTCCGGAAACCCCTGGATTGGTCATCAATAAAATCCTTGAGAAAACGGGCTATACAAAAGAGGACATCGCATTGTATGAAGTGAATGAAGCATTTGCGGTCGTTTCGTTGGCGAGCAGTGAAATCGCTGGGATCGATCCGGAAAAGGTGAATGTAAACGGAGGAGCGGTTGCACTGGGTCACCCAATTGGTGCAAGCGGTTCGCGCATTATTTTAACCTTGATCCACGAACTGAAACGCCGTGGTGGGGGACTCGGCATTGCAGCGATCTGTAGTGGCGGCGGTCAAGGAGATGCTATTTTGATAGACGTTCCGAAAGAAGATTGATTGTTCGCGTCGGGAATGTTCCGCAAGCGCCGTTTGGACGATTGATTGTCTATTGGACCCAGTGATCGTCCGGTGCGAAAACCGACTTTGTTGGATAGGATATAGATATTTTCATATATGAGGAGGAGATAGACATGGCGATAAAAAAAGTGATGGTCATTGGTGCCGGCCAGATGGGGGCAGGAATCGCCCAAGTATTTGCACAGTCCGGTTTCGATGTTTTGCTTAACGACATGAAACCAGAAGCACTGGAAGAAGGCATGCAGCGTATTGAAAAACTGCTTGCCCGTAACGTGACCAAGGAGCGGATGACCGAAGCGGAAAAACAAGCAACATTGGATCGCCTGAAGGCATCGAATGATTTAAATGATGCGCGTGACCGTGATTTTGTCATTGAAGCTGTTGTTGAAAATATGGATGTCAAAACGAGCGTTTTCCAGGAGTTGGATAAAATCACGCCGGATCATGCCATTTTGGCAACGAATACATCATCGCTTCCCATCACTGAAATGGCCGGGGTCACAAACCGGCCGAGCCAAGTCATCGGCATGCATTTCATGAATCCTGTGCCGGTCATGAAACTGGTTGAAGTGATTCGCGGAATCCAGACGAGTGATGAGACGTATGAAGCGGTAGAGGGTGCAGCGAAAGAACTGAACAAGGCCCCTGTTGAGGTCAATGATTATCCAGGATTCGCAGCGAACCGCATATTGATGCCGATGATCAATGAAGCGGTTTTTGCATTGCACGAAGGCGTTGCATCGAAGGAAGATATCGATACCGTCATGAAGTTGGGTATGAATCATCCGATGGGACCCCTGACTTTAGCTGATTTCATAGGTCTTGATACATGTCTTTATATCATGGAAGTTTTATACGAAGGTTTTTCCGACAGCAAATACCGTCCATGCCCGCTGCTCAGAAAGTATGTCAAAGCCGGCTGGTTGGGCAAAAAATCCGGAAAAGGTTTTTACACTTATGATTCTTAACGATTTGAAGGAAACATCATGATCAAAAAATAAGCGTCCATAGGGGGACAACAGTATGGATATGCAATTTACAGAAGAACAGCAGATGATGCAGAAAATGGTACGGGATTTTGCCCGGAAAGAGATCGCCCCGGGTGTTGAACGAATGGAAACGGAGGATCGATTTCCAACTGAAGTCATTCAAAAGATGGGTGAAGTCGGGCTGATGGGTATTCCGATTCCGGAAGCCTATGGAGGAAGTGGCATGGATTTTCCGTCATACATCATTGCCATCAATGAAATAAGTAAAGTGAGCGCAACATTGGGTGTCATTTTATCTGTTCACACATCGGTCGGCACCCATCCGATTATGATGTTTGGAACGGAAGAACAGAAGAAACATTATATTCCGAAGCTTGCTTCTGGTGAGTATTTAGGTGCTTTTGCCGTAACCGAGCCAGGTGCCGGTTCCGATGTAGCCAATATGACCACAAGTGCGGTAGAAGATGGCGACCATTACATAATGAACGGTTCCAAGGTGTTTATTACGAATGGTGGTGCAGCTGACACATTCATTACCTTTGCGCGAACAAGCAAGGAAAACGGTTCGAAAGGGATCAGTGCATTCATCATCGAGAAGGATACACGTGGACTTGTGGTCGGCAAGCCTGAACATAAAATGGGATTGCATGGTTCCAGTACGGTGCAATTGAATTTTGACCAATGCAAAGTCCCAAAAGCACAAATGCTTGGTGAAGAAGGAGAAGGTTTTAAAATTGCGATGGCGAACTTGAATGTCGGCCGTATTGGGATCGCCGCACAAGCACTGGGAATAGCCGAGGCAGCTGTCGATCATGCGACTTCCTATGCGAAAGAACGGGTGCAATTCGGAAAACCAATCGCACACCAGCAAGGGCTGTCTTTCAAGCTGGCAGATATGGCGACACAGGCGGAAGCGGCACGCATGCTCGTCTATAATGTCGCTGCACTTGTCGAGCGTGATATTTTTTGCGGGAAAGAAGCCTCCATGGCTAAATTGTTCGCATCCAAAGCAGCGATGAACAATGCCATCGAAGCGGTGCAAGTATACGGGGGATATGGGTATACCGAGGATTATCCGGCTGAACGTCTTTTCCGGGATGCCAAGGTCACCCAGATTTATGAAGGAACAAGTGAAATACAACATATGGTCATTGCAAAAAATCTTATAGATCAATAGGGAGGCAACATCGATATGGATTTTCAACTCACAGATGAACAGCAAATGCTCCGCAAAATGGTGCGAGATTTTGCAACAAAAGAAGTCGAACCCACTGCGGCGGAGCGCGATGAAGAAGAACGATTCGATAGGGAAATTTTCGATAAAATGGCGGAACTCGGCCTGACAGGCATTCCGTGGCCAGAGGAATATGGTGGGATTGGTGCTGATTTTGTCAGTTATTGCATCGCAGTCGAAGAATTATCACGTGTCTGTGCGTCGACCGGTGTCACTTTATCGGCACATCTTTCACTTGCCAGCTGGCCGATCTATACGTATGGAAATGAGGACCAGAAGCAGAATTTCTTGAAGCGTCTGGCAACCGGTGAGGCGCTTGGTGCGTATGCCTTATCTGAACCCGGTTCCGGCAGTGATGCAGCCGCTATGAAAACGGTCGCGAAAAAAGATGGCGATGATTATATCTTGAATGGCAATAAAGTATGGATCACCAATGGCGGGGTAGCCGATATTTATCTCGTTTTTGCCATCACCGATTCGGAAGCCAAGCACAAAGGCATCAGCGCATTCATCGTGGAAAAAGGAACGGAAGGCTTCACATTTGGAAAAAAAGAGAAGAAACTCGGCATTCGTTCCTCCCCGACGACGGAACTCATTTTTGAAAATTGCCGTGTCCCCAAAGAAAATCTGCTTGGCGAAGAAGGGGAAGGGTTCAAAATTGCGATGACAACTTTGGATGGCGGCCGTAATGGAATTGCCGCTCAAGCACTTGGTATCGCACAAGGGGCGCTCGATAAAGCCGTCGATTATGCTAAAGAACGAGAGCAATTCGGAAAACCAATCGCCCGAAACCAAGGCATCTCGTTCAAGCTGGCTGATATGGCCACCGATGTAGAAGCCTCGCGCCTGTTGACATATCAAGCAGCATGGCTGGAATCCAAAGGCCTCCCATATGGCAAACAAAGTGCCATGAGTAAGTTATTTGCCGGGGATGCCGCGATGCGTATCACGACTGAAGCCGTCCAAGTATTTGGCGGTTATGGTTACACGAAAGATTATCCGGTCGAACGCTACATGCGCGATGCCAAGATTACCCAGATCTATGAAGGGACAAACGAAATCCAACGCCTTGTCATCGGCCGTATGTTGACAAAATAGCCGGTATATTCGGAGTGGCCGGATAGTCGGATTGATCGGTATAGTCGGAGTAGCCGATATAGCCAGAGTAGTCGGATGTCGGAGTGGCCAGATAGTCGGAGTGACTGATATAGTCAGAATGGCCGGATGTAGCCAGAGTAGCCGGAAGTCGGAGTGGCCAGATAGTCGGAGTGACTGATATAGTCAGAGTAGCCGGATGTCGATAAAGGTGGCGTGAAAAAATTGAAAGTCTAGATTCAAGCACTTTGATAGGTCTTTGAAGGGTTTGAAAGTTTGGATTCAAGCACTTTGAAAGATTTTCGATTGATTTGATAGTTTAGATTCAAGTACTTTGAAAGATTTTCGATTGAACGATGTGCGCGAATCGGCATGATCTTCTCGAATGGAATGTTAATGAGATGCAAATACGATTTAACGTTAAATAAAGCTTTGGTTGGAACGTTAATGAGGTAGAATTCTGATTTAAAGT
>DATGUN010000023.1:0-17249 GCA_035301285.1 Virgibacillus sp.
CATATAAAATCTCAATTTGTCACTCATTCGACATCCAGCTTGTAATCATCTGAAGAAATGATTGGCCATGCTTTTGTAAACACATAATTAAAAAACAATCCTAATCCGATTGGTGCGACCACAAATACAACGAGTGTTATCAAGATATTGATTGCAGACCATCCGCCTGCCGCTAAATTAAGATAATTGACTGGACCGATAAGTCCGCTGAAACCAAATCCGGCACTCATTGGTGTCCCCTGTATTTTGAATAAAGCGGCCAAAACTCCCAAAACAGCAGCGTTACAAATAATCGGCAGCAATATTTTCGGTTTAGCAAAAACATTCGGCATCGACATTTTCGGTGAGCCGATAAAGTGTGCCAAGGAGGTTCCAACGGGATTGACGCGCCATCCTGCTATGGCGAGTCCAAAACCTGCAGCGACCACGCCGAGGTTCCCTGCACCCGATCCAATACCTGACAACGAAACGGCGAGTGCAATCCCCACCGTCGTAATGGGGGTTGTAATGAGGATACTGAATACAACAGCAATCAACACACTCATCAAAATAGGCTGTAAGGATAGGATTTGCGAAACGAAACGTCCGATCAATTCTGTAATATATCCCACATAAGGAAGAAGCGCATAACCCAAACCTCCACCAACAACCAACAAAATCGGCGGTATCAAAATGATGCTATAATTTCTCAGGCGTGTCCCGAAAAGAAGAATAATCCCCGCACCAATGGCACCCGTGAACATCATATTAATGACATCTCCGGTTCCGGATACAAGAAAAGCCTCACCTGTGTAATCAACTGCCCCACCGCCAACCATCACGGCAAGACCAAGCGATGCCGTTTGAATCGGAGGGAACTTGAATTGGAATCCAATCAAAACACCCACGATCAACCCTAGCATGGAATTGGCCATATCCGTCAAATTCAAAACAAACTGACCCGCCGGAAAGACAGGTAACAATGCCTTGAATAATTCCCCCAATAAAGCCCCAGGTATTAACGCTAAAATGATGCCAATCGCCGCTCCATTCAAAATATTCATGGTAAATTTCTTAGCTGTCAGCTTTTCCGTCATAATAATCTCCTTTTCTATATTTTCAGCCAAAGATTATTCAATGTTCAGACACCTGTCCTCCGATAACCAGCAAAATCAATAAGGGGTTTGGACCGCTCCGCCATCGATTGCGAAGGTGGGCCAGGCATCAAAATGGATCATCCGTTGAGTCCCACAAAGCCAGTCACTCACACGATCCGAACCCCTTGATTCTTATAAAAAATCGATATTACTTTTCTACTCCTCTACAAGCCCTGAGGGCATCGACAAGCAAATCATTTTGTTCTGGTGAACCGATTGTTATCCGCACATGTTCATCAAGTCCCCATGGTGTGCAAGGACGGATAATGATTCCTTTTTTCAGCAATTCTTCCGATAGCTGATTCGCATCTGTCTTGACATCAACAAACATAAAGTTCGTATGTGTATCGGTAACATCAAAACCTAGATCCCTATAGATGGGGGCGAGACGATCGATTTCATTCCAGATGATTCTCAAGGATTGTTTGCTGTACGATAGATCATCCATAGTCGCTTCGGCACCGGCCAATGCAATCCGATTAACCTCAAATGTTGGACGGACAACTTTTAAGGGGGCCAGAACATCTTCATCCCCATATGCATAACCAACACGCGTTCCCGCAAGACCATATAATTTCGAAAACGTACGCAGTGTTATTAACTGATAGCCCTCATTGATAAAATCCCTTCCGGACGGATAGCCATCTTCACGAATGAATTCAGCATAAGCTTCATCAAGAACTGTTAAAACATGTGATGGAACCTGATCCAGAAAACGTCTCAACTTTTCAGGCGGCAAAAGGGTTCCCGTCGGATTGTTCGGATTGCAGATAAAAATGATTTTAGTGCGCTCAGTCACGGCATCCAATACAGCATCCACATTATAGACATGATCACTCGTCAATGGCATTTCGACAGGTGTACCTCCCATGGCGAGAGTCGCTCCCCTATAGCTGCCGAACGTAGGCGCACTGTATATGACTTCATCCCCTTCATTGATATACGCACCGCAAATCATCGTTATAAGGTGGTCAGCACCATTCCCAATGACAAATTGCTCCGGATCCAATTGGTATAAATCGGCTAACTTTTCGCGGAGCGCCATACCAGTCGGTTCAGGATATAGCCATCCGTCAGCAACCGCATGTTGCATCGCTTCAATTGCTTTCGGGGAAGGTCCCAGAGGATTCTCATTTGATGCAAGTCTGGTTATTTTCTCAACGCCATATTCACGTTTGACATCTTCAATCGGTTTTCCAGGGACATACGGTACCATCCCATCAATTCCTTTTCTCCACAGTGTCTTATTCATTTTCCATTCTCCTCTCATCTCTTTGAAATAGAAAAAGCCCCTTCACCCCTTATCAGGGACGAAAGGACTCCGTGTTACCACCCTCATTAGCAGAACAATCTGCTCACTCATTGCAAGATAACGGCCTTGGTACCGGAAACCAGCTCCCTATGTGAAATTCACGCGTGCCCTTGTCTGGTTCACAGCTCCCACCAGATTCCTGGATGTCAAGAAACGCCCGTTACTGGAAATAGTTCATCGCTTTTGGCATATCAAATTGTATATAAAATGAATCCATTAAAATAAAAAAAGCCTCTCTCCCTCAATAGGGACGAAAGAACTCCGTGTTACCACCCTCGTTAGCAGTTCCACCTGCTCACTCGTTGCAAGATAACGGCCTTGTACCGGCAAAATCAGCTCCCTATGTGAAATTCGCGCGTGTCCTTGTCTGGTTCACAGCCACCACCAGATTCCTGGATGCCAAGAAACACTCACTACTGGAAATAGTTCATCACTTTTGACTAATATAAAATGAAGGATTCAGTCCCTGATTCTCGAAAAGTTAATATATAGTATGCTAATTGATTATGAAACGTTTGTCAACATTTTTTTAAAGTTCCCATCAATATCATTAAAAAGAGGTATTAAATTGTCAACAATAGATCATATAGCCTTAAAGATTCTTAAATCGCTGAACAATTCACCACGATAAAAAGCATCAGCAAAATGCCGATGCTTTTAAACTCTTTATAGTATTACTGTCACTTACCCCAAACACGCTTATAAACACTGATATGCCAACAATATCTTTACGTTCTAAGCACCATCCGAGACCCTTTACGCTGCAATATCCACATCCGTTTCAATCGACTCAGATTTGTTATTTTTAGCTTTAATAAAGAACATGACGGTCAGGATCACGGTCAACACCGCCCCAACAATGAATGATAGTGTCAAATCTAAATTAAACCCAATTTTGGCATTCAAAATATACACAAAAACCATATACGTGATAAATAGGCCCGGCACAAGCGAAACAATGTAATTTTTACCTTTCGCATATAGATACATCGTTCCGATCCATAATGCTATCGCCGCTGTAGACTGGTTTGCCCACGAAAAATATCGCCATAATATATCAAAATCGACTTGTGTCAAAATAACGGAAACAGCAAATAATGGAATCGCAATCCAAAGACGTTTAGCAAATTTTTTCTGATCGACTTTCAGATAATCCGCAATGATACTTCTTGCTGCTCTAAATGCTGTGTCACCTGAGGTAATCGGCAGGATGATGGCACCAATAACGGCGACTGTTCCTCCGACTGCACCTAACAATGTCACAGCCACATCATCAACGACGGCCGATGGTGTGCCCGCTTCAATCATTTCGTTCAGTGTCTGACCGTCCAACAGACTCATTGCAGCTGCCGCCCAAATCATGGCAATGATCCCTTCAGCCACCATCATCCCATAAAAAACATAGCGTCCTTCAGATTCCTTCCGTGTTGTTCTTGAGATGATCGGTGACTGTGTGGCATGAAATCCAGATAACGCGCCGCACGTAATCGTAAAGAATAGAATGGGGAATACAGGTAAATTATCCGGGTGCCAATTTGATAGCGTCAATTCCGGTATAGTGTAATCAGAAAATAACAGCGCTCCCCCTACGCCTACCGTTCCAATCAACAGAATGGCGCCAAAATACGGATATAATTTCCCAATGATTTTGTCAATCGGCAATATAGTCGATAGAATGAAATAAACAAAAATGACACCTATCAAAACACCGAGTGTCACCTTCCCATTCAAGACGATTTCAAGAAGTGAAGCCGGTGTTGTCACAAACACGGTTCCAACCAACAACAACAATAATAGCGAAAAGACGTTAACAACATGTTTGGATACATTACCAAGGAATTTACCTGCCAGCTCTGGAATATGGGCACCTTTATTCCGAATCGATATCATACCTGTCAAATAATCATGTACCGCTCCTGCAAATATAGAACCCAGTACAATCCATAAAAATGCGACAGGACCAAACAACGCCCCCATTATCGGACCAAAAATCGGCCCTGTCCCCGCTATATTCAACAATTGAATCATGGCATTTTTCTGTTTTCCCATCGGCACATAATCCACACCATCACCATTGGAATACGCAGGTGTTTTTCTCTCTTCTTCTACACCAAATATTTTTTCAATAAATTTCCCATATGTAAAATAACCAATCACCAATATAGCAATTGAAATTAAAAAAGTTACCATCTGTACACCCCTTTTTGATCTTCGGCACCGCTTTCATTCCAAGAAACCTTTCGGTAATTTTTCCACCAACTTATTCTATAATAAAAAGGCAAATTAAAGATGGTAAACGCTTTAACATGTACAAAATGAGACATAGAAAGCAAAAATCGGGGATTGAGCGACAGATTATAAGGCTAACTTTTTTTGTAGCTCTTTCACATAGTTCCGGCTGACCGGCAGTTGCTCTTTCAATGCCGATAATTCGAGTTGATAGGCCCCGTTAAACCAAGGGATCAGTCGTTTGACATCATTTAAATTCACCAGGTAACTTCGATGGACCCGAAAAAAGTTATAAGGGGATAGCTTTGATTCCAATTCTTTCAAGGACGTTTTTACACTGTATTCATCACGACAGGTGCGGATGACTGAACCTTTTCCTTCAGGGTAAATATATTTAATATCGTTTATCTCAATATAATCGATTTCTCCTTCATGCTCAATCGGAAATTTATTGATTTTTTCTTCGGGCATCTGTTGATTACCTGATTTAAAATGGCAGGTGACTTTTTCGATTGCCTCTGCCAACGGTCCTAATTCATATGGCTTTAACAAGTAATCCGTTGCGTTAATTCGAAAAGCATCTACCGCAAAATCGGGATAAGCAGTGGCAAATATAATATAAGGCACCTTTTTCATTTTCGTAAGGGCTCTTGCAACTTCCAAACCACCCATTCTCGGCATTTCTACATCCAAAAATACAACATCGGGTTCTTCGTGCAATACTTTTCGAAGCGCATCTTCCCCATTTTCCGCTTCTCCGGTTACATCTATTTCTTCAAACTGCTCCAACAAATAAATAAGTTCTTCTCTGGCAAATCGTTCATCATCGATGACAAGCGCCGTAATCGTCATTAAGATACATCCTCCTGATCTTTCGCTAATTTAAAAGAAACCACTGTTCCCTCATCTGTACGACTTATGATATCCAACGCCGCTCTGTCGCCGTACATCATCATAAGCCGTCTGTTTATATTATACAATCCCACACCCGTACCTTTTTCAGATTTTACTTGATATTTTCCAAGTGATGTCAATTTATCATCAGGGATACCACTTCCATTATCCTCCACTTTAACGATAATATGACTGCCTTCATCATGAATCGTAATTTTGATGAGACAATCTTTATCCATGCCATCAATCCCATGCTGTATCGCATTTTCGATAAGTGGCTGTAAGGTGAAAGGGGGAACCATCTCGGTCAACACATAATCATCAATATCATAGGATACACTAAGTCTATCTATAAATCGCGCCTCGATTATCGTCAAGTAGGCTTTCACATATTTCAGTTCTTTTTCCAACGTTATTTGTGTATCTTCTGTCCTGGTCACACTCTGTCTTGAAAAATAAGATAGATTTTGCAATAGACTTCGTGCTTTTTCCGGTCGGGTTCGTATTAATGACATGATGATGTTTAACGAATTAAATAAGAAATGCGGATTGATTTGCGCTTGTAACGCCTTGATTTCAGCTTCCTGCGCCAACTGATGGGCACGCTCCGCTTCTGCTAGCTCCAATTGATTACTTAACAATTTACTTATACCGTTCATGGTTTCAATTAAACTAGCGGACAATTGTTTTTCGGATGGAACAAATAACTTTAGTGTTCCAATGGTTTGATTACGTTGTTTTAATGGGATGATGATAGCCGACGCCAAGGGACAATCGCTTACTTCGCAATGAATCGGGCTGTTCTTCATCATAACAGGATCCCCTGTTTGAATAACCCGCTTCGTCTCATCGGTCTGTATACCTGTCCCTGTTTTATGGTGATCGCTCCCTTCACCGATATGTGCCAACACTTCTTTTTGATTCGTAATTGCCACAGCACTCGGATGCAGCTCTTTATACAAAATGTTGCAGACAGCATGAGCAGTTTCGACCGTCATCCCCTCACGGAAGTAAATGGCTGTCTGATCAGCAATGCGTAACGTTTTTTGTGCTTGTTGGGAAACGATCTTTTCCCTGTTTTCGATGACACTATAAATAATCAACATAAAAATGGCCGCCCCGATCCCATTTGCAAAAATCATTGGAATCCCAATGACCTCGACCAATGCATAAGCTTTTTCGAAAGGCTTTGAAAACAAGAGAATAATCGCCATTTGAAGTGCTTCGAGTGACGCGCTGATGATGAAAACGTGAAGCGGTTTCGCTTTTTTACCTTTTTTATGACAGGCACCAGATATAACCCCCGCAATGATGGTTGAGACACCACACGTCATCGATGTAAAACCACCCAGGAACATACGATGGATACCCGCAATCAGACCAGCCCCGATTCCTATTCTGTATCCACCAAGAAGCCCAGCCATCACCACTCCCATGACCCGCATATTCGCAATGGCTTCATTATGATCCAGACCGGTCATAACGTGGTTGAAGCCCAATGAAGAAGTATTTAACGCCACACCGAGGTACGTCCCGATGATACCGAAAAAACCGAAAAATAAAATCGCTGAAACCTCTTGTTTTCCTTTTAATTGATCGTGGGCAATCAGGTCTTTAAAAAAACTGAATCGCGTTAATATGAATGCAACCGCAATGATGGTCCCTACTCTTTCCAACATAATAATCAATAAATCAAACATTCGATCCACAACCTTTTATAAAAATATGGATTTCATCCTTGGTATACACCATTATTTTGATTTCATAAGAGAATATTGTCAAAACACATGATCTATCCCTCCATGTAGCATTAACCTCTGCATATCATGGAATTATAATGGAATGAAAGGGATTTCCCCATCATATATAAAAAAACTGTGTGCGTATAATAGCACACAGCTGATACTCTCCTCCGAAAATCAACATGTCGACTTTTAAAGGAACGGTCCCTTTATTGACACCGGTTAATGATTATTTTTCGTCAATGCCTTCTTTCCACTTATCTACTTTGTTAGAATGGTCATCTACAAAATCCTCCGCAATTTTTTCCTTGTTTTTCTCCTTCACAAAAATGTCCTTCATTAATTTATTTTCGTCATCCTTATCCCAATCTTTTGCCATTCTTGTTGCAATTTTATATGCAGCAGGATGTCTGTCGGCAAAGTTTTTGTTGAATACTAAATTAATGTGGTCATCTGTGCCAGCATAAACTTTGTTTGGGTCATCCAACATTTTCAAGTCCATCTCATTAAATATCCAATGTGGAGCCCATCCCGTTATAATAATCGGTTCTTGTTTTTCATATTTCTCCATCAGTTCGGATATCATAGACAGTTCCGATCCTTCATGTAGCTCCCAATCACCCAAACCATAATCGTTATCTTCTATCGCTTTATCGGTTTGTCTCATGATTCCATTTCTTGGATCGATACCGGTAATCGTCCAGTTGACAGATTCCCCTAATTCCTCATTATCCTTCAAATCCTCCATCGAATCAATATCATCCATATACTCTGGGACTGCCAAAGAAAGTGAGGTCTCTTCTATTATATCAGAGCCCTTATAAGCTTCTATATCATCCCCATATTTATCAAAATAGTCTTTATGAGTGGATGGAAGCCAGCCGGAGGTATGAAAGGCATCCTTGTCTTCTGCAATACTGGCATACATAGACCCATCAGATTGAACTTGTGTCAATGTAACGTCGTAGCCAACATCCTCAAGCACTTCTGATAAAATAAAAGAGCGCACAGTCGATCCAGCATCGGAATATGGAATTTCAATTTCCTTTTCTCCCAATTCAATATTTTTGTCCTGGGAAAGAGCGTCTGCACTACATCCAGTCAATATGACAGCAAATGTTAAAATGGAAATGACTCCTAATAGCTTGAAATAGCGTTTGAGCATAAAATGTTCCTCCTTAAAATGTCTAATACAACACAAAATCATTTTTGGGTACAAGCTATAAAACTAGGACACTATTCTATAGATGAAATTAATCTATATTGAACTTTGTCAGTTTTATAGCTTGAAACGATTCAACATAAATGAATAATATGTTATTTATTATCTTCTCTATCGAGTAATCGGGATAGAATGTCATTCATTTGTTCATTATTCCGCTTCTGCTCTTCCAACAGCTTTTTCATATCATCATGTTTCTCCTCGAGTTGTGACTGATTCGTATCTGGATCTTTGCTGTCTGTTATATTCGAGTCATGTTGTTCATCTGTATTTGTATCCGTATTTTCGTCTTGTTGTGAATCATTGCTCGCACCGGATGATAAACGGTTTGTATCTAAATGATGTTGATCATACACATGATGTTCATCCGCATGTGCCAGATACTTATTATAGATTTCCTTATTATGATCCTTTGCATAGTTCATCAATGCACTGTACAGCAGACCATTAAATAATACTTTTTGATCTGATGATACACTTAACAGATCATTGTATAGATGTTGCGTGACCTGATCAATTTCTATACCAGATACGCGGGAAGCAATACTTAGAGAATCACTGCTACTGGATTCCTGCTCGTTAGATGGTGACATTTCCGCCTGTAACGCATGACCTTCCACGTCGATTTTGGGTAAGAGGCGATCTAACCATTTCGGCATATACCACGACGCACTTCCAAATAATTTTGTCAATGCCGGAATTAACGTCATACGGACAATGATAGCATCGAATAATACTCCGAATGCCAGTGCAAGACCCATTGATTTAATCATGACATCATCCTGGAATACGAAAGCGATAAATACACTGAACATAATCAATGCTGCCGCAATAATAACGGAACCACTTTCCTTAAGTCCGACTTTAATGGAATGTTCATTGTCATGCGTCTTACTATACTCTTCATGGATACGCGACATCAAGAATATTTCATAATCGATAGCCAATCCAAACAATACACCAATGACGATAACTGGCAGAAATGCAAGTAATGGACCAGTGGTACCGACATTAAACCATTCGTTCATAAAACCATCTTGCATAATAAGCGTCGTGAACCCTAAAGTCGCTGTTAATGAAAGTACGAATCCTAATACCGCTTTTAATGGAATGATAATGGACCTGAATACAGTCATCAGCAGCACAAACGCTAACGCAATGATAACTCCCGCGAATACCGGAATAGCGTCATTAAGCTTCTTCGACATATCAATGTTAATAACACTCTGTCCGGAAATTTCCGTTTCAAAATTGTACTCATCTTTAGCCTGATCATGATAGTCACGTAAATCATGTACAAGATCATTGGTTGATTCAGCATTTGGCCCTTCTTCAGGAATAATGCCGATTAAAGCATAGTCGTTATTTTCATTTAATTGCGCTGGCGCAACCATGTCGACATTACTCATATCTTTAATATCATCGGTCACGTTATCTAGATCTTGTTCTAATGTATCTTGATCATTTTTATCCTTCACATTGACAAGCATCGCTATTTGGCCATTATACCCCTCACCAAATTCATCTGAAATGATGTCATATCCCTTTTTCTCAGTGGTGTTGTCCGGACTCATCCCATCATCTGGTATACCTAGCCGCATATGGGACATAGGGAGAGCTGCTACCACTAAAATGACCAAACCAAGGAATAAAGCTAATACAGGCTTCCCAACTACAAATTTTGACCAAGGTGTAGTCGTTGTATCTTTCTTTTCAACTTTATTTTGTTTTGGACGAATATGCTTATGAAAAATACTGATTATAGCCGGTAAAAGTGTCAACGCACTTAAGACAGCTACAAACACACTAATTGCCGAAGAAAAGCCCATAACGGCCAAGAAATCAATGCCAATAAGTGATAGACCACAAACAGCGATAATGACTGTAACACCAGCGAAAACCACGGCACTTCCTGCTGTTCCAAGAGCCAATCCAACTGCTTTTACGTGGCTTTTTTCTGTTTTGATAATTTCCCTATACCTGGATAAAATAAATAGGGAATAATCAATACCGACTGCCAGCCCAATCATTACAGCTAATGTTAATGTTACATCGGGAATATCAAATGTATAGGTCAATAATGAAATGATACCGACCCCTGAGCCTAGACCTATAAGAGCACTCACGATTGGCATACCAGCAGCAACCAATGAACCAAATGTAATCAGTAATATAATAAACGCAGCGATGATTCCAATGACTTCGGAGACTCCTCCTACATCAATATCTGGTCCGCCACCTGTCATTTCTGTCTGAATAAGATGTTGATCTTTCAAATCATCTAGTTCATCATTTACATTATCTATCGATGCATCCTTTAGATTTGTTTGTGAAACAACATAGTTTATATCTGCGAATGCTGTTGTTTCGTCATCATTGATTTGTTCTGTCTCATATGGATCTGTAATACCTTCTACATAATCATCGTTTTTTTTGATGTTATCCAATGTTTCTTGGATATCTTCCTTCATACTTTCTTCTGTAATACCATCATCAGAGTTTGTATGAAATACAATACGTATCGAGGCCTTCTCACTATCTTGATTAAATTCATCCCCGATCTTTTCATTCGTATCTAACGATTTCAACCCATTCATTTCAATATCATTATCAAATTCGGGAGCATTGGACGTTAACGGCGTAATAACTGCCGCTAATAAAACGATCCATGCAAGAACACTCCACCATTTGTGTTTAGCAATAAATGAACCTAATTTAGATAATATCTTTGACATAATTTTTCCTCCCTGTCTGTGATGTCTTTATATTTATAAATCTGTTGATTTCAATACCGTCTCTAAATGTGTAACTAATGGCTCGAAACCGTCGATGTTCCTCAAATATAAAAGTAAGGATTTAATGATAAACTTTCTTGGTTCCTTTCCATCCAGCTCTTTGCGTAAGTATTGAATGGCCGAAATAGATTCCACTTGTTCCTCTTTCGACTGGCGCAATCTATAAATTTCCTTTTCGGCTTCTTCTAAAATTTGATCAATTTGTTCCTTGGGTGATATTAACGTTATATTCTCCTCAAACGCTTCAAATTCTGACATGTTGTCAGACGTTAATACAGGTTTTACATGTTTTGTGTGATTAATCAACATCTCAAGACGATCCACAACAAATCTGACCGCCTTTTCAGAATTAATATTTTTGTCCTCTTTAATGGCAAGTATGATATATTCTTTTATGGCAGCTTGTAACATAAGTGTGAAATCCCAAATATATGGATCGACTTTGCTTCCATATGTCTCTGAAAGGCGGTCTTTATACCAATTCATCGTGGTAAGATGAATCCTGTCAACAAGGCTCGCGACCCTATTATTCTGTGGAATGAATGTTCCAAGTAACATGAATATAAAGCTCTTATTTTCAACGATAATATCAAATTGCGTGGCAATTTTATTAATAAGTTTTTCCTTTGCTGATAAGGAAGGATCAAAATCCAGATTCATCGTATGTTGGAACAATTTTAATCGGCCATAATCGATAACCTGAATCAATAATTCTTCTTTAGAGTCAAAATAAGTATAAAATGTCCCCTTTGAAATCCCGCAATCTTCGGCAACTTCTTGTACTGAGGTGGAAAAATAACTTTTTTCTGAAAAGAACCGAATGGCTGACAGCATTATTTCTTCTTTTTTATCCATGATCATCACCTCTTCAAAGTTTATATGTCATATACCCGAAAGTTACTTCAACTTTCGTTGGAAATTCCTTCTCAAATAAACCTTACAACAAACAGAGTGACTCATAGGTCATGAAAAAACCAATGAGTCAACATGATTAATATTTTAATGACTATATAGTTTTTTGTCAACTGCTTAGTTTTATGTTTTTCGAAAACCCTATTTACACAAGATTATTATTCTCAAAACAAAAAAACTCTCCCACAAAAAATGTGAGAAAGAGTTTCGTAAACGGAAAATGTAATTTACGTTGGCACAGAAGGTTTTCACCATAACGAGCTTCTCGATATTTTTATTCCGGATATTCGTTCCGATTCATCTCAAACACAACGTCACCGACAACATCCTCAAAATCATTCGCCTGATTCGTTTGTTTAATGAGTTTGGCATTATCTTCATCCTTTTTATTGTCAAAAACAACATAAAAATTATCGCCGTCCATTTCTATACCGAAATACCTCACTTCATTTATGAAGCCAGTTGAATGTTGGTTAAAATCGAAGGTATCCTTATGATTATCTTCGTTCTCCACCGTAAGCACTTTTTCCTTGGAAAACTCAAGCTTTACATTTCCTTTATTTGAGACTGCAAACCATTCTCCGGCGTATTTATCTGATGGTTTACAGGCTGCTAATACTAAAAAAACAATAAATAGGACAGCCATCTGTTTAATACGCATGACCTCTCCTCCAACCCCAATATTTTAGTAATGTTTATGTACATTTATCGCCATACATTTCAGTAGGATTTTATTATACTGGTCTTACTGTAACTTCATTCACGTTCACATGTTCAGGTTGTGTTATAGCGTAAATAACGGCTTTTGCAATATCAGTCGGTTCAAGTTTTTTTCGATCCGCTTCAAACGGACTTTTTGAGCTTAAGGGTGTTTCTACCATCCCAGGTGAATTGTTGGTGGTTCTTACACCCGTGTTGGCGAGTTCTTTTTCCAATCCGGTGGAAATCGCACGCACAGCAAATTTGGTAGCACAATAAACCGTCAGTCTTTCAATAACCTCAAAACTTGAATCAGAAGCAATATTTACAATGTGCCCATTTTTTCGTTCCAACATCTCTGGCACTGAATGGATACCATAAAGAACACCTTTAATGTTTATATCAATCATCTGATCCCAGTCAGAAAATTCACCATCCAAAACCCTGCTCGAGCCCATTTTCCCGGCATTGTTTACATAAATATCGATACTTCCAAATACTTGCCTCGCACGTTCTGCCAAAAAGTCAACATCTTGTTGCTTTGTCACATCGGTTTGTACACATAATATATTTTCTGATTCACCCACTTCTATGACTATGTTATCAAGCTTTTCTTTATTTCTTGCCGCAAGTACAACATTGGCACCTTCCTTTCTAAGTTCTGTTACAATAGCCGTTCCAATACCACTGCTTCCCCCTGTAACAATAGCTGTTTTTCCGATCAGTTGTTTTGACATTGTCGTTCACTCCCTGATTAAAAATAAAATCCCTAAAGTACGCATTAATATAACAAAGCCAACCAATGATTTGAATACTTACAAGGTTAGTGAGATGGAATGTACTTATGCTTTACTCTATCAGCAGATTTGTCCTGTGTCACTCTCGGACCAAGCAACATAGAAACCATGCCCACAAATCCATAGATAACAAACGTTGAAGGATATCCTATAATATCAATGATCACTCCGGCAAATAAAGAGCCAATCACTTGCCCGACTGCTAGAAGTAAAAAAGGTGTTCCAATACCCAATGACGCATTCGTAATAAACACTTTGATTCCCCACACCATCAACAAACCTGTAATGAAAATGTAGGAGACTCCAAATAACGCAGCTGAAAAATAAGATACAAACCATTGTTCAGGATGCCATGCAAGCAAGAAACTCGCTGCACTGATGATCAAACACCCCCACTTATAAGCTGATGAAATCCCGAAACGTTTAATGAGTGACCCAGAGAAACCTCCCAACAAACCAAAAACACCAAGGATGACCCAAAATAAAGGAAGTTGCCAGCCAATATAAGCATTCGTCGATTTCATAAAGTCAATAGCAAATGTCCAAAATACTGCCGTAGATATTCCTAGTGTGGTGGAACTGATGACTAACGGTATAGCACCTTTGACGCCTTTAATGGAGAACTTTCCCTTTTCAAAAGTTACGTGCCGATGCGTATCAGGACGTGGGAGTATTTTTGAATTCCATATGAGTGCTACGATTCCAACAAGCGCATAGATCAAATAAGTGAATCGCCAAGATGATGCCAGAAATATTGCCCCAATTCCTGAAAGAACAAGACCTATACTGGTTCCGGAATTAATCCATGTATTGCCGCTACCTTGCTTTTCTCTTTCAATCCAAAGTGTAATCGCTGTACCATACGGGGGTGAAGCAAATCCCGTACTTGCGCCAGCTAATAAAACACCAAATCCCAGTACCCATACATCAGGGGACACGCCCATAATGATCAATCCCATGATTGCTAGAGACCCAGCAATAAGAATCATGACACGAGGGCCTTTATCAACTGTTAAAACTGTGGAGAGAACAATCGCTAAACAATAGGACAAATAAAAAAGGGAAGAAATGATGCCGGATATCGATGGGGACATGGCTAAATCATGACTGATATTCGGTAGCAGCAAACCATAACTGAATCTTGCCAGACCATAAGTCACTGCAATCATGGTAATCCCAGGAAACACTAACTTCGACATTTTCATAATATCCATTCCTCCCACTAATTTTATATAGAACGACCTTTCTATTTCATGGCAAAAAAATATCAAACAGAATAAACAACTTTTTTTGCCATATCTTTTGCGTAAGATACAGCTTTCTCCGGTCCGATTAATGTTGTCATAGAAGTTGCCCCTTCAAGCAACAATGTAAAATAATAAGCTAGGTCATGATAATTTTCCTCATCAATCCGTTTAGCCAAACCCTGGAAATAACGTAACAGTCTTGATTTGTGCGAACGCGCAATACTTTCAATATTGTTATCGGTTCCTGCATAATCTTCAATGGCCCGTAAAAACATATCCCCTTTATAAGACTCTTCTTTTAACCACTGTCCATGTGCTTCTACTGCCATAAGGAAAGGCGTCTCATTTTCTCCTTGTACAAATTGATCCAGATATGACCAATATCTTGTTTCTCTTTGTTTTAAAACTTCTTCAACCAGTTGTTCTTTAGATGAAAAATGGTTGTATAGTGTCATGTTTGCAACATCCGCTTCATTAATAATTTGTTTTAAACCAACACCTCGAAATCCATATTCATAAAATAACCTTTCTGCCGCGTTTAAGATATCTTCTTTTTTTTGTGGTATATTCATACAATCCTCCATAAATAGATAGAATGACCTTTCTACCTAAGTTAACATTTTGTGATTAATGAGTCAATAATTGATATCCCTAAAAAAGGTGTGTAACAAAAATATATTGAATAAGAACAGCTCGGTTTAAAATGGTTTCCATACTTCTCCTTAAAATGAATGAATCTTCCAGTAATGTCAATACTACAAAAATGTATATAGTTAACTGACGGTAGCGTATCTCAAATAATAAGATCAGGAGTGATTCAATGCTAAACTTGGAAACAGACATCGAGGGAAAACAAATGCGTTTTGGTCATGCAAAAAGAAGTCTGAAAAAACATGGCTTTGTCCTGGGTGGCGGCTGGGAATATGATGCAGGCATTTTCGACGGCATCATGCACAGGGACGGTGGTGAAACCATTTATGTCCGCATCCCTTTCCGCGTACTGCAAGGTGAATTGGATAAAAGCAATGCGTTTATTGAATTTGAAACACCATACGTTATTAAACATGTGGTTCATGTAGGTTTGGAAAGGGATGAAAATTCCTTGCTATCAACTACCGGTTTCAATCAATTTCAAAAGCCATTGGATAAAGACGGCTATATTCATGATAAAAGCAAATGGCAAGAATTTGGAGAGGAAACGATCGGTGATATTCTCAATAAATTACACTAAATTTTTTCAGCAGCTCACCATTCATAGGGAGCTGCTTTCACAATCACTCTGATAGCCCATGTACATAAAAATAAGTATGAATGATATACCTTTACCTTCCTCTAATTTATTCTACTAAATCCACCGCTTATTTGTTAATTTTAATCATTTATTCAATATTTGTTTTCTATTGTTTAACATAGTCTTCTGTCAGATATCCTTACTGATTATTGACAAGATAATCGATCGTTTCAACTGCACTGTATAGAATTTATGTCTCTAAGATCTCAGTTTCTTAAGGATTGTAGAACACCCCATTGGTGGACTATCACGTTCACGTATCCACGTATGGCCATGGCTCCTAATAAAATGTGACATCATGCTGCATTCTATCAATTTAATGAAAAGTGTACACTTATACGTTTCTATTTGTTATAATATTTTCAATTTGATTAGTATAGGGGTGTTGACGTATTTTAGCAGAAATAAAAGAATCGTTACCAGATATTATTTTAGATTCATTTGTATTGATCATAACTGTTTTACTCATTCTTTTTTCTGGCTTCATTTTATTATTATTGGGAAAAATACCGTTGTTCCGGTGGATAGGCATCGTGATCATAACCACTATTAAATATGCTTTCATAACAATTTTAAATGTATTGGCTATTGGTATTATATCGGGTGTGACTGCAATTGGTGTCGCTTTGGTTTTAGCCTTGTTTCATTACTTGGACTGGGATCTCTTCATGGCCGGAAATGAAATATTAATTGTAAAACATGGTGACTTTTTCATAGCCTCATTTTTAATTGCTCTATGCTTTGTAATGGGTATTTTATTCGGTACACTTATTTTTTCATTCGTGTCCCTTTCAACAAGGAAGTACATCATCATCTCTTATGCGACAGGTATCATTGTGTTCATCCTATTGTTGCCGAGTATCTTGCAATTCTACGTTCCTGAAGTGGAGGCAACATTTTTAGGGAGGATTATAATCTGCGCTCTATTACCTGTACTTGGATTGATATTTGCGATGGCAACGACACAGCAACG
>DATGUN010000024.1:0-100208 GCA_035301285.1 Virgibacillus sp.
TTTGTAATGCCTGTGGCACATCCTCAACCGTTTCACCTTCTCTAAGATGTTGCAAAATATCTTCGCTTTCCGCCAGCAGATTATCCGGAAGTTGCGTTTTCAATTGTTCCAGAATCAATTCATCATATGGGCTCCCTGCTCCGGCAACCGAAACATAAACATCAACCGCACCATCTCTGGCTGCTTCCATACCAACCAAAGAACCTTGACTGTGCCCGAAGATACCAATGCGGCTGAAACGCTTATCTGCATCCAATTCGTTCACCCATGCTTCAGCGTCAGCAATGAATTGGTCAAATCGCATATCTTCTTCCTCGTCTGTCACCGCATCTTTATTTTTACCGGCGCCCCGTTTATCGTAACGAAGACTGGCAATACCATGTTCGGCCAATGATTCGGCAACCATTTTCAAACCGTTATTATCCCCCATTGCTGTATTTCCGTTCCGATCTGTCGGACCGGATCCAGGTATGATGATCATGACCGGAAACGGGCCGTCGCCATCTGGTGTTTCCAATTCTCCATACAGCTTTCCGTCTTCCGTATCAATGGATAAAAACGCTCCATCCTCAGTTTCATTCGAGGCTTCGTCTTGTTTGGTCAATTCAAATGGAAATTCCTGTCCGGATTGTGTAAATGTTCCGGCTATCTTATCATCTTCAGGGTCACCCTTGAATGACAATGTTTCGCCAGCTATATCCATCGTAAAAACCAATTCTTTATCTTCTTCGTTTTCCCCAATTGTCAGTGGATAGTCATCGACACCTTGGGTTGGAATGCTGATGGAACCGGATAATTCCTCACCCTCTTGAAACGACACGACAATATGTATAGGGGCATCGGGCACTTTAATGGCACCATCCCAAATTCCTTCCACTTCCCATGCGCCGGCATCGTCACCAGTATCTTCTACTTCATTATTATCATGTGATTGTTGACATGACACAAGGACAATCGTTACTCCAGCAATGAAAACAGATGTTAAAAATAAATTTCTCTTTTTCATGTTGTGGCTCCTTTCGTTCTCTCCTAATCGTTCTACGATGAATGCGAATGAAAAGTTTCACGACATCGAATATCCGTATTTCCTTTCTGTATAAATCATGTCCATTCGTGCAAAATAACAACAACTGAAAGAAAGGAGAATAAATAATATGCAAAATGAACACGAACAAGGCTCCCAGGATATCTCTCACATGCCACCACAGCAAAATCATGGTGGACACGAAGTAATGGATGCTCATGAAGCAATGTCCACACTCACCGGTGCATTGGAGCAATTTCTATTATATGAGGAACATATTCAAGATCCCACATTGCAAAATATGCTCAACAGACAACGCGCATTTCTATCCGCTCTGTATAACACATTAGCCGACACATTGAAAACCGGACAAGACCCAAGCGTAAAAACACAGACATACATGATGGATCAGAATAATGATGTCGTTTATGGTATGAAGCCAACACCTCCAAAAGCTCCGGCTCAGTCATCCAACGAAATCAATGACCAATGTGTATCCAGTTATATGATGGGGGCTGTAAAAGCATGCGCCACCGGCTTTACAACGGCCGCCCTCGAGGTATCCAACCCCGTTTTACGGCGTGTTTTTGCAGATAGTGTCCCGAATATGATTGAAATGGCTTATGAAATATTTCTTTATCAGAACAAAAACCAGTATTACCAAGTCCCACAGCTTCAACCGCAAGACATGCAAGCTATCCTGAACAGCTATGCACCCATTCAAGGTAATCATATGACCCATTAAGATATAACTGGCAGACAAAGGAACGAATCCTATATCTGCCAGTTTTGACTTTAGCAACCATGTTGATTGAGTCACAGTCCAGATATGAAAGAAATCATCTTTCAAACGCATTAGTCCAATAACCGATTTGTTTCATCGACGGACATGATACGTGCACCTTTCTCCTTGACGGATTCGTCATAGACACCCTCTCCGTGGCATACACTGCACTCATACTGCCAGCCTTCATCATCTGCTTGCATTCCCGTTCCTTCACATGCCTTACATGTCTTTTCCCTGTCGGATACCATCTTTTTCACCTCACTCAGATTGTTGATGATTTTAAAAACAAAAAACAACCTGCATACAAATATTATTTGCATGCAGGCATGAATTCATTCTCATCATTTTATTTTTATGCGCGTTCTTTAACCCAATTGATGATACCGCCAGTCAACATGATTTCTTTTTGGCGTTCGGACATGGCATGGGCCACTTCGATTTCTTTATCTTTTCCTTTTATTTTAATCATGAATGGTTTTGATTCACGGACATGTTGTTTCATATTATCAAGCACTAGAACATCGCCACTTTCCAGAAGATCATAATCTTCCTCGTTCACAAACGTAAGTGGCAGGATACCAAAGTTGGCGAGGTTCTGCCAATGGATGCGTGCGAAATCTTTAACAAGGGCTACATGCATGCCCAAGTATCTTGGTGCAAGAGCCGCATGCTCACGACTCGATCCTTGACCGTAGTTAAATCCGCCTACAACCGCATGCCCAGTGTCATCGGCTATATCCATGGCGCGCTTATAATACGTATCATCGATGATTTCAAACGTGAACTTGCTTATTTCAGGTAAATTACTTCGAAATGGAAGTACGCGTGCACCACCTGCAAGAATTTCATCCGTGGATATATTATCACCCATTTTAAGCAATATCGGTAACTCCATATGATCCGGCATAGGTGCCATGTCAGGAATCGATTTGATATTTGGGCCTTTTATGATTTCCACTTGTTTGGCTTCTGCTTCCGGAAGTGGTTTGTCAAGCAGACCATCATCGACCGTTTGATCTTTAGGTTCGGTTACTTTTGGATATGGCATATCCATTGTACGTGGATCGGTGATTTCACCCTTCAGCACAGATGCCGCAGCTGTTTCCGGACTGCTCAAGAAAACACTATCTTCTTTCGTGCCCGAACGACCCGGGAAGTTTCTTGGAGTGGTTCGTAAACTGTTTCTTCCCGACGCAGGAGCCTGCCCCATCCCGATACAACCGTTACAACCAGCCTGATGAAGACGTGCACCCGATTGCAGAAGGCTTGCGATATGCATGTTTTTGACTAGGTCGGTTAACATTTGACGGGATGTGGGGTTCACATCAAATGACACACCGTCCGCGATATGTTTATCCTTGACCATTTCTGCCGCAATCGCAAAATCCCTATAACCTGGATTAGCAGAAGAACCGATATAAGATTGGTAAATCGGCGTACCCGCTACTTCGGTAACCGGAACGACATTGCCCGGACTGGAAGGTTTAGCGACCAACGGTTCCAATTCTGATAAATTGATTTCTTCATGTAAATCATATGTCGCACCTTCATCCGCTTTCAGTTCTATCCAATCATCCTCGCGTTCCTGTTCCTTCAAAAAGCGTTTCACTTCTCCATCTGATGGAAAAACAGTTCCGGTTGCTCCAAGTTCAGCACCTTTGTTAGCGATGACGTGTCGATCCATGGCACTTAATTCATCAACACCTGGACCATAATATTCGATGACTTTACCAACACCGCCCTTAACATCATACCGGCGCAGCAATTCCAGAATGACATCCTTGGCACTAACCCAGTCTGGCAATTTACCAGTCAGTTTGATTCCCCATACTTGTGGCATCTTGACATAAAACGGTTCACCCGCAATAGCCAGGGCTACGTCAATGCCTCCTGCTCCCATTGCCAACATTCCCATACACCCATTTGCGCATGTATGGCTGTCCGAGCCGAGCAATGTTTTTCCAGGTTTGGCCAGCCGCTGCATATGGACGGGATGACTGACCCCATTACCTGGACGGCTATAATACAAGCCAAATCGTTTAGAGGCACTTTCCAGGAATAAGTGGTCATCTGGGTTTTTATTATCCACTTGAATCAAGTTATGATCGACGTATTGTGCAGAGGCTTCCGTCTTGGCATAGTCAAGATCCATGGCTTCAAGTTCGAGCATAACCATTGTCCCTGTCGCATCTTGTGTCAACGTTTGATCGATTTTCAAACCAATTTCCTCACCCGGTACCATCTTTCCGGTAACCAGATGATCGTTTATCAGCTTCTGTGTAATATTGAATGGCATGAACAATTCCTCCTTTAATTTATGTAAGCTCTTTTTTGCTCCTTCAAATATAATATGCACATTGAAAGAGGGATATATCCACATGGCCAAAGGAAAAAAGTGTTTCAACCGTTTCGTGTAAAATGATTTTATTTACATGTTTTGTCCATAATATTTATCCAATGAGAAACCCCTTCCCAAAATTTCCGAGGCATTGATGAAAATAACGAACGAATCAGGCTCTTCCTGTTGTAAATACTTACGCAAACGTATCGCTTCTTTGTTTTCCGCGACACATAATATCATTGTCTTATTTTGTTCGGTATACCCACCAACCGAACGGACCTTTGTAACTGATCGATCGATTTTATCTTGGATGAGAGACTGTATTTTCGCCTCGTTTTCGGTAATGATCATAATCAATTTTGTCGATGCCGTCCGTAACTGGACCATGTCAATCACTTTACTTGTCACATAAATGCACATCAATGCAAACAAGGTTAGCTCCAGATTGAACACGATAATCGACGATACGACAACAAGGCCATCCACAACAAGTTGTGAATAACCACTTGAAAGTCCGGTGAACTTCTTCACGATTTGGGCAATAGCTGCCGTTCCACCCGTTGATCCATTTCCTTTATAGACCGTTCCTAGTCCTATACCCAAAATAATGCCTCCGTAAACTGCACCAAGGAAGGGATTGGTAATCGTATAAGGGATGTCGGCACTCAACCAGATAATAAACGGGACCCAAATCGTTCCAAGCAATGTCTTCCAGCTGAAGTCTTTTCCCAACGTCAACCACCCGATGATAAAAATGGGAACATTGATCAAAAACTGTGTATAAGCAGGCTCCAACTTGTACGCTTCATATAAAACAGTGCTCACACCCGATATACCGCCTGCCGCAAGTTTCGCAGGTAGTAAAAACATATTGTAAGCAAGAGCAACCAGCGTGGCTCCGATAATGATAAGTAAATATTCTTTCGCAAGATGATTTTTTTCTTTGATGACGTACATAAAAAAATTCCTTTCTGACATAAAATCTAAGACATTTCCTATAAGGGCTATGTAAACAATAGCATGTCCCACGACCAACAATCCATCATACAGTGTAACACGTTTTCCAACATTTACAGAATAGGAACAATATGATTGCTTCTTTCCACTTATATTTATACAATGGTTAGCATGAATCATTCTATTGTTTTAAATAAAGTGAGGCATTTGCATGACACGTAAAAATGTTGAAGATTATTTAACAGAAGGTATGTATGGAGTGAGGCGTCCTAAAGAGGCGGAACGCGAGCATTACTTGGGCACATTACGTGAACGTATCGTAATCGTCCTCAGCAAAGGGCAAGTAATGACCGACAACAGTTTGGCGGAATTGGAAGAGGCAATCAGGGCATATCCTGATGCAACACTCTTGATCAACGGTAACATCGCCTATCGCTTCTATAAAAAAGAAAAAGACATCGCTGATAAACACAATATCCCGTATACCGTTATAACCAATGAAGAAAACGACACAGACATCGGTGCCGTACTGACATGTGACTATGCCATCGATAAAGAAGATATTTTCATCCAGCACGAGGAGAAAACAGAAACAGAGCCGGAACAGGGTGATCATAAGTCCTTTTTCATGAAAATCAAAGACTGGTTTTCCTCTTGATCGAATATGTCCGCATAAGATAATGGTCTATATGACATAATACGGTTGGAGGTGATTGTGATGGCACTACTCTATTGCTGCCCCAACTGTAAGACCAATCGTAGTCGATTCAACATCATTGAACAGATTGCCAAACCTATTAAAGTCGACCCTGAGACAGGTACGGTTACAAACGATTATCAAGATCATGATGTGGAGGCTTTCCACATGACATACAATGGTCCGGCATTCCGGATTCAGTGCGGTGTATGTGGCATGATCGAGGATGAGCATGCGTTCATACAGTATGCCAACTACGCAAACAAGCATTCGTAATCACCAAGGTCACGTCTCGTTGAACCTTACATCTTCTGTATCCGTATGTGACTGACCATCAATATCATCAAAGCAGATTGTAACACAAGGAAAAACACACCCGGAAAATAGGGGATGACAAAATAACTTAAAACAGATATGACACCTGCAGCCGTAATGGGAATACCGTTAAATACATCATGATTGTCCGATACATTGAATTTAGCCAGGCGAATAGCACCACATAAAATAAATAAAACCGTTATAATCAGACCTGCACCGCGGATTTCATATAAAATGGAATGGTAGATTAATAGTGCAGGAGCGACCCCGAATGATACAATATCACATAAGGAATCCAACTCTTTCCCGATTGCAGATTCAATTTGAAGCATACGAGCAACCTTGCCATCATACCGGTCAAATAAAGCAGCTGCAAGAATGAAAAACAGACTCAGATGTTCCATTCCACTGGAAATAAGGATAATAGCAGTAATACCAAAACTGAGGTTCACGAGCGTCATCACATTGGCCGCATGTTCTCGCAGCTTACCCGCGCTCATTAAACGCGTTAAAAACATCCAATCGCTCCAATCGTATTTTATATTTAGGTGGGGATCTATTTTGCTACATTTTCTATTGAAATCATTGGTCGAGTTAACCGGCAATCCGTTCATATCCAAGATATTAAGAAAATCAACATATTCCCGATTCAGCAAGCCACTTGTCAAACCATTTGCCCGGGTTTACGGACTTGACGAACATGAAATGGCCAATCCCATCGATCACTATAGGAGCATTCATGAACTGTTTACAAGACAGCTTCTGCCTGGATTGCGTCCCATTGATACATCCGCGCACACACTCGTCTCACCGGTAGATGGCACACTAAGTGAGGTCGGCACCATTCAGGAAGGGCAGACATTTTACGTAAAGAATCAATTATACCACGTCAATCAACTACTGGGTGACACCAAAAAAGCAACAACCTATACAGATGGGTATTATTATATCTTTTACTTGTCCCCCAAAGATTACCATCACATGCATTATCCAATTGATGGTAAATTGACCTCCCGTTGGGCTCTTGGCGAAAAATCATTCCCCGTCAATTCATTCGGGTTGAAGTGGGGGGATTATCCTCTATCTACCAACTACCGCATTATTTCAGAAATCAAAACGGCTTTCGGCAACATGGCTATTGCCAAAATCGGTGCACTGAATATTAACAGCATCCAGATGACACATGCGGCATCTTCGTTTAAAAAAGGCGAGGAAATCGGGTATTTCACATTTGGATCGACAGTCATTTTATTAATTGAAAAACATCCGTCTTTTAAACCAACGATTGATACAGACTCAACCGTAGCCTTTGGTGAACGTATAGGGATGTGGTTTTAATGTCGTTTTCGTCTGAAAAACAAAAAATAAAACCCAAGCGATATAACAGCCATGACCCCCAGAGCAGCCAAAATCCAGACATACTCTTTTACAAACGTAAAAATAACATGCCAATTACGCCCAAGTCGATTGCCGAGAATCAAAAACGTCAGGACCCAGACAAAGGCACCCGAATAGGCATAAATGGCAAATCGTTTGAACGAAAAGTATGTTATCCCAGCAATGTACGCAGCCACATGGCGTACCCCTGGGATGAAATAACAGATAAACAACATATATTTCCCATACTTATCAAAAAGCCTCTCTGTTCGTCCAATCGTTTTTTCCGTTATGAAAAACTTCGGACCGAATTTCCTCAGGAAAGGCTCTCCCAGTTTTTTACCAAGGTAATAACTGATTGAAATACCACATAATGCACCGATAAATGCTGAAGCAAACGTGATTGAGAAATGCATTTTCCCGATCGACGTCACATACCCCAAATAAGTGAGCAACACTTCATCGGGAACCGGGAGCCCGACAATCCCAAGTACAAACAAAATAAAAATTGCAAAATAACCATAGTGCCCTATGAATTCATACCATGTCGCCATGCCGATTGACCCGCTTTCTATATATCAGCTTGAATGCAAAAACATTTAACACAACCTTTACAAGTAACACCTTCGATTCAACTATCTCCATTTTCCCGGAGGATAACCAAGGACACGACGACATTCGTAACATATTCTGTACATTATAACCCTTCTCTGATAGGCTTTTGGCTTTATAGATAATTTTTACGAAGTTCTTCGCTGGTCAATGGTGATATATGGCTGGGTGCCACATCGTACACCGTTTTAGCGCCATATTGACCCGCCTCATTCATGCGATAGGCCGCTCTGGCATAAGCAGTAATGACACTTGCTGTGAATTCTGGATTGCTTTCGAGGGCTAAACTGAACTCCACAATCTCATTATTTCCCTCACCTGTCTGACCACTGCGTATGACAAACCCACCATGCGGCATTTTTGAATGATCACGCTTGAGTTCTTCCTCCGTAATGAAGTGAACGGTTGTATCATAATCGACAAAATAATGTGGCATGGTCTTAATGTTATGTTCAATTGTCGCTTCGTCAGCACCTTCTTCAGGGACGATATAGCATGTGCGCACATGTCGTTCATTTTTTGATACGTCTGGATTCTCTCCGTTGCGTACTTTTTGGATGATCGCATCAGACGGTATCGTATATTGCACCCCGTCCTTCACACCATCGACGCGCCGTACAGCATCTGAATGCCCTTGACTTAATCCCTTCCCCCAAAACGTGTATGTATTACCTTCGGGTAGAATAGCTTCCGAAATGACACGATTGAGTGAAAACATTCCGGGATCCCATCCAACTGAAATGATATTTGTTTTGCCGCTTTTTTGGGAAACACTATCAACAGATGCGAAATATTCCGGAATGGTAGCGTGTGTATCATATGAATCGACCGTATTAAACAAGTTTGCAAACGCTGGTCCATGCTTGGGAAGATCTGTTGCTGATCCCCCGCACAACACCATGACATCGATCTTATCCACATAATTTTCAGCTTCATCTATATGAACAACATTAACTGAGGAATCGTCTATCTGTAGACTTTCAGGATTCCGTCTTGTAAAAATGGCAACCAGTTCCATGTCGAGTTGTTGTTTAAGTGATTTTTGTACACCTTTCCCCAAGTTGCCATATCCTAAAATTCCTACTTGAATCTTATCCATCTTAAAACCTCCATGTCATATGATTCATGCACTATGACCCTATATAATTGATCATATCCATCAACAAGGCATTCCAAAACCGATCATAGCCTATCGCTATCCAAGGGGGGCTTGTTACCCCGCTTGTCCATGCCATTGCTGAATGAAGAATCGTTTATTCCTTTATACTATACTTTTTTATTTTTCATTGCAATATTTAACGAAGGCGAAATGAATGCCTGATATTGCTGATTTTCAAGTGTCAGTATCGCATTTTTCAATAATAGGCGAAATCCCTTTCGATACGCAGGAAGAGAAAGAGTTGAATAGATTAACTTTACACATGGAAAACCCTTTCATATAATAAATATATACTTGAATACATAGGAGGATTTGTATGGGGCATATCGAAGAAGGCACCTTACTTTGGAAACCGAATGAATCATGGAAAGAAAATGCTCATATCTATCAATATATGAACTGGTTGAAAACACATAAAAACATGCACTTCAGCGATTATCAATCATTATGGAAGTGGTCTGTCACCAACCTGGAAGACTTCTGGGAGTCACTGTGGGAATACTTTGATATTCAATCGAATGAACCGTATCAAACGGTATTGACATCACATAAAATGCCAGGCGCACGCTGGTTTCCTGAAGCGACCATCAATTATACGGAACATATTTTCAAAGACCGTGATTGGCAAGATACGGCTATCATCCATGCATCTGAGGGCCGTGAAAACGCTGAAGTCACGTGGCGTGAACTCTATCAACACACGGCATCCATCCAGAAAACACTCAAAGACCTCGGTGTACGTAAAGGGGACCGTGTCGTTGCTTATGTAGCCAATATCTATGAAGCGACGGTCGCTTTTTTGGCAACAGCCAGCATCGGGGCAATATGGTCAAGTGCCTCACCTGACTTTGGTACACAAAGCGTAATCGATCGCTTCCGGCAGATTGAACCAAAAGTGATGTTCACGGTTGACGGCTATTTATATAGTGGCAAGTCATTCGATCGACTCGATGTCATCAAGAACATTCAGGCCGAGCTCCCTACATTGGAGGCAACGATTGTCATTCCTTTTTTAAACCAACATCCGGATACATCTGGCCTCAAACGACCGATTACATGGAAAGAGGCAATCGAGACGGATCTGCAGACAATGACATACGAGCATGTCCCGTTTAATGATCCACTTTGGGTCTTATTTTCATCTGGAACGACGGGAAAACCAAAACCGATTGTCCAAAGCCAAGGCGGTATTTTACTTGAACATCTGAAAGCCCTGACATTCCATAACGATCTAGGAAAAGGTGATCGTTTCTTCTGGTTTACGACAACCGGATGGATGATGTGGAACTTTCTTGTTGGCGGGTTGCTGACTGGCAGTACCATCATTTTATATGACGGTAATCCAGCATATCCGGACACCAAAATGCTTTGGAAATTTGCTCAGGATACGAAAATGACAACCTTCGGAACAAGTGCAAGCTTCATTACAGCCTGCATGAAAAATGACCTGGAACCGGGTACAGAATTTGATTTAAGCCATTTGAAAAGCATCGGTTCAACGGGATCGCCACTACCTCCTGAAGGATTTGAATGGTGTTATGACCATATAAAGAAAGATTTGTGGATTGCTTCAGTCAGTGGCGGGACCGACGTCTGTACAGCATTTATCTTGGGAGCACCTATCCTGCCGGTCTATGCCGGCGAACTTCAATGCCGTGGACTGGGAGCTAAAATTGAAAGTTTTGATGATGATGGCAGCCCGCATACAAATAAAGTCGGCGAACTCGTTTTAACCGAGCCCTTCCCATCTATGCCAATATATTTTTGGAATGACCCTGATGGCCATCGTATGCACGATAGTTACTTCGATATGTATCCAGGAATCTGGCGACACGGAGATTATTTAAAAGTGACGGATCGTGGTACATGTGTCATTTATGGACGGTCTGATGCAACAATCAACCGGGGTGGTGTTCGAATCGGGACAAGCGAAATCTACCGGGCCGTCGACTATGTCCACGAAGTCCATGATAGTTTGATTGTCGACATACCAAAAGGAGGCGGTAATTCCTTTGTTCCGCTTTTTGTCGTGATGAAAGAAGGAGAAACGTTGACTAAAGAGGCGGAAAAGGATATTAAACAACATATACGAACCCAATGTTCTCCAAGGCATGTGCCTACAAATATTTATGAGGTAGACGACTTGCCTCAAACATTGAACGGAAAAAAACTTGAAGTGCCTGTCAAGAAAATACTGATGGGAAAATCTGTGGATCAGGTGGCCAACAAGGGATCACTTGCCAACCCGGAAGCATTGGATTTCTTTGCTGATTTTGAAATGGAGTGAACGGCGCCATATTTTATCAACGTTCAAATAAAGGTTGCCTCGGCAAAATCTGTTGAAAGATAACGGCCTATGTCAAAGGTGGTTTCCCATCTTATTTGACATAGGCCTTTTTATACGTATATATCAACGATACAACAGATCGATATCGCCGGAAGAAGACTCCAATTGAATCGTGTATTCTCCTTTTCCGATGACACCGGATATATACCGATCAGATTGTTGGTGAATGTGTTCTCGCACGTTTGTATGGACGTCGCCTGAACTGGTACGGAGAATGATGGATGCATTCGGTTGTTTGTTTCGGCAAATGATGTTCATATCCCCGCTGGTAACTGTCCCATGAATCGTACAATCATCGACATAAGTGTAATCCACGTCACCGGAAGTCGCTCTTAAAAATGCTTTACTCGCTTTGACATTTTCCGCTTCTACATCGCCTGACGTACATGCGAGATCGACTATCTCCACCTGTGCATCAGTAATCGATATGTCACCTGAGGTCACTTTGACGATGAGCTTCTCGCTATATATATCCATTATCTCAATCTCACCTGACGTGGACGTTCCGGTTACATGATTGGATTTCACTTTCCTTAATAACGTATCACCTGAAGTCGTACTCACTTGTAATGTATCTGTCACAACGTCATGAATCATCATATCCCCGGAAGATGCAATAAGCGTCGCTTCCTTTGCTTTCAAGCTCGATAAGTCCACATCCCCACTGCCGACTTTGATGTGGAATGAATTGGTCAGCATCTTGGGAATATCCACATCTCCAGATCCTGACTTGATGTACCACTCTTCCGCAACGTTCATCGGTACCTTGATTTGTAAACATTCAGGCGGATGATTGAAAGCGAAAAAACGCGGACCTGTTCCGCCGATTGTTTCAATCACCGCAGTGTCTCTATCATGTCTGATATTCAACTGAGGTCCATTTTCATAGGTATCCAATACGATATCAATGAATGGTTTATCATGTATGAATACGTTTATATCCGCACTCCCTGTCATCACTTCCAGCTTTCTCAAATCTGCCTTTTCAAGAATGCCTGCCTGTGTGACGGGTTGCTTACTCAATCCAAAAATATGTTTCATCATCTTCCTACACCCCATTCGTCATCAATCATTACCTTAAGTCTATCGGATGACACATCGCTTTCAAACCCGCTGCAGAATGATTCCACTTCCGACTCGAGACGGATATCGATCAATTGTAGGATACACTTCTGTTTTGAGTCAGCAAACTTCCGGCAACATAAGCCACAAGAGAGAATAAGACTGGAAAAGTAACCGGATGAAGATCAAACGGGACCTCATTCATATTATCGAACAAGGCATACATACCGACCCCTACAATCATGGAGGACAATGCCCCGTACTTATTCCCTTTTTTCCAATACAATCCCATGACGATCGGCCATATAAATGCTGCTTCCAGACCACCAAAGGCAAATAGATTAAGCCATACGAGCAGGTCTGGCGGATTGAGTGACATGACAAACACGATCACTCCGACAACCCCTGTCACACTGATACCGATCCATTTCACTCTTGTATTGGCAGCATTCGGATTGATGTAATTCAAGTAAACGTCCTTCACGATGGATGAACTGACAAGTATAAGCAAGGAGTCCACTGTCGACATGATGGCTGCCATCGGCGCAGTCAAAACAATTCCCGCCAACCATGGTGGCATCACTTCCAACGCAATGAGCGGCATCACTTTATCCCCGACTTCAATACCAGGTAAAATCGGTCTCGCCAACACACCGATCAGATGCATGTTTAACATGATGAATCCAACAACAACCGTACCGATGATAAGTGCCCGGTGCATGGACTTTGCGCTTTTATAGGACATCGCCCGAACAGCGATTTGCGGCAGCGCCACAACACCGACACCGACCAAAATCCAAAAAGTGGATACATAGGCTGCACTTAAATCGCCATCAGCACCATAAGGTGTAATTAAATTAGGATTCTCGCTTGCCAAATCATTCATCAAATTTTCCAGTCCACCACCGGCAATGATGACAGCAATGAGCAAGACGAGCGTTCCAATAAACATAATGCTCCCCTGTACAGCATCTGTCAGTGCAACTGCGCGGAATCCGCCGACAACCACATAAAACAAAACCGACAAAGCAAAAATAAACAGGGCCGTTAAATAGTTCAAGCCTGTCAATGTTTCTATCAATCTCGCTCCACCAACCCACTGGGCAGACATAGCCGAGAACAAGAAAATAATGATGCTTGCAGCTGAAAAGATGACAACCCATTTGGATTGATAACGCGACTTCAGATAATCCACCAATGTGACGGACTTATATCTCCGCGTCATAATAGCGAATTTTTTACCTAGAATCATCAATACAAAATACCCTGTTGCAACCTGCGACATGGAAAGGAGTACCCATCCCAGTCCTTCTTCATAGGCAATACCCGGTCCACCGATAAAACTGCTGGCACTTCCATATGTAGCTGTCATCGTCATAGCCAGGACAAATCCACCCAAGCTTCTAGAGCCTAAAAAATATTCCTGCAAAAAGGAACTGGATGTGGCAACCGATTTACTTGCCCATATACCGATGATAAATATGATCACTAAAAAACCGATTAATGGTATGATTACTCCCCAATTCATTTATTCCGCTCCTCTTCATCAAATGGCACTTCTACAAACCATTTAGAAACAATAATCGCAACGAGAACAGACATTACGATAAAACCGACGACACAACTGTAAAAAAACCATGCCGGCATCCCGAAAACATATGAATAGTCCTTAGGGTTCTTGCTGCCCAATCCATACGCAAAAGCAAACCACCATATAAAATTGAAAACAACCAATCCGACGCCGATCAAGGCTTCCCGGTTAGCTATTTTAAAACGATCGTCCTCCTGTTCCAAATCTTTCCGATCCACTGTTACCCACCCCTTTTTATACAAAATCCGTTACATTTTTACTTCTTCAATATAGCGCATTCATTTATGTTTGTAAATGAGTCAATCTCATCATTCAATATTCATTTTAAAATTTGAATACTGAGATTTTTAGGATAATTTTCTTCGTTCTTTTTGAAACATAGCGAATTAAAGGCATCAATTCATGGTGTAAATTGGAACTCATGAAGATTGACGCGACCGCCGGTACATGCAACGCCTTCACTTTCCAGAGACATCTTTTGCTCAAGATACAAGGCTTCATCTTTGATGGTTAATTTGCCTTGGACATTGATGACACGGTGCCATGGAAGATGATGTTTTCGGCTCATGGAATGCAGGATGCGCGCCACTTGCCTTGCCCCTCTGGGAGTTCCGGCAAGGCGCGCAATCTGTCCATATGTCATAACCCGTCCCTCTGGTATATTCTTGATAATGGCAATCACCTTTTCCGTAAACGCCTCCATCTTGCATCATCTCCTTTATTCGGTCTCTTTCATGATCCCGCGGGTTTAAAATATCTTAACTACAATGATATCAAGGTTTTACTGTCGTTCAACAATGCAATGAAAACTTCCAACGCTTTTGTTTGAAAAGGAGATTGCCTTATAAATGAAAATGAGCGCTTAAGCGGGAGTTCATTTTGTTCGATAACCGTTAAATCACCATGTTTCAGTTCCTTCTGAATCGCCCATTTCGATAACAGGCTGATACCGAGGCCCGCTTCCACCGATTCTTTAATCGGTTGCGTACTGCTATATTCCATACGGTGTGCAGGCGATATGGCAAGTCTTTGAAATAACGTTTCTGTCGCTTCTCGGGTGCCTGAGCCATGTTCCCTTACCAACCACGTCTGACGTGATAGAATATCTGCGTCTATCGATTCAATCTTTACCAAAGGGTGTTCTGGTGAAGCTACGATCACCATGGCATCCTCTGCAAAAATCTCCTGGATCAGCCCCGTGTTTTTAAATTTTCCTTCTACAATCCCGATATCCAATTGATGACTTTCCACCCAAGCAGCGATTTGAGCTGTATTGCCAATGGTCACCGTCAATTCGATATCAGGGTATAAGTCCCGCATCTGGGCAATGATATGTGGTAGAACATATTCGCCGAATGTATAACTGGCCCCAATTGCCAATGTTCCACTTGCCTTTTGTGTCAAATCATCCACAAGATGTTGCATACGTTCATATAGGCCCAATATTTCTTTACCGTGATGATAAACAATTTTCCCCGCCTTGTTTAAATGGACATACTTATTGCTGCGTTCCAGAAGTTTTGAGCCGATTTGCTCCTCTAACGCTCGAATATACTGGCTGACGGCAGGCTGTGTCATATGATGTTCTTCTGCGGCACGGGAAAAGTTTTCTTTTTCCACAACTGTTATAAATACTTGCAAATGTTGATCCATGAAGCGTTTTTCTCCTTCCTTTTTCGTTTATAATCATTTACTTATCATTACTATCATTATAAATTATTTTCCTTATATCGGCAAATCCGCTATTCTAATAACAGGAGGTTTTTTTCATGACAGCACATTCACAACAACAAGAGCAGCCACAGCAAAAATTGATGTGGGTTCTCGGAATAGCATTTACTTTTTTGATTGCCGCATTAGGTTATTTGCTGGCAATGGTTCCCGGATTTGATCATGTAGGTCAATTAGCATGTGCCATTATTATTGCGGTTATTTACAGGCAAATATTTGGGTACCCAGAAATCATTCGTAAAGGGATAACATTTTCATCCCAAAAGTTATTACGTTTGGCAATCATACTATATGGACTTAAATTGAACATCGACACTGTCTTTCATGACGGACTCGGATTGCTGGCTCGGGATGCGCTTATCATTGCATTCGCTATTTTCTTTACTGTTTGGCTCGCCAAATTACTGAAAGCAGATCATATGATATCGCTATTGCTTGGCGTTGGTACAGGCGTATGTGGAGCTGCCGCTATTGCAGCTGTTGCACCGATCGTAAAATCCAAGGATGAGGATACGGCTATCGGAGTGGGAATCATTGCGTTGATGGGAACAGTCTTCGCGATCGGCTATACCATTATCGGGCCATTACTGCCGATTTCACCGATTGATTATGGCATTTGGTCAGGAACGAGCTTGCATGAACTGGCACACGTTGCCATTGCCGCGGATCCTGCAGGTGATGATGCGCTTGCTATCGGACTGCTCGCTAAACTCGGACGCGTCTTTTTACTTGTTCCACTTTGCTTTATTTTCATCTATATCATGAAACGTAAAAATAAAGCATCAAGTGAAGAACAAAATAAAGTCGCTTTTCCATGGTTTTTAATCGGATTTATTGTAATGAGTCTTTTTGGAAGTTACATCCTTGGTCAATACATTCCTGCACCCGCCAATGTCATGGAAGGTGTCTATAGTGTGACCACATGGTTATTGACAGCAGCAATGGTCGGGCTGGGATTGAATGTCAGCCTTCAGGATCTACGCACAAGAGCATTGAAACCGCTCATTGCCATGAGTATTACATCTGTTTTTGTGTCATTGATAGCGTATGTCATTATTTAATATGGAGGTGTTGAAATGAAGCGATTGTTATTAGCAACGGATGGTTCAGAGTATTCAAGGAAAGCAGCAGAACATGCGTATGAATTTCTGGATGTGTTTCCAGAAGCGACTTTGACCATTTTATATGTTACCGCAAAAGAAACATATGCGTACGACCTTATACCTGAGGTTGTAGAAAGAGCGGAAGAGAATATTAAAAAAGAGATAAAAAAACAAATGGAGGAGACGTTTTCGCCTTATTTAGACAGGATCCATTTTACGCATGAGGTCGGACATCCAAGCGCTACCATTTGCGACGTTGCCAGACAGGAAGAAATAGACATGATTATCGTTGGCAGCCATGGAAAAGGCATTATCGACCGGGCGCTTGTGGGAAGTGTCGCACACGGGGTGCTTCACAGAGCACATGTCCCCGTACTTATTGTGAAAGATTGATGAATGCATGTTAAACAGGGGAGGCTATGTCATATGGAGACAGCCTCCCCTGTTTGTGTACGTCTATATTCGGGAAACCAAACTTAATGCATACCGATCCAGGCGCTCTTTCATCATATGATTGGTAAGATCTGTCACACCAAAGGCACGCCATCCTGGATAGACCTCGGGCTCCCCGGATAATATATCCACAAGCGATACAATATCCCAATAGGGGTCATATACGAAATGATGGTTCAATGCCCGATAACAGTCTAAAAAAGCATCTGCAGTTTCTACACTATAAAGTTGAGCAAGATTGACACGACAATGACCAACATCAACCGCTAAAGGCCCGATGCAAGCATTCACCCAATCTACAACACCAGAAACCTTTTCCTCTTCCCAGAGCACATTTGCCGGATGATAATCACGGTGAATGAATTGAGGGGTATAAACGGGTGGATCATCTTGAATATAATCAATCGCTTTTCGCCATGCATTCGGTACATTGGACCAAACAGGCACTTTTAATGTAGCGCTATCCTGATACGAAAAATATGTATAGGGGAATTCTGTCCTGTTCATTTGATGGATTTCCGATAGCGCTTTGGCCAATCCATACAGCCATTTCGACTGATCATTCGGAAGCAGATGCACGTCCCCATCAAGGTATGACATAAGCACAGCTGGAACACCACATTCCGTTCCCATTTCATCAAAAGCAATCAACTCTGGAGTAGGCACAATTGAATCAGATGCCTTGTGTAAACTGTATGCTTCATGAATAGCCAAATCTGGTTCTTCCTGAACCCACTCTTGATTATCAAATTGACGTACGACGACATCTTTAATGGCTTCACCCTGTTTCAAAGTGACGCAATGTAGAGTAGAGGATGTACTTCCTTTTAACTTGTTGATATTCACAATCGTTGCACTCGGGTTAGTATTTTTTTTCACCCAGTTAATGATATCGGTAGACAAAACATGTTGACCCAACTAAGGTAGCCCCCTTTGGTTCATATCGGATACGTTATTCCCGTTTCATTCTAAAATGCTCTAATCGCATCCAATGTCTCTTCAATCTTCTTTTGAAAAAGTGTCCCCATCCGTTCAAAGCGTAATCTGAAGTACAAACTATGCAAAAGGTTACGCACATTCAAATCTATATTTAAACCTTCAGGATCAGATACGCGTTCTTTATGCACTTCCAACAGCGGTTCAAATTCTCTTATCCAATCCAAAATTTGACTTTCGTTTACTACCCCGCTTTTAAAGATACTGATTACCGGGAGTGCCATCCGTTCATCCTCATTATAGCTATAGACCGTTTCAGAAACGAGAAATGTGGACTGAATGATTTTTAATAATTCCTCTAAATCAACCCCCGTTGCATAAGGGTGCCTGGCTATCTCATCCAATGTGTCCGCCGCATGAGCAAGGGCGTGTGCCCATCCTTTTCCTACAACATATCCCCGGATATCGTTTTCACCTGCTACATAAGTGAATAGTTTACCTTTTACATTCTCAAATTCACTTTTTGATAGAAAAGAATGCCGGCGATCTGCATTAAGGATAAGGCCCAACACCAATACTGAAAAAGCTCTGGCAAAGACAGAATCCGATTCTTTCTTGCCAAATCCGTAGAACAAATGGTCTTTGTCCAGGGAAATTCTCAATAGTCGCTTCATTTGAGACACACTCAGTACATTTTTTGCAATGATCATATCTCCGAAAGTGGTATAAATCAATGCATCACGAAGCTCACCGTCTGTTGTACCGATATGTTTTAACATGTTCAAACTTAAGTCTTCTAAATCATATCCTGTGTAATCGTACCCATTTTCACGAATACATATCAGTTGTTGTTTTAAATGATGCATCCGATCACCCACTTTTATATCTGTTTATTCGAGCATTATTCTACATTTTACCATAAAAAATCATTGAAACTCGCTCCGCTTTTGATAATGACATATTGATGGAAGGCAAATTTCTTTTGTTATCATCCTATTTACTATATTATGGATGGATTGAAGCATAATTTTTAAATGGCAGGCGTTGATTATGGAACATACAACACAAAAAAGATGGCTGCTTATTCTCACAATCGGCCTTGGCACATTGCTCAATCCATTGAACTCATCAATGATTTCTGTGGCTCTTACGACATTGCAACATGAATTTTCATTGACGTTCGCGGACGCTACATGGATGATTTCCGTCTTTTATCTGGCAAGTGCTGCCGGACAGCCTGTCATGGGCAAATTAAGTGACATGTTCGGTCCAAAACGTATCTTCCTGGCAGGGCTTGTGATCGTCGCACTTTCCAGTATATTAGCACCGTTTTCACCGAATTATCCTTTTTTATTGGGCTGTCGTGCCCTTCAGGCTATCGGTAGTTCTACACTGTTTCCGAGCGGCATGTCCATGGTTCGGACGAGCATCACGAAAAAACAAGCCCAGGCCCTTGCTGTTTTATCGATCTTTTCAACCACATCGGCAGCATTTGGACCGTCAATCGGTGGCTTTTTAATCGCGTCTTGGGATTGGCCAGCTATTTTTCTTGCCAATTTTCCGTTCATCATCATTTCGTTTACACTGGCACTGGTTGTTCTGCCAAACCCGAAACATGTCAAGGTCGAATTACATCGCATCGACTTTTTCGGAATCATTTTATTCATCACCGCGATTATTGGAATGATCTTATTTCTATTGTCCTTGGAACATACCATCAATTGGGTGAGTCTCGTCGTCTTCATTGGTGGATTTATCTGGTTCTATAGGTATGAAAGCAGAAAAGAAGAACCGTTTATCGATGTGAAAGGGCTGATTAAAAACCGGAGTGCAACATCCGTCTATGTCCAGTTCATTCTGATCAACTTGGTGTATTATGGGTATTTTTATGGTTTCCCAACCTTTTTGCAGCAAGTCCAAAACTATAGTGAACGGGACACCGGACTGATCATGCTGGCACTCGCCGGATTTGGTGTCATAACCGCTCCGATTGCAGGAAAGATGATTGACCATCTTGGCTCTAAAATACCGCTTATAACCGGCGCAGGACTCTTGTTTATCGGGACGGTCCTCCTTCTGACGTATCATACGGATTCACCACTCGGCTGGTTTATTGTTGTCATGTCTGTGTTGGGGATGAGTAATGGCTTCAATAACATTTCCATGCAAACCGCATTATATGACCATACACCTCCTGAAGAAACCGGTTCTGCATCTGGATTGTTTCAGACGAGTCGTTATGTCGGTGCTATCCTGTCTTCGAGTCTACTCGGCATTGTCTTTAACAAAAACCTGGACCTGGCCCATTTGCATTTGGTGGCAATTATTTCACTTGTATTTACCGGGTTGGTCATCTTCCTTGGTTTCCGGCTCCCGAACGCACGAAGAAAAACATCTACCTGATTCCGCAGTTTTTGAAACATTGGATTGTATACAAAAGAACTCCCATCGGTTTTGTTTCGATCCACCTTTGGGAGTTCTCCGTATTTGTCCTGATACATCATTTCGTGTTTCGTTTTTGAAGTTCGCGTCCGCAAATCCGCAAGTGCATATGTTCCACGATCCTTTGTTGGATTTCGTTTACCTTCACGCATCCGCTTTTCGCGAATTTTTTTCGCACGGCTTTTTGCCATATCAACCAATCCTTTCTGTATCATAATACATTCACTATACAAAACATGTGTGCAACAAGCAACCTGTCGATAATCGTCATCATTCGAAAAAGATTCCGATTTCAATTGCCAACATTGACATGCTGCATATCAATGTTGAAGACATTAAAAAGACGAGGTCCATTGTGCCCCGTCTTCCCATAATCTATCTTTGAATTCCAAGCGTTTCATTTATTCACAATCTCATCTACCGTCGTCTCAACCTCTTGTCGAGACATTTTTGCATTACCGCGTTTTAATGCTTTGAGCGTTCTTTTTGCAAGAGCGAGCGGAATTTTACAAAATAAAACCATTGTCCGTGCCTGTATGTCTTCCATATATTTATCTGCCAAATCCAAGTTTTTATCAGCATACTGAAACATATCATTCCGTGTCCAACCATCTGGGAAAAAGTTCACCCCGCGCTCAGAGTCTTCATCCTTATTGCGGAGGATATTGACGGCTTGCAAGCCCCTGCCATAGCCAATGGCAAGATCTCGATCGGTTTGTGTCCCATCACGCCATTCCCAAACATCAGACAGCATGACACCGACGAGTCCAGCGACATAATACGTATAGTCATCCAAGTCTTCCTCAGTATGAACCTGCCAATGTCTTTCCGTCCACTTCGCCATACCAACAGCCATTTCACTTGTCGAGGTCTGCACACGGCCCCTTATCCCTTCAGGGCACACCTCCAGCCAATCACCCAGCCTTAACGTCACTTCAGGCAAATCGGACTTGTACGGGGCAACCAATGTATCGAATGCCGACTTGTCAAATGGTTGTTTTTTGAGTAAGTCACTCGTTTCCAGCAGTAAGGACTGCTTCGTTTCACCATCCATTTCGGGATCATCTTCAATTTCATCGATCGCCCGCATACATAAATAAGCCGATGCAACCGTTTGTTTTAAAGTTGTTTCCAGCAATGTGATCGGTATATAAAAAGTTCTGCTCGTATCCTTTAAAACCTGCATAGCTTCTTTGTAGAGTTTTTTTTCCTCTTTCAAAATATGTCATCCTTTTTTCATCGATTATTAAACAGTATAGCAAATTTGCGCTTTTTTAGATAGGAAGTACCCTTCGCCAATCACTTTTGACATATTCATCGGCTACGTATACGAGGGCACTCCCGGACGCTCTGTTGGATAACCCTTGTGTTCGCGGCCATGTTTCCGTTCTTCTGTAAAATCAAACCATTGTTTTAAGTTCTGTATCCTCCACGCAGTCACCACTCAAGAAATCTTCACTCCATTTGTCACCTTTTCATCAGGAGCGAGCAATACGACATCATCCTGACCTTCCATTCCACCCATCACAAGAACCTCAGACTTATATCCGGCAATACGCATCGGTGGGAAATTAACCACACATACGACTTGTCTCCCCACAAGGTCTTCAGGTTTATAACGTTTCGTGATTTGCGCAGATGATTGCTTCACACCCAAGTCATCGCCTAGATCGACCTCAACTTTTATCGCCGGTTTTTTTGCTTCCGGGAACGGTTCAGCTTTTGTGACGGTTCCAATCCGCATATCCAATTTCATAAAGTCGTCAATCGTTGCCATTCAAACATTCTCCTTGTTTAAATAAACTGAAATTTTCCTTTAAAAGCCATCCGCTTCTTTTATCCATTATACCCTTTTCATACACTTCTTTAAAGCATCCGTGTTAATCATTGAAAATCATCATAAGAATATAGATGTTTCAATGTGCAGTAACTGGACTGAAAAGCAGTGTTACCGAACGACAATCATCGGGCGAACAGTGACCGACACCCTTTACATGTTCTATTCGTCACATCCTCGATGATGACAAACACCATAGGTTCCGAGATGCCGTAATGAACAACCCCATTTCTGTATGGCGTCACACGCCTGTAAATATGAATCATGATGGCTTGTTGTATCGACATCAATGATGTATGCATATTCGCCCAACTTCTTTTTCAGCGGGACAGATTCTATTTTAAGAGGCTTCAGCGCTAACGTTTCAAATGTGCCCAGTACGTTTTGCAAAACCCTCAAATCATGTCCCGGTAGCGTGATGATCAACGTCGATTTGATGATATCGCGGGATAAATCGATGGCGTCATCACCTAAAACAATAAAACGTGTTGTATTCTCCGCATTATTTTCTATTTCAGAAGCGATAACCGTTAAACCATAGATATGTCTTGTTGCTGTATTCGCTAATGCCAATGCTGCCTGGTCTGGATTTTCCGCAACCATCTTTGCCGCTGCACTTGAGCTGTCGGTCGGTTGTAAAACGACATCATTATAATGACGTCGCAAATAATCATCACATTGCCTTAATGCTTGTGGGTGTCCGTAAATGATCTCACAAGAGTCTATACACACTTCTGGATCACTGCCCAGCAGTTCATAACTGATGGGCAGGTGCACCTCCCCCTGAATCGGTATGTGCAGGTCATGGACAAGCTGGCTAACCGTTATGTTGACAGAGCCACCAATGGAATTTTCAACCGGGACAAGGGCGTAATCGAGTAATTGTTTGTTTGCTGCCAAGAGGCATTCTTGAATCGTCGGATATCGATGGTAGCTAAATGAATCACAATCGCCAAAAACTTCCATGGCCGCCTGTTCTGAAAATGTCCCCTCAGGACCTAAATAGCCAATATGTTTTGTTGTGTACAACGTATTCCATCCTTTCAAGACAAAGTCATCCGGCTACACGTTAATCCAGGATCCCTTCCTCTTCATAGTACCGTTTCGCCCCTTCATGGATAGGAATGTCGGCTAAGTCATTGGTCGCCTCGTCAATATCCATTTGTTTGGCGATTGAATGAGCCGATTCAAGTTCGTCGACATTTTCCCATAATGTTTTTGTCAGGTCATAGATGACATCATCATCGACCGATGCATCAGTCATAATCACCATTTTGATCGCTAAAGTCTCGACATCTTCATCCTGGCCTTCATATGTACCGCTCGGGATGGTCATATCTGTGTACCATGGGTATTGTTCTTTCAACGATTCTCTCACATCACCATCGATGTCAATCAATTCGGCGTCCGCTGTGGAGATCATCTCAGATACCGCTGATGTAGGCAGACCCGCTTGAATCAATGCGCCGTCCAGCTGATTATTTTGCATTAAATCAATCGCCTCGGTAAATCCGACAAAGTTCTCATCAATATCATCGGGATAGTCAATGCCGTACTCCGGTAAAATAATGCTCGATTCGACTTCTGGTGTACTACCGACAGAACCCGGCGCGAATTTCTTCCCCTTTAAATCCGCGACTGAATCGATACCGGCATCTTTCTTTACGACAAGTTGATTGGGATTCAGATATACCCCTCCAAGAATCCGAGCATCATCATATTGACGATCTTCAAAGCTACGTTCGCCATTATAGGCTTCCGACAAGATCCCCGTTGTCACGAATGATATTTGTCCTTCTCCATCTTTCAGGAGATTCAGATTATCGACGCCACCGTTTGATGCCTGAACATCAACTTTTACATCGTCAAGCTCATTATTCCACAAGTCAGCCATGGCCGACCCAAGCGGGTAGATCGTTCCAGTTGTTGAACCTGTCGGGAATTTCAGATTACCATCATTCGCTTGGCCTCCCCCATCATTGTCGTCGAACAGATTATCACATCCACTGATCAATAACCCTATACTTAAAACACCGACTAATGCAAAAGCTTTCATTGAATTCATCTTCATATCCATAACCCCCATCTATGTTTTAAATTTATATTTCCGCAGTTTTACTTGATTTCAGTTCGCCCCACTGCCATAAAACTACCACCAAAAGGAGCGAAATACCGACCAGATCAGTCATGACGCTCGGCGCTATCATCAATAAACCGATGACAAAAAGTAAAGTGCGTTGTATGATCGGTGCTTTTTTAATAAACCACCCTTGCAACCCGCCAGCAATGGATACCGTACCGACAATGGCAGTCAAAACCGGTATGATGCTTGCACTTATACGTGTTTCCCCCAATAATAGAGCCGGTTCGAAAATGAAAAAGAAAGGCAATATAAAACCGGTCAATCCAAGTTTCATGGCTGTCAACGATGCTTTGTGCTGATCGGTATTTGCTATTCCCGCACCGATATAAGAAGCAAGTGCAACTGGTGGGGTAATATTCGATAGGCTCGCATAAATGAGCACAAACATGTGAGCGGCCAAAGGCATAACACCCAGATCTATCAATACCGGGGCTCCTACGGTAGCAACCACTACGTACGCGGCTACACCCGGGACACCCATACCAAGAACGACACTCATTACCATAACCAAGATGCTGGCAAGTAGAATACTGCCATTTGTATAATTCATGACGGCATTTCCAAATGTCAGGCCGACTCCCGTCAATGATACGGTTCCGATAATCACACCGATGACGGCACAGGCAACTGCTACTCCGACGGCTCCAATGGCACCTTCGTCAAGTGCCTGCAAGATTTCTTTCCCTTTCATCCTGGTTTCTTTTCGAAACCAACTGGCCACTACTGTCGCCAAAATTGAAAAGACGCCGGCATATACGGCCGTATAACCTGTAAATAACATCACCAGAAGGACAACCAAGGGAATCAGCAGATGCCCACGTTCCTTCAGCACACCCTTGATGGCCGGTATGTTATCTTTAGAAATCCCTTTAAGCCCCATTTTCTTCGCTTCAAAATGGACTACCATGATGAGTGTCAAATAGTATAAAAATGCAGGAATGATGGCTGCAATCAGGACGGTTACATAAGGGACACCAAGATATTCAGCCATGACGAAACCGACAGCTCCCATGATGGGTGGTGCAAATTGACCGCCCGTTGATGCGACGGCTTCAACAGCAGCTGCAAATCGAGCGCGATATCCGCTTTGCTTCATCAGCGGGATGGTTATCGCCCCTGTTGTGGCCACATTGGCAAGTGCGCTTCCGTTGATCATGCCCATCAAACCACTTGCCAGTACAGCGACTTTGGCGGGACCGCCAGGTGACCTTCCCGCAATCGTAAGCGATAAATCATTGATGAACTTGCTGAAACCGCTGATTTTCAAAAATGCGCCAAAAAGTATAAATAAAAACACGAATGTTGCCGAGGCGCCAATGGCAACACCAAATATGCCTTCACTACCCCAAAACAAATAATCGATCACCCGATTGATCGTAAACCCACTGTGCCCAAATGGACCGGGTACGTACATACCGAGGAAATTATACAAGAGAAAAACCAAAGCCAAAATGGCCAAATTCCCAACAACACGCCGTGCCGCTTCAAATACGACGAGAATACCAAGGGCGCCAAAAATATAATCATTTGTCATCAAGTAACCGCCGCGTAATACCACTTCTTGATAGTTGAATAGCAGGTATCCCAAAGCCACTACGCTTAACATGATGAATATGATATCGAACACAGATGGCCTTTTGGACGCACCGATGTTTTTCTTGCGAGCGGGGTACAGCAGGAACACGATAACCAGAAGAAACAAGACGTGCCATCCGCGTAGCGTTATGGCGTCAAATGCACCGAACCCGGCTGCATACAATTGAAACAATGACCATACGATGGCAAGACCAGAAATCACATAGCCCACTTTACCGGCATATGTGCGGAATCGGGATCCCGCTTCTGGTTTCTCGGTTAAATCTTTTCCGCTTTGATTGAAATCTGCCATTTTTTCACTCTCCTTTGTTGTCTTTGATATTTATCGATCCCTTTTGGAGGATGCATTACGATACCACAGAAAAAACGATAAAAAAAAGCTCTTTCTCCCTAAAATAGGGACGAAAAAGCTCCGTGTTACCACCCTCGTTAACAGCATAACTGTTCACTCATTCATCGATAACGGCACATCGCCGGAATACATTCAGCTCACTATGTGAATTTCGCCTTCTGCCCTTGTCTGGTTCACATCAGCCACCAGATTTCTGATTTCAAGAAACAAAAGCTACTGGAAATAGATCAACGCTTTTACGATATATAACTGTCAATATGTATGAAACCTGCTTCCTCACCATCAAAGTGTCGGGCACCCATATTGAATCCAATAAAGGGTCAGGTCCATCGTTTGCCACGTCTTGTAGGGCAGGTAACACTGGTGATTTCTGCATCCAAGCCAGACAAGGAAGCATAAGTCTTTTATAAAAAAAAGAGCTTTCTTCTCCCTATAGCAGGGACGAAAAAGCTCCGTGTTACCACCCTCGTTAACAGTATAACTGCTCACTCATTCATCGATAACGGCACATCGCCGGAATACATTCAGCTCACTATGTGAATTTCGCCTTCTGCCCTTGTCTGGTTCACATCAGCCACCAGATTCCTGATTTCAAGAAACATAAGCTACTGGAAATAGTTCATTGCTTTTAAAGTATATTAGATAGCATTTTATCCAATAACCACATTAAAGTCAAGACATTTCGAGCAAAAAAAGAATCGAATCATATTTCACTCCCCCTTCTACATATTTGAAAAAACCAATACATCACAACACAAAACCCTTCTTAACATATCCAGGAATATGGGCCAAAACAATAAAAACTTCCTGTTAAAAGCAAATGCGTTTTAACAGGAAGTTTTTTCAATTAACGTCGGATAAATGTTTTATGGCTTTTTTTCATCATCATCTATATCATGGACATCCGGTTCTTCGCCAAATTCCGTCGTGACATCCAACGGCTCTCTTTTATCCAAAACATCTTTATATTCATGGAAGTTGTGCAACATATATTCATGGACAAACGGTTCCACACAAGCAATGAAAAACGCTCCTAGAAATGATGTCGTTAAAATGGGAACATCACCTGTTCCCAGAGGCAGCGCTCCACTGATGAACATCATGCTGAGCACCCATAATGTTCCAAATGCCAGAAAGAAATCCACGATGGACGCCACCAAATTACCGAATTTCCTGAGAATCACCAAATCCCCTATAAGAAAAGAGACAATCGTTGTCAGAAGACTGATCATGATTAAGGAACCCAATGAAACATGATTGAAAATACCATAAATCGATAAAACCGTGACCGAAATCGCTACAAACTTTATGCCTAACACTTTTGCATAACCCATTAAAGCTATACACCTCTTTGCTTTTTAGTTTCACATAGTATGTGGCAGAGATAGCAAAAATATTCGAAATGGGTTGGCACATGCAAAGAATTCAACCTTTTTTCCATCCTTTTTTTGTAAATGACATTCAGTTCATAACACATGGCTTTGAATGTCATAAATAGACGAAAGCGACGTAAATTAATAATAGGGAAAAATATTCACTGCATCATGAAGGAGATGTATATATGGCCAAAAAAATATGTCGCCCATTTTGGAGTTTCAATATCAAAAAGACGGAAGATTGGCTGCATACAATGGCACTTGAAGGATATCGTCTCAAGAAGATTTATCCCATCACCCGCTATTTTGTATTTGAAAGTAATAAGAGACATCAGGATATACGCTATCACATTGAGTATTCTAAAAAACCATCCCCCGATATCTCGACGACACTCAAGAAGAAAGGATGGGAACGAGTCTTAAAAACACGCACATGGTATGTCTTATGTAATGACAAACCACCCGAAGAAAGAAAAACATTCCCGATACGAGATGGTGTCATCAAACGGAATCGATTCATGATGTACCTGTTCAGCGGTCTGTTTATATACACCTTTTTAACAACGATCGTCTTTCTCGTGATGTGTGGTTTGATGATGTTATCTGGACAGTCCATAACCATCCAGGCCAATGCTTTTTGGGTGGCAACCATTGCGATCGCCATCATACTCTGGACATTGACCCCTATTTCGACCATCAAACTATATCGAACGAATCATAAATATTGGTAATGTCGATATCCCAACAACTGCCCCTTCCATTTGGCTATCCATCATTTTTCAGATACGATAAGAATAGAAAAAATTTTATGTGATGGAAGTATACCATCAGAAAAGAGGGGCTTGATTATGATTATCCGATCCCATCAAGATCGATTTATCATGATTCAGCAACATGATCACGCGGCGATTTCCGGAAAAGCCGCCGAAATGTGGGATAATACATTATTCTCAGGGCAAGACAGACGTTCTTCTGTGGAATATGCAATCAGAAATCATGATATCGGGTGGAAGTTTATGGACGAGGCACCTTTTTGGAACGACCAGACAGATGCACCCTATACGTTTACAGACTATCCCACAGAACCTAAAACCGTATTGTATCGATATGGTATTGAGGAAGTGGCCCGAACAGATCAATATGCCGCGTTATTATGTAACAGACACTATATGCGCTTTTTGCATCAAAATACATCCGATGCCGCTCAGAAGTTCATCCGTGAGCAAAATGCATGGCACGAAAAAATAGTCCATTCAATAGGCGACTTTAACCCGAGTGACTATGCCTTTCACTATGGTATTTTACAGTTGCTTGATGATCTATCCTTATTTCTTTGCTTGAATGAGCGTGGCGTCAGTAAAGAAAATGAACATCCGTTCTTCAGACATGGTATTACAATACGTGATGAGTTGACGGCCATGACAGCGGACAAGATGTGCATATACTGGAAGGATTCACAAACAGTCCATCTTGACCCATTCCCCTTTCGAAAAGACTTCACAGTTACCTTGAAACAACGCACTGTGACGAAAGAGGCGATTGAACAAAATGGACTTCTTGATAGCTACCGGAATGCATCTGTGGAGAATATTGATATTGCGTTGACCCAAGCATAACAGACAGAAAGCCAAAACCTCCCATTTTTGAAGATAACCTTTTTCACCTTCCTAGAGGGGGCCTGCTAAAAAGGTTATCTTTTCTCAATTTAATCAATATACATTTTCAACCTGAACCAATCGCCATTATCCAGCACTACTGGCGTAGATCAATACTGTCCCAGTAATCCTTTCCGCATCGCCACGCGCTCACAGAAAAGGAAAAAGTTCAACCCAACAACAAAATAAACAACCGCATTGACGATCAGTATGCTAAAATCACCAACACCGATTTGTGACAGCGTGACCCCATCAATCATGACATCCCGTACTAAATCGACCCCTTTCACAAACGGAAAGAAAGCTAGAAACGGGGCAACCGTAAGCGGGACAAATGTCAAACCTGCCAACATGAACTGCAGGATCTGCAAAAATGCCTGTACTTGTTTCAACACAATCGACATACCCGCAATAATGAATCCCAGTCCACACATACTGATGAGCGTCAGAATCAAGATCGGCAAAATGGTTACGACATCAAGATTCAACCACTGACCCGTCGTGAGCATCGATGCATAAAGCAAAATGATGATAAGCAAAAAATTAAGAATCATGGATGAGGCAAGACGTGTCGTTATAATCCGCCATATACCCATCGGTGACATGCTTAACTGTTCCAAAGTCCCTCGCATCGCTTCATTCGTTACTTCAAATCCGATATTATTGACGACCATCATCGCCAAAAACCAGAAAATATAATTCACAATCATATATTGCGTATTCATATCCGCTGCTCCAGGATCGCCTATAACCTGAATCCCGGCAAACATACCTAAAAAAATAATGTAAAATGTCGCTAACATGGCAAGGGTATTCGGTAGATAACGTCTTAATTCAAGGTATTCCTTACGTGTATTCGCTTTAAGAAGATTGAGCCATTTCATTTGTTTCCTCCCCTTTCACGAGTTTCATAAAGATTTGTTCAAAATTGATCGTTCCCCGATCAATCGATTCTACTGGGGTATTCTCCGTTTTCAATACATCAAATAAATCATAGATCTGTTCGCTTTTTGTCAAATCGATTTCAATAATGGATTGGTATGTGTCCGGAATATATGCATGGTGAACAAAATTTTCAGTTAATTCAAGTTGTTGTTTTTCCGTTAATAGCGCACCAAGTTGTATTGTGTATGAACGAATATCAAACAACCGGAGCAAATTTTCAACACGATCATCGGTAATGACTTCACCATTGTTAATGATAACCGTTCGTTCGCATAAATCTTGGACAACATCCATATCATGTGTACTGATGATAATGGTCCGATTATATTTATCGACAACACCACGAAGTAAATCGCGGACTTCATAGCCTGTTTCCACATCTAACCCCAAAGTTGGTTCATCAAGTAAAATGACATCACTTTCTGCCAGCAGTGCTACAGCAATGGCAAGCTTCTGCTGCATCCCGCGTGACAGACGATTTACCAGTTCTTTTTCTTTACTCTTTAAATTAAAATCCGCTAGCAATTCCTCGATTCGCACGGCCACTTCTTTTCGAGAAGCACCACGGTTCCCTGCAAAATATTCCAGATTTTCCCTCACTGTCAACCGCCAATACAGGTTACGATTTCCTTCCAGAACCGCACTGATGTGGTTCAGTGATTCCAAACGATTTTTCCGCGTATCTAACCCGTTAACTGTAATATCACCTGCATCCGGAATTAACAGACCACATATCATTTTGATGGTCGTCGATTTCCCTGCTCCATTCGGCCCAAGTAATCCCATAATTTCCCCTTTATTCACGTGAAAGGAAATATCATTGACAGCTTTCACACATTCTTTTGACTTTCGTTTCTTATAAAACTTTTCCAGATTCTTGACTTCGATAATCGGTTCCAATGACGCCACCCTTTCTATTTACTTGTCGATTGATTATATTGAGTTTAGCATAGCGGCTGACTGGAAACATGACTCCACGGAATGAAAAATTCTCAGCCTTTAGACTGAGAATCGAGTGAGGTTTATCGATCAAAACGATATAAATCCTTATGGAGAGAAAAGTCGATATGAGGAAGTATTCAAAATGTAGAGGCATCCATTCTTGACAGCAAAAAAATATACAAACACCATCCATTAAGCAGAATATTAAAAAAATTAATTGTATAAATCAATCTCTGCCGGATTCACCGACATGAAAACGTCAATACTTTCCATAGGATCCCATTCTTGATGTGTGCCGTTTCAAGGCGAATCAATATGGTTGCCGATAACCGGGTTCCCTTTTTTTTCTGACATCCAATTGCCAACATCAGCATATGTGAAAAAAGTAAACGACGTCGCAATGATGCACGGAAGGATGAACAGTCCAATGACATCCCCTTTTGTCCATGATCTTTTTTCTGATGTCCGAAGTTTTTCCGGCAATAGCAAAGCACTTCCCACTGCCGCAATTAAAAGACCAATCCCTAATAGACCATAATTGAGCTTTCCGATATCGCCGATCCCCAAACTATAGACAATCATACCGACAGCGACAAGAAAAGTGATTAACGGGGGCAAATAGTACAGACCTGTTTTCTTGGCAATGATAAACAAAAATAGAAAAAGCGTTATTCCCAATATGACACCCATTAAAATTGTCAGGTAATACATCGATACCACTCATTTCTGTCTTGTTGTATGTTCATTTGTCACCATGCTATCTGCACAGAAACATTTGCCTTTATAATAAGAGACGTGTAACGCTTGAAAATGTTTCACTTAATCTGAAAATGACATTCATCATCTACTGCTCATCTCTATCCTAGCACAGTCTAGGGCTATCCATTCATTACATTATATTTAAATGTATGTAACACATCATGGCACATTATTATCACTTATCACTTTTTCATTACAAGAAGAAAACGCCAGGCATGTTTACTGGCGTTCACGAGGTATTGTTATACATTCTTACCTTTTTAGAAATCCTACACTAAGAACTGGCAAGTTCCTTTGTTTTGAAAATGGAAACCGAACATACGAGTAATAGTGCACATAATACAAGTGTCACAATTGCTGTCATATACAAGTCCATCGAGATGTTTCCGGTCGTAAGCATTTGATGGACATATTCTGTTAGATTGCTTGGAATCCACGCCAGTTTTTCCCCAAAAATACTTGGCAGCATACTTACCAGTCCAATACTGAGTATCGTCAGAAATGCTACAATCCCAAATGACCGCACCCACGTATTATAAAAAATGGAAAGCGACACAATAAATACAAACCACAGGCCATAAAAGAAAATAACCTTCAATATATCCGTAAAAGCAATAGACCCAAACAGCAGATTGATATAATACCAGCTGATGCACAATCCTAAAAATAGCGATAGCCATACGAGTAGCACAGAAGTCAGCCATTTGGAGGTAATATAATTTTTATAAGAAACCGGTTTGACAAGGATAAGTTCGGAAACGCCACTTTTTCGTTCGCTGGATATCGTGCCCATCGTCGTTAAAACGAGAACTAACACTCCCAAACTATTCAATTGGCTTAATGTCATCATAATGACATCAGGTGGTGAATAATCAGGAACTTGAATGACCATACCATCTGGCATACCCCCCACCGAGTCAATGATTTGCGGCATGTAATAAGAAGATAACGGATCCATGACCGACAGAAGCATGATTACCAAAGGAACCCATATCCATTTTTTATTACGCCAGTTCTCGAGCATTTCCTTTTCGAACAATGTCATCCACTGCATCTACTTCACCGCCTTCATGAACATATCTTCAAGAGTGGCTTGTTTCGTCCTTAAATCCGTCAAAGGCCAATCCCCTTCTACTGCCAACTTCATAATAACTTTTCGCCCTTTTTCAACATCATCTGTTCGGACGTCAATGGTGTTACCGACAACATTCGATGTCTCTACAAATGCCAGCTCCTTCAACTGTTGATGGATGGCTTCCGCGTTTTCCATGAATGTCAATTCTATGTTTTTCGTTTGATATTTTTCCCGTAACCTGACCATTTGACCGGATTCTACAATTTGACCTTCGTGTAATAATAAAAGTTCATCGCTGACCTCATCTGCATCGCTTAAAATATGCGTCGAAAAAAGGATCGTCAGCTCTTTTTTCAATTCCTCCATCAAAGTCAATACTTCCCTGCGACCCAATGGATCGAGTGCTGAAACAGGTTCATCCAACATCAATAATTGTGGTTTGTGAATCATCGCCTGCGCAATCCCGAGCCGTTGCCGCATGCCACCGGAATATTTTCCGATACGCTTGGACTTTGCATGCCCGATTCCAACAACATCCAGCAACTCATCTGAGCGCCTGGTAACTTCTTCCTTTGATATATCGAATAGTCTGCCGCTGAATTTGAGAAACTCTTCTCCAGTCATCCATGTATAGAACATCGGATGTTGCGGTAAATAGCCGATATGTGCGCGGATATCACTGTTCGGCTTCATGCCGGCAAACTGTACGGTGCCCTTTGTCGGCTTCAACAGACCTGCCAACGTGCGTAAAATCGTCGTCTTCCCTGCACCATTCGGGCCGATCAACGCAATACATCCGCCTTCTTGAAACTTGAAACTGACATCATCGACGACAGGCTTCTTATCAAACTGTTTGGATAAACCTTTTACATCAAGTAGCGTCATTCAAAGCTCCCTCCTGCCGATCACGAAATAAACTACCGGTCCGATAATATTGATGAACACAATGATAAGCACCCACATCCATTTTGGACCATTCACCCTATCCGCCTTTTTCAAATCAATCAATGCGATGATAATCAAAATGACTTGTATAACCACAAAGGGTGCAATGATTGACCAATTGACTGATTGCAATGCTTCAGCCATCTTCATTCCTCCCTACGTTACAGCGTTAAAAAAAGTGGTAAACCGATACTGATGGCTAAGATTCCTCCGATCAGCAGCCAGGTAAGCGGATGTGCAAAATTAGCAGTCCAACCGACACCAAATCTTTTTTCCAGAAAAACGGCAGGATCACGCCGATTGACATAGAATTGACCCAATTTCCAGTAACGATCATCATCACGGTCGATTTTATCTTCATTATTTCCCTTGGCGACTTTCACACGACTCCCGCCTTGACCCGTCGTGAAAGCCAGGATAATGGAACCGACAACCGTGAGACCCGTTATTCCCATACTTGCATACATCAACATCGTATCATCGATTAGATAAATAAATGACAGTTGAATCGTACCAAAAAGAATGACTAACAGTGTACCCGAAATAATCAAAAACAGAGACCAACGACGCCTGAATATACGGCTTTGTTTGGCGGACTCCTTAGGATTCTCGACACTGATTTGCTGTTTGGCTCTTCCTATAGCAGTATTGATAAAGACAAACAAGGCAAGCATAAACAGCTGCATGACCGGCATCAGGCTAACTGATTTTATCGACTTATCTGCCCAGCGAGTTACTTTTCCGGAAAAATCATAATTAATCGGAATCTGAGACGGAATCCGGTCATATTGGAGAAACGTAATAAATAATGTCGCACCGATCATGATAACGGAAATGAGAAACCATCCATTGGAATACGTATTTCTTTGGTTATGGAAAGTCGTATCAATCACCACATGTTCGGTCTTTTCATTCTTCCAACTAGCCATTCTTTTAATATGTGTCATTTGTCTATGAAACACCAAATAAATCAAAAAACTCCCGATAATATACGCAACGATAATACCACCGTATACAATGCCGATGAACTGTTCGTCACCACCATACTTCAAACCAAGCATTAAAAAAATAAGCAGTGCGATACCACTTAATATCCCGGTTTGGAATACATATGATTGACGCATTTTTTTCAATCGATCATCATGATAAACCAACTCCGGAATAGAAACACCAAAACTTTCCGTCTTTCGGGTTATATAGGGCGTGAACATTAATATCAAAAACAACGAGACCATAATAATCGTTAATAACAGAAACATTAATCCACTCATTCGTCTCCCCCCTTTTCAAATTCCGCAAAAACATCACTTACATACGCCGCAAATTCATCCTTCGAAATGCTTTTGCAGACAGATTCAGCGATCAAGGGATAGAGCGTTTTTTTCAACCCCGCCCGATATGCATCATCTGCTGGTTTCACACCGTCCGGATGAATGACAACCCCTTTTTGCCGGTGGATTAAAATATATCCTTCTTGCTTCAGCTGCTGATAAGCTTTATTGACGGTGTGTAAATTAATACCAATATCTTTCGCCATCGCCCTGACGGATGGCAGGGCATCGCCCGGGTTCAATTCTTTTTTGGCGATCCCCGCAATGATTTGTTCCTTAAGTTGTGTATAAATCGGATCGTTGGATTCAAAATCTAATTGAATGTACACATGAAAACTTCCCTTCAAGTAAACATGTTGTTTGTCTGTTATAGTTATAATATAACAGATGAGTTTTAATGTCAATATTTTTTCACATAAATAAAAAAACACTTTTAAGTCCATGCGTCATGCATAGAAACATTTAAAAGTGTTTGTTCATAGATTCAGTTATTTCGAGTTGGCAGGAAGAAATTTAGTATAATAAGCGCCAATAGCCAAAAATACAAAACTTAAAAGACTCGTCACTATACCTAATACGTCAAACCACAACCCAATCAGATTGATAGATGCAACCACGAAAAGACAGATAGACGGTACCATTTCTTTGCCACTGACTTTTCGTTTGGCTATAAAAAAAATGATGGATATGACGAGCACAACAGTAAGCACTATATTCAACCCGAAATCTATGCTCGGTGATATCATGTCTCGCTCCTCACTTTAGCATCCTGTTCACCCGAATACTCCATCAACCAACAGTCTCGGTACGCTCCTTCATGCCACTCGTGACCAGGGAGCAATCTCACTTTCTTGAATCCACATTTTTCATAGACATAAACAGCACGTGTATTTCTCGTTTGTGGGTCCATCACGACTTTATCCGCGTGGAGTTCCTTGGTCAAGAACTGACAGGTGGCGCGGACAAGCCATGTTCCGATACCATGGTTCCAATACGCTGGTTCGCCGATGAATTGATCCGTCCCATAAACAATTCCCGAATAATCGTTATACCATTCTTCCTTTTCATCACGTCCAAGTGGGTAATATTGGAAGTACCCGATCGGCTTATTGTCCAGCAACACCAAACATCTTGTTGTTTCATCTTCTCTGTTGACGAATTTTTCTTCAATTTCTTTTTCATCAAAAGCACTATCTCGTCCTTCATAATATCTGAGGATATCTGAATCACCCAACCATTTCATCAAAAAAGGTACATCTTTTTTCATCAATTTACGGATGGCCAATTTTCCCTGTTGGAATATCATCTTGATCACCTGCCTATCATTTTTTCGATACGAAAGCCCTTCTTCACTTGTTTTTGTACCATAAAATCGAACGAAGCGACATTTCCGAACTAAGGAGGCCTTAGGACGGACTACCTTTTCCCGACAACTGCCCAATGATAGGGGCTTGTATGAAACCATTGAACGTTTTTGAAGCCCGTTTGCCGAAGCAGCTCATCAAGCACTGAAACCCGCACATAGTCTTCAGTCGCATCCCAGTGCTCGCCAATCTCTTTTTTGGCGACTGTTTCGGCAGCATCGGAGACGAACATAATATCAAGTATCAGGAATTTCCCCTCCGGAACAAGCAGCCGATACATCTCCTTGACTGCCTGTGTCCGTTCTTTCGGCATAACTTCATGAAAACAAAAGCTTGATATGACATAATCAAAGCGTTCATCCGTTATTGTCGTTTCCGTAAACGTTCCTTGTTGTAAATGATAATCAGGGTGTTTCGCTTGGCACTGTTCCAACATTTGTGCTGACAGATCCACTCCCCATATGTCACCATTCCCAGCACTCACCATGTGTGCAAATGTCCCCGTGCCGATTCCGATATCCAGTAATCGTTCATGATCGCTTACATTCAACATTCGAGCAGCTTGTGCCATACTTTGATCATATCCCATTAATGGACCCGAGGCATTTTCCAAATCTTTGTCATACGTTTTAGCCCAGTCATCAAATAATGTAACTGTTTCTTTATCATCTCGTAGCATTCGTTTTCCTCCCTATCACTTACGATCTTATCTTTGCCTATATACATGTATCTCTTAATTCACTGCCATCAACAGACAGATCATCATGCTTCAGAATACCTTCCAGTTCGAAATTCAGACGTTCCGGAATGCCACGGCTCTTTTTATTTTTGGGTTAGGCGCCGGAGCTAGACAACTAAGCACCATTACTCAAACTTCTTATTTTTTCAAAAAGTATCGGATCCATTGCAGCATCTTCCTTTATTTTTAATTGATGCGTATATTACACCATCACTGATATGATTTCAATCCTGATGGGTTGACATTGATTGACTACTGCATTATTATCACGTTGACGACATGTATGACCGAGGTGAGAAAATGCAAATTTATGTTGATGCGGATGCCTGTCCCGTAAAAGATACCATCACCGAAATAGCAGGTGATGCACAGATTCCAGTTACATTTGTGACAAGTTTTTCCCATTACTCCAACGCGGAAAATGCACCAGGGACCAAAACTGTTTACGTAGATACTGGCGCAGAAGCTGCTGATTACCGGATTATGAAACTTGCGGGAAAAGGTGATATGATCATCACTCAAGATTACGGTCTGGCATCACTTGGGCTTGGTAAAGGGTGCATCGTTCTTCATCATAAAGGCTTTCAATACACGCTTGAAAATATTGACCACCTCCTCTATACACGCCATATGAGTGCCATGGCAAGAAAAAGCGGAAAGCGGACTAAAGGTCCAAAAGCCTATACAAAAGAGGATGAACAGAAGTTTATCCGTTTGTTGAAACATATTCTGGACCAAGGAAAATAGTGGGATATGTGCGCAAAATAGCGGAGCCGGTTTCTATTGTGTTATTTCCTACCCAAGAATGCCATAGCAAGAAAACCTGCACCTACTCCAATCGTACCCCCTGCCCCTGCGTTATCGAACAACATGCCAATGCCAGTTCCAAGAATGATGCAACCAACAAAAGCAACACCACCACGTTCATAATTCATACTGTGACCCCCCTCTGCTTTTATTTATATCCTCTTTACTATATTCGACATATTTTTTGTTCTTCCTGCTTTAACGGTACAATATAATATATGTTATTCTGGTGGGTAAAATGAAAAGTGAAACCAATCGTTAATAAAAGGAGAACACAATGCATTCAACATATGAACCATTATCTGAAGCGCTTTATCATAGACCGACACTTGAGCTGGCACAGGCACTCCTTGGCTGTCATTTGATAAATGAAACGGATGAAGGACTGACTGCTGGTTCCATTGTAGAAACAGAAGCCTATTTAGGCGTTGTCGACAAGGCTGCACATAGTTTTGGGGGCCGCCATACAAAACGGACAGCCATCATGTTTGAAACACCTGGCCATGTTTATACCTATTCCATGCATACACATACATTGATCAATGTCGTCAGCGGGGAAAAAGGCAATCCCGAAGCCATCCTCATTCGCGCTATCGAGCCATATGCGGGCGTTGACCTGATGAAACAAAGGCGGTCTGTTCCAAAGTTCACCAATCTGACCAGCGGCCCGGGCAAGCTGACGAAAGCCATGGGCATCACGATGAACGATTATGGCAAAACATTCACAAAGCCACCGCTATACATTGCCAAAGGAACCTCACACGCACATATCTCACAGGGAAAACGAATCGGTATAGGTGGCGCAGGTGAAGCCAAAGAATATCCATGGCGTTTCTGGGTGACCGGCAACAAATTTGTATCGCCAGGGAAATAACCGTTTTATTTGGTTAACCTCAAGACAGAATACCCAAAGTCAATGCCACTATCGCATTTGTATTTGTTTGCACGCCCATAGCCTCCTTTTCTGGTTCGGAGTTATGCTTGCCAACATACATATTGTCCCACTGGAAATATTGTTCATCATCGGCATATGTTACATCCATATCAGTGGCATACTTCAACACATTATTATTTTAAGTGTGAACCACTTCTTTGAAAACGGATTCATATTATTATAAAATATAGGCGAAACCCTTTTTAACGTGCAGATTTATATCACATGATTATGTTTCTTAAATTTTAAAGGAGGATATAAAATGACTGTACTTCAGTTTGTCGCGGGTGATAGCATTTTTCGGATAGAAGATCATACAGATGCAACCCTCACGGAAACAAAAACACCACATCCGTTCTTATGCCTGGCAGTGGACCCGTTTAACCGGAATCGAATGTATGCAGGAACATTTGACAACGGCTTATGGGTCAGTGATGATGGTGGCGTTACATGGAAAAAATCAGGAGACGGTATGAGTTCCAATCGTATTCCGAGTGTTGCTGTGAGCCCGACAGAGTCCGTCAATGGATATGGGGTTGTCTGGGCAGGAACAGAACCAAGTATGCTCTTTCGCTCTGAAGATGGCGGAGCAACATGGACCAATTTCCCGCGCCTCGGGGAATTGCCTTCACATGATACGTGGAGTTTCCCTCCCCGTCCACATACCCATCATGTTCGCTATATTCAGCCTGATCTCCATATGGAAAATCGCATATTTGTCGGCATTGAATTAGGCGGTGTCATGAAAAGTGAAGATAAAGGCCATCATTGGGAAGACCGCAAGCAGCATTCCCAGTTTGACTGCCATACCATGACAATGCACCCTGATGTAACCGGCCGTATTTATGAAGCTGCAGGTGGGGGTTATGCGGAATCTAGAGATGGCGGCGCAACATGGGAAACGATAAATGCCGGTCTGGAGCCATACACCTATTTGGTGAATATTGCCGTTGATAGAGGCGATCCGGATACAATAATTGCTGCTGCTGCAAAGGGAGCGCATTCCGCCTACCGCCCATCTTCAGCACACACCGTCATCGTTAGGTCAGAATCTGGGAATCCATGGGAAATCGTCAACGATGGACTACCTTCTCCGGATGGTTCTTCTGTTTTTTCGCTTGTCTCCCATCCTGAGGATGCCGGTGTATTCTATGCAGTGAATAATATCGGCTGTTACAAATCGTATGATAGTGGAAAAACATGGAGGGAATTGACACTGCAATGGCCGGAGTCAGTGAAAGATAAACGCATCCACGCAATGACTGTCCAGACATAATCAGGGACGTGAAAAGGATTGCATCCATGTCAAAAATGATAGGTTTTGGTTCCTGTGAATTCCTTGCAACAAAATAGGTTACAGCTCGCAATAGGAATGTGCTGTGATTAGGGGGGCAGGAAGAAAAGTTTATATTCACGAAAGACAGGGTGTTGTACTATGACCCGAGCGGATAATTTCGATAAAGAATCAAAGAAATACGGAAGTTAACCCCGCACGAAAGAATGATCCGCTTAACATAACATCGATTATAACAAAACAAATTAACTCGTATTTTAAAATTCTTTTTATTTGATTCTTCGTTACGCCTCCCTATACCATTTTGGCCGAATGCGTTTAAAATCATCATGATCACCCAAAACATCATACGAAAAAGCTTCCATTTTCTTGAACATATCCGCCCCAAATCGCATCCCCCATACAAGGGAAGATACGATATGCATGGCACTGTATAGGGTATATAATTCCCAGAAAGAGACACCAAAACCCGTTCCTTCATGATAGCCATCCACAATCCCTTTTGTAAACATGGCACTGATCCGGCTGGAGAAAAACCCGAGTTTATGTAAATCATGGACAGGATCACCCCAATCCATCCTGCCAAAATCAATAATGCCTGCAAATTGACGATTATGAATCAATAGATTAGTGGGATGGAAATCATCGTGTTGAAACGTATTCGGCCTGTCGTAGAGCAATTTTTCATTATCTTTAATGTAATCGCGGAGTAATTTTTTAAGGTCGGGATCAACGGGGATGTCCTCCAACCCCTGTAAATATTTATCGCTTTTTTGACGTTTCACATCGAACCAGGTGGGGTAATCATCTGGTGCCTTCAAACGATGGAGTTTTTTTAAGGTGCGCCCTGCTTCCACCCCTGCTGCGTATTGTTCTTTGTCGGTTAAAGCTGGCAGGGCCTCTTCGCCGTCTTCTCCGGGAAGATAGGACAAAACCATATAGGCCCAATCCGTTCCTTCAATACGCTCTAAATGGATGGATTTGGGAACATACTCTGAAAAATGATTCAAGGCACGAATCGTATCAAACTCATCGCGCCTTCGTTTTATATCATCGGCTGGAAAGACACGTACCAAATAGGCATCATCAACGACAAATTTTAAATCCGATGAAAAACCTTTGGATAAAAATCTGACGTGCGATGCACTCTGTAATATAGACACCTTTTTTGTGATTGGATGTAGCGACATACTTGTGTTCTCCCCTCAGCGGTTTTTCGTTTCATCAGGTGCAACAAGTTCCACTTTAATACGGTCCGGGTCTTCAAAATATACCGCATAATGATTTCCACCCCCGGCATACGGATGTCTATCTTCATATAAGATAGGAATACCCTTTTTCTTAAGTATGGCAGTCACTTCGTCAACATGGTCCCGTGAACGCGCATGGAAAGCCAAATGATTCAACCCTACCTGACGACGATGATAAGGGGAACTTAGAAATCGTTCCTCCGTTTGTACAAACACAATATAGGTGCTTCCGGTTTTCCAGCTTTGCCCGCTATCCCATTTTTGAAATGGGTGATATCCTAAATCGTTTAAAAGCCAACCCCAAAAAGAAACGGTCTTTGCTAAATTCGAAACATTGATTTCCACGTGATGTAAACCGACATTGGACATAATGACCACCTACCTTTGACTCTATTAAACCTTCTTCTTGCTTATTTCATAACGGGACTATTCATTTAAAAATTCGTGCTTCTTTCACAGATATAAATTTCCTGTCAATGTATTTCCGAACTCGAGAGCGTCTATCCGGAAATATATCAAGTTTGACAGACATGGCAATCTGTTCGACAATCTCACCAACCGTTTTATCATCTGTGCCAATATGCTTCGAAAACAAAGGAGCATTCAGTTTATTTATCCGTTCCCTCATTTGCTGATACGCCCATGACCCGTTTACCTTCAAGTCGTTTACGCAGTCGCTTCCGGATGGTCTCCTCCGATGCAATTAAAGTGACGTGCGCCACATCGATACCCTCATGTCTTAGTGCTCCGATAATTTCCTCAAAATATGCTTCTGACGTCAAAGTCATTGGTACAATAACTGTTCCATCATACTCATTCACAATTTGCTTTAACAGTTTCGCATTAGCTTCCCGCCATAACAGGTAATCTTGAAAGTCACTTTTCGCGATCTCCTGCGGAACATTTTTCATGAACACAAAACCAAACCGTTCTGGATCATAGAGTGAAACTGCAATCAGTGGGGGTTGCATTTATCCCCACTGATTGTTAGTTGAACCAATCGGGCCGTTACTGGCAGTTGATCCCCCGCTAACAAGTCTTAGTTTCCTTAGAGTTCTTGATATGGGGATCTTACTGCCAGTTACACTGCGATAGATAATCGACTTTCCCAACCGCTTATCCAGTTCATGTGCAACCGTTGTTTTTCCCGATCCGAATGTTCCGTTAATCCAAACAATCACACGGATCCCCTCCGTTATACAGTTTTCATTGCCTCTGATTATATGAGATATTCACGCCGAGTGCGCAGTGAAAAATTAATATGATACCTTTGGGATGCGCCAAAACAGAATCAACCAATGCCTGATTAAATATAAATCCATTTGTGCCTAAATAATACGCTCTAGCGCTCCTTATTTTGATAGAAATCATATTTGTGCCTAAATAATACGCTCTGGCGCTCCTTATTTTGACAGAAATCATATTTGTACCTAATTAATACGCTCGGAGGCTCCTTATTTTGACAGAAATCATATTTGTACCTAATTAATACGCTCTGGCGCTCCTTATTTTGACAGAAATCATATTTGTACCTAATTAATATGCTCTGGCGCTCCTTATTTTGACAGAAATCATATTTGTACCTAATTAATATGCTCTAGCGCTCCTTATTTTGATAGAAATCAAATTTGTACCTAATTAATACGCTCTAGCGCTCCTTATTTTAATAGAAATCAAATTTGTACCTAATTAATATGCTCTAGCGCTCCTTATTTTGATAGAAATCATATTTGTACCTAATTAATATGCTCTAGCGCTCCTTATTTTGACAGAAATCATATTTGTACCTAATTAATCGAATCTGAGACACTTTATTTTGATACAAATCCGATCATCACACGGTCCTGGAACATTTTGCGCGGTCTTCAATCTGTATCACGCAGGCCTACACTTTTTCGCACGGGTCACTGAAACTTTATCGCGCACCCACCACTTGCATGATGACAACTTTCAAATAATTTCCCTGTGGATAGGCCTTATGGACCCGGAAGTCTTCAGGCAATGAATACTCCTCCAATATACGAAAGGATTTATGTTCCTTTTCAAATCCTTTCACTAGCATGTTTTTGAATTTTTTTCGGGTAAGTGCGGCATGGTTCGTCGAGGCAACAATCACACCGCCTTTTTCCGTTACAGTCAGTGCCTCAGACAATAACGTTGTATAATCTTTCTGCACACTGAAAGCATATTTCTTGGTCCGAGCAAAGCTTGGTGGGTCAAGAATGACCGTATCAAAAGAAAGATTTTTTCGTCGTGCATACTTGAAGTATTCGAAAACATCCATGACATGAATATTTTCTGCCTCAAAGTCAATCCCGTTCACACTGAATTGTTCAATGGTCTTAGGCAAACTGCGCTTAGCCAGATCCACACTCGTCGTTTGTAAAGCACCTCCCAATGATGATGCCACTGAAAATGCGCCTGTATAAGAAAACGTGTTTAACACCCTCAGTCCACTGGCATACCTATCCCGAATCGCTCTTCGTACATCACGCTGATCCAAAAATATTCCTGTCATCGCCCCATCGTTCAAATCAACAGCATAATGCATATTATGTTCCTTCACGATTAATGGAAAGTCAGCCCGCGTTCCGGATACAAAATCATCATCATCTATATATGACCCTTTTTGTTTGAAACGTTTCTTTTCATAGATTGCCTGACAATCAGATAATTGTTCAAGCGTTTGTACAATGTCTGTTTTATACGCGTAAATACCTTCGCTGTACCAGTTGATCACATAATACCCAGCATAATAATCAATTGTCAGCCCACCAATACCATCTCCTTCCCCATTGAAAACACGGAAAGCAGTTGTTTGATCAGATTCATAAAAAGGTGTCCGGCGTTTGATCGCTTGCTCAATCGTCTTTTTAAAAAAAGATGCATCCAATTTTGTGTTATGATCCGTTGTCAGTATCCAGCCGATGCCTTTATTTTGTTGGCCACAGTACCCTTTCGCGATAAAACGGTGATGTGTATCAACCAGATGGATCACATCCCCTTCACGTGCTGAATCCATCCTTGAAACAATTGCATCCTTGGTTATTAAAGGATAGCCATCTTGATACCGCTTCACATATTTTTGATGGACCATCCACTCACTATGTTTTTCCATTGTCCTCATCCTGTCTTCTTGATCGTTTTCGATATGAACGCATTTTACCATAATAAGCGCAAAATAAAAACAAGCCCCACCGAAAATGAATCCGATGAAGCTTGTTCGTTGGAAATTTTAACGAAATCGATTAGTTACCTGCTTTAATCCGTGAAGCAATATCCAATACACGTTTTGTTTGGACTTCAACAGCAGGTTTTACATCGCGTTGCATATTGCCATCTGCATCAACAGTGACCGTTGTTCCGTACGGATTGCCACCTGTTGTGAAAAGGACTGGATCCGTATACCCTGGGGCAGCAATGATCGCACCCCAATGCATCATGGATGTATAAAGTGAAAGAAGAGCCGCTTCTTGTCCACCGTGATCATTTTGTGCAGAAGACATACCACTGACAACTTTGTTCACAAGTTTACCACTCGCCCAAAGTCCACCTTGAAGATCCAAGAACTGTTTCATTTGTGAAGCCATGTTACCAAAACGTGTCGCATAGCTGAAAATAACGGCATCTGCCCATTCCAGATCTTCAGAGTTTGCTTCTTCAACCTCTGCAGTCGCATCGGCATGTTTTCTCCAAGCTGGGTTGGAATCAATTGCAACATCCGGTGCCAATTCCTGTACTTTGACAAGTCTTACATTGGTACCCGCATTTTTAGCTGTTTCCTCTGCCCATTTTGCTAATTGATAGTTCGTACCCGTTGCACTATAGTATACAATTGCCAAATTTACATTTTCCATGTTAAAAATCTCCTTTTGATTGATATTATTATACTCTCTTTAGTCAGAGAATATATACACACATGTTGCTTGCCATACCATTCAATACAGCATAAATGATGTCCTGCAACACCTCCAATTTTAATAGTACCATTTCATATATCTCTAATTCAAGATAAATGCTTGAAATAATAATCCTTATGAAAATAAGGATTATGTTTAGCCTTTTGTATCTGGAGTCGGTTAAGGCCGATACCTGTTAGTTTCCTATCCAATCGTTAGTTTACAATTTTTCCACATACAGCCCCAACTTTTTCAACTGCTCGATCATGACTTTCTTTTCCTCCGTGTCCAATCCGGCAAATATTTCTTGGATTGCTTCAGCATGTTGCGGGAATACCTCGGCCATGAGTTCCTTCCCCTGTTTTGTGAGCATAGCATGAGTTATCCGGCGGTCATTGGGACAAGGTTTGCGCTCCAGCAGTTTCTTTTCTTCTAGTTTATCGACGACATACGTTATACTGCTGCTGGCAAGCAATACTTTATCCCCGATTTTCTGGATTGGCTGAGCTCCCTTGTTAAACAGCAATTCAAGTACCGCAAATTCGGTTAAATTAAGCTGATGACTCCGTATATCCGCCTCAACTTTTTTTCTGACAGACTGTAAAGCACGTGTCAGTACAACAAAAAGTTTCAGGGAAAGTTCATTATCCAATTCTTTTTCATCAGTAGTCATTCTATCATTCCTTCATTATCTCGAATTAGAGATAATAATACACGATTTCCTTAACTTTGTCAACTATGATAAGCACTGAGTGTGAATGCATAAGAAAAAACACAAAACCTAAAAGATCCCTAAACGCCAATGTTTAATAGATTACTAAAGGTGGAAACAGAAAATAAATTCTTAAAATACGAGGAGTGTTTATTATGAAAAAAAGAATAAGGCTCGGATTAACAACGTTAACGTTAGGGCTGGGATTATTCATTTTCCCCCATTCACAAGTTCTCGCAGCAAATAAGACAAATTTAGGAAATGGTGTCTATTGTGGTGATACCTGGGAATCTTGTAACGTTCACTGGGACGAATATACTCAAAAAGCAGTAGATAGAGCTGTCGTAGCATACTCAACTGCCCTAGGACCAAATTATGGTGTTGGCGATTCAATTCAAAGCATTAAATAACCTCAAGCATTGCTCAAATAGGTTTTTGGACAGACAGTCCAATTCTGTGGAAATAGACTATACCACATCATTTTTTCAAGATGCTTTTTTTGTTTAATTGGTCTAGACTAAACAATCCTTCTGCGTGAACCCATCAAAAAGTCATAAACGCCCCAGAGAATTTCAAAAAGGGTTGTTCATGACTTATAAGCATCGTGTCTCATAGCTGCTGTAGGGCTTTGAACCACTGCTTCGCAAGTACCATCACTTACATTTGCTGCAGGCGTTCGATACGACTTTCCATCGGAGGGTGTGTTGCAAGCCAACTTTTCGCTTTTTTCTTACGCGACTTTCTCCCGAGTGGCATAGCGATATACATTGATGCCGTTGCTTTTTGGGCGTTCTTTACGTCGTGATCATTTTGGCTGATTTTCGTTAAGGCATTGATCAGACCTTGTGGGTTACGCGTTAATTCAACAGCGGATGCATCCGCTAAATATTCCCTGTTCCGGGAGACGGCAAGTTGGACAAATTGGGCGGCAATTGGGGCCAAAATGATAAAAACCAACGCAATGATCATGATAATCGGGTTGGATTTCTTGTTCCCGCCGCCTCTTCTTCCACCACCAAAAAACAGCAGACGTGAACCAAAATGGGCGATCAGCACGATAACACCAACCAATGCAATACAAACCGTCATCAAACGAACATCATAATTTCGAATATGGGAAATTTCATGTGCGGCTACACCGGATAATTCTTCCCGATTCAAACGTTTAAGAAGTCCTGTCGTAAACGCGACTGACGCTTTTTCAGGTTTCGTCCCTGTTGCAAACGCATTGGGTGCCGGATCATTTACAATATAGACATCAGGCATTGGTATTCGTGCAGCCAGCGATAATTCTTCCACGACATCGAATAATTGTGGATGATCTTCTTGTTTGATTTTTTTGGCTCCAGCCATGTTCAGCACTTGTGAGTTTGCTGTAGCATACGTCATTGGCACATAAATGGCGACAATAATCAGTGTAATGATCAAACCGGTATATGGCGCTTCACTGAAAAAGTAGCCAATAGCCCATCCGATCGCCAAAACAAGAATACTGAACAACGTAATGAGCCACACTGTTTTTCGTTTATTTTGCAAAACCTGTTGATATAACATACATGTCCTCCACTAGAAAGTTACATTAGGAACTTCGCGATCTTCCTCAGGAATCTGCAGTTGATCACGATGCTTGAAGTTTAACATACCGGCAATGATGACAGTTGGGAAAGATTCCCGCTTGATGTTATATTCGGCAATCGTTTTATTATAAAGTTGGCGTGAATAGGCCACTTTGTTTTCAGTTGTTGACAACTCTTCCTGCAAGTTAAGGAAATTTTGATTGGCCTTCAAGTCCGGATACGACTCTTTAAGTGCAAAGATTGATTTCAAAGCACCTTGAATTTGATTATCCGCATCGATCCGTTCCTGTGGTGTACCACTGACGAGCTGGTTTCGTGCCTGTATGACTTTTTCCAACGTTTCCTGTTCATGTGTGGCATATCCTTTAACCGTATTGACAAGATTCGGTATCAAATCATGACGACGTTTCAATTGCACATCGATCTGGCTCCACGATTCTTCAACCCAGTTGCGTAGTTTAATCAAGCCGTTGTAACTGACAACAACGTAAATGAACAGTAACACGACAACTGCAATTATAATAATTGTTGTAATCATTATGCTCATCCCTTCATTTTAATGCATTTACAAATGATACTTTTTAATTATAACATAACAGACATTAACTGGTCATGCAGGCTTGTATGATTTGTTCGCATTCGTTTGAAGCCTTTACAATAGTCTATGAATTGTTTCTGAAATCATTCTCGGAATCTTCATGATGCACTCCAGAAATTCTGTAAAAAGATGACCCGGGGTGTGTACATGATTTTTAGCAATCCGGGTCATCGTCTATTTCAAAGAAACAGTAAAGTCATTCAGCCTCTTCTTCTTCAAATTTATATTTATCCATGATTTCTTCCCATTTTTCAGTTGCCTGCTCATCATAATCATCCGCTTCCGTCATGTGCTCTTCAGCATCATCGAACAATTCATCCGCTTCATCTTCGGAACCATCGAAGTAGACCTCATATGCTTCATTTTGAGTCTGAAATGCATCGTAGTAAGCATTGGCCCAACTGGAACGTAATTTATGATATTCCTTTGTTTCATCTTCTTTTGGATCCTGGTCATCAAAGTATTCTTTGATTTCCTCAAGAATGGGTGTCAATTCATTTTTCTCAATCTCGTATTCATCTTCATCTGTTTCCGCACTTTCCATTTCCGTAAGTAATTGATTGATCTCCTCCATCTTTGGATTGGTAAAGTCGACAAAATCATTATGGTAATCAAGCAGTTCATCCGCTTCAGGGGTGCTGCAAGCGGCAAGTAATATCAACAATCCCCCACTGAGAAGAAGTAACCATTTCTTTTTCATTTCTATAAAACTCCCTTTTAAATTATGTATTGAAAGTCATCGCTCTCACATAATATATTAGTAGAACAAGTTATCCGTCAACTGTTAACCTATTTTCACCATTTATGAACAGGTCTTTATACCTATTAAAATGGACTGATAATATCCTTTCGCTAACGACGTCACGGCAAAAAGTTGATTTTTGGACACCTTTTATAAGGTGACATAACGTAAATGTAAATTTTTACATATAAACTAGGTACAATATATCATTTTTCCGTCATTTCACGACCGAGAAAATTATCAGCACTGTATTGACATATTGGATAACTTCATGAATAATGTAAATAACATTTAAAAAGAGGTGACCCGAACGAATGAAAAACTAATCCTATTTTCAAAAAACATCGCTTATAGACGGAATCGGTAAACAGTAAGTACGATGCTGTTTTATTTTCGTATGCTTATAAGCGATATTTGAGGGATAGGATTAGCTTTTTGCACGAGGACGAGGGATATCTCTATCGTTTTTGATGCATGCTTCCTATTCCAGAAATAGGAGGCATTTTTGTGTCTCCAACAATAGGAGATGATATGTATGCTATTACTGGAAGCGAACCATATTACACGTTACGTTCAAGATCGTTTGTTATTTGAATTCAAACATCTGGAAATCCATTCTGGAGATATCATTGGACTTGTCGGATGGAACGGGAGCGGCAAAACATCTTTGTTGGAAATCCTTTCGGGTATCAAAGAGCCCGATGGTGGGACCATCCACAGATATGACTCTTGTTTGCTCCTTCCACAGTTAAAAGAAACAACGTCAACGAAAAGTGGAGGCGAAATAACACAAGCGGCCATTGACCGATGTGTGGCGAAAAAACCTGCCGTTCTTTTGGCAGATGAGCCAACAACAAACCTGGATACGGACCACATCGAAAAATTGGAAAGTATGTTCAAGCGCTGGCAAGGGGCGCTTGTCATCGTCTCCCATGACCGTGCTTTTCTAGATGTTCTCTGTCAAAAGGTATGGGAGCTCTCCGATGGATCACTTAGTGAATATAAAGGGAATTACTCCGCCTACAAGGCACAGAGAGACCTGGAAATAAAACAACAGCAAGAAGCTTACGACGAATATGTCAAAAAGAAAAAGCAATTGGAGCAAGCCCTTCATTTAAAGGACCAACAAGCAGAACGAGCAACTAAAAAGCCTAAAAACCTGAGTGGATCGGAAATAAACGCAAAAGGAGCTAAGCCATATTTTGCAAAAAAGCAAAAAAAGTTATATCAAGAGCGAAAAGCAATGGAATCACGTATCGAACAACTGGAAAAGGTCGATAAAGTGTGGGAATCCTCACCCATCAAAATGGACATTCCAGAGGCTGAAACATTGAATGGCCGGATAATACTGCGATTAGCTGATGTCACGGCATATGCTGGAAATCGTACGCTATGGGAACATGCTTCAATAGATATAACGAGTGGTGATAAAGTGGCCATCATCGGTCCCAACGGAAGCGGAAAAACGACTCTTATTCGAAAGATAATGCAAAAAGACATAGGCATTACACTATCACCTGCTGTCAGAATCGGCTATTTCAGTCAAAACCTCGATATATTGAATACGGATGCAAGCATTTTAGAAAATGTCATGGAAACATCCATTCATGATGAGACCCTTATTCGTATTGTTCTGGCGCGTTTACGATTCTTCCGTGATGATGTCCATAAAAAGGTGAATGTATTAAGTGGGGGTGAACGTGTCAAAGTCGCGTTCGCCAGAATCTTCTTGAGTGATATCAACATGCTTATTCTAGATGAACCAACAAATTTTCTTGATATCGATACCATGGAAGCACTGGAAGGGCTACTGAAGAACTATGAAGGCACACTTCTATTTGTTTCCCACGATCGACGTTTCATTGACCAGATCGCCACTCGGATCGTGTCGATCGATAACCAGAAACTGAATGTATTTAACGGAACATACCAAGCGTATAAAGAATACGTTCCACAAACAGGTCATCCGCTGGAAGACGATCTACTTGTGCTAGAAGCAAAGATTTCCGAAGTATTAGGTAAGCTCAGCATCGATCCATCAGATGAATTGGAAGCACATTTCCAAGAGCTTTTATCGCAAAAGAAACATCTGGAAGAAAAAGCTCATGACCGTGATTGACACGGCGTCATGGGCTTCTTCCATTTCTTCAAACCCACAATTTGATCTGACCTCAATTATTTTGTTTATGTTTTTTTAATGTATCGTGAAGAAAGTTTATCCGATTGCAACCACTGACGTATTAAACTGTCCATATGGAATGTATTTTCAGAATTGAACCATCCTAAAAATAATGATACTCCACGAGTGAAAGCAGGTTCCATATGAAGAAGACCAATGACGAACGTATAGACCAAACAACAAAAAAGAAACGTCTGACATCCAATTATAATCACGTTAAAATAATGATCGGTGCCGCTTTTCTCATGGCCACTTCTGCAATCGGCCCTGGAACGGTGACACAGGTTGCCGTTTTTACCGAATCGCTTTTGACCAGTTTCGGTTTTGTCATCATCATTGCTGCTCTTTTGAATATAGGTGCTCAAGTCAACATCTGGCGGATTATATCCGTTTCGAAAATGCGCGGTCAAGATATCGCCAACGCTGTCTTGCCGGGGCTCGGTTATTTTGTCACATTTCTGATCATCATTGGTGGCGTCGCCTTTAATATGGGAAATCTCGCTGGGGCAGGACTCGGTTTGAATGCATTGTTGGGAATCCCTCCAAACGTTGGTGCATCGATCACGGCCATCATTTGTATATTTGTCTTTTTGTCGAAAGAAGCAGGTCTTGCCATGGACTTCATCGTCCGTTGGCTTGGGGTATTGATGATTTTATTGACAGCCTATGTCGTGTTTTCAAGCAACCCGCCCATCAAAGAAGCTGCCCTTGATGCTGTCTTTCCCATGGAATTAAGTTTCTATGCCATCATCACAATCGTTGGTGGAACAGTTGGTGGATTTATTACATTTGCCGGTGCTCATCGCCTATTGGACGCTGGGATTACCGGACAGGAAAATTTAAAAAAAGTGAATAAGTCCTCTATATCAGGAATAGCGGTCACTGCTATAATGCATATACTCCTTTATTTGGCCGTACTCGGTGTTGTGACAAAAGGAATAGCACTTGATCCATCCAATCCGACTGCCTCTGCATTTTTTCATGCAGCGGGTGAAGTTGGTTACAGGCTGTTCGGACTCGTTCTATGGGCCGCTGGGATTACGTCTGCGATTGGCGCAGCTTATACGACGGTTTCCTTTTTCACAAGTTTCCACGAAAAGCTTGAAAAGTACCGCAAGCTATGGATCATCATCTTCCTGGCGTCTACATGCACCATGCTTATCACCATCGGACGGCCTGTGTTATTGCTTATCTTGGCAAGTTCGTTCAACGGAATCATTTTACCGATTACACTGCTATCCATATTGCTCGCGGCACACAACAAGAAGATTGTCGGAGATTATAAACACCCTGTCTGGCTAACCATCTTTGGTGGTATCGTTGTCATCGTTGGGGGATACTTTTCAGTCATTACCCTTATGGAAGAAATCCCGAAACTATTTTGAGGCGTATACATCTAGGGATGGCACAGAAATGACAATCTATCAGCAAAAATACATTAAATCATCTTCCCTTACACATATAAAACTGATAATATAAAAGACGAGTAAACGATACTTCTCGTAATGGATGAGTGAAAGAAGGATAACAAAATGAGAACAAAGACATTATCAGCCATGCCATTTTTAGTGATTGGTTTTTTATTTTTACTCTTGTTCGGAATCGTGACATGGGGGGTACTTTTTGACAGCAGTTGGGTCACGACATTCGATATATCGTGGATAGACCGGATTCAGTCACATGTATCGGAAGGAACAACCTCCTTTATCATGAAAGCAACCGAACTCGGGAATTTGAAGGTCATTATTCTTTTGACCGTGATCAGTATCATTATATTATTCATCATGAAGAAATACGCAGAAGGGCTTTGGCTTGGTGGCACTATGCTCCTATGCAGTGCTGTTGCTGTCAAGGTTTTAAAGTCTGTTATTGATCGAGACCGTCCGGAAATCTTGCAACTCGTTGTGAAGACGAATGAAAGCTTTCCAAGTGGTCATTCAGTCGGGACAACCATCTTTTTTGGGCTGATTGCGCTTATCGCTGTCCTATCCACCATTAGCGTATGGAAAAAATGGGTCATCAGTCTATTATGTTTGGCATTTATTTTCTTTATTTTTGCCACACGTATTTATTTGGGTGTTCATTACCCGACAGACGTCATTGGTGGGTTCTTTTTCGGGATGGCGTCACTATGGATATCAATCGGAGTCTATATTCTTGTCCGCATGCCACTGCGCGAGTTTTTGGAGAAAATAGGACTACACGACAAGAGCACAGCATTTGTCAGAGAAAAAAGCTATTAAAAAATGCGCCCATCCTGGTGGGCGCATTCTATTTGCGGCACAAGAACGATGTGTTCACATTCACATCAATACGTGTTCTTGCGACTTATGCAAAACAGCTCATCGCAAAATGTATTATAACACCTTTTCATTCAGATAGCTACTATCATTTTCAGCATGATCGATCATGTATCCCCGTCGCAGGCGCATCTGCAGGTCTAGCCTCTTTCACATACGCCATTTCCAAAACACTCCCATATTAACCTTTTTTGCTAGAACAAAGACCATGGGTAACGCTGAGGGGGATGGGATTCTATTTCCATCCTTTCCTTTTTAGTCGGATGTGGCACAGCAAGGCTATGCGCCCATAAAGCAATTTGCTGTCCAGGCTTATTCACGTGCCCTCCGTATTTTTGATCACCATACAAGGGATAACCCGCAGTCGCCATTTGCACTCGGATTTGATGTGGTCTTCCTGTTTGCAAATTGATACGAAGCAAACTCAATCCATCGTGTTCAGCCATGACCTCATAATCCAACACCGCTTTCTTCGCTTGTTTATGATGTGCATCAACAGCGAACACCTTGTTTTTCCGTTTATCTTTATATAGATAATTTGTCAATACATCCTTTTTGTTTGAAACAACACCACGCACAACCGCCAAATAGGTACGCACAAATTGACCACGGCGAATGCTGTCGGAGAGACGTGACGCCCCTTTTGATGTTTTGGCAAACACCATCACACCACCAACCGGCCGGTCCAATCGGTGCACAAGACCTAAAAATACATTGCCCGGTTTTTGATAGCGGACTTTTATATCTTCCTTCAAGACTGTCAACATGTCTTTATCACCTGAACGGTCTTCCTGGACAGGCACGTTTACTGGTTTTTCAACAAACAATACATGATTATCCTCATATAAAATCGATATTTTCATTGATCAAAACTCCCAACATCACAAATACTCCATCCATCATAGCATGACTTTCTGAAAAGGTCTTCCACCAATCGTGACATTTACCCCATGTTTGAATAAGATATTGTATCTTTGACAAAGGAATGATATAGATGGCAAATGAAGCTTTACCGGTATCCATTTTGACCATGTCCATGCAAAATGATGGTACAACAATTTATTACCCGCAGGTCATTGGGCTCAAGGATGGAACTGTTCAACAATCAATCAATAAGGCAATCCATCACGAGGTGCAGAAACTCATCCAGTTCCAGTACGAAGGTCAATATACGGATACGTTCGAGGAAATGATCGGGACATTTGAAATCAAAACAAATGAAAGACATGTACTCAGCCTCACATTAACGAACTATGCGTTTGCACCCGAGCATGCCAATGGCCTGACACTTATCAAAGGACTGACATTCGATACGACAACCGGAGAATTGTATGCATTAAGTGACTTATTCAAAAAAGGAAGCGACTATGTGGAAGTTCTATCACGACACGTAAAAGAACAAATAAAAGCACGTGACATCCCTTTGATTGTTGATTTTAAACAAATCGATCCGGAACAAGATTATTATATCGCTGATAAATCACTTGTCATATTTTTTCAGACGATTGAAATCGCCCCACATTCCATGGGGTCGCCAATGTTTCCGATTTCGGTCTTTGCACTGGAAGACATCGTTACCGAAGACGGACCACTTGGTAGAATGGCGACGAATGATTGATTAAATGAACAGATGTATAGAATGAAACCGGTCAGGACGGCCGGTTTGATTGTTCCGTATATTTATCCCAGTCAACGACATTTTCCAATAAGAGGGCAAGTATGATCCCCACAAGCAAACCACTGCTCAAAACGGGACGTATGAAGTCCGGAAGCGATGCAAAATAAGCTGGCGGCATGGTCATGATAATAATGCCACCGAACAATGGGATTGCCGATCGGTAAATATTCAATGAATTGAATTTCACATTTCTGAAAAAGCTCCATGATGAACTTAAAAGCTGTAAATACGCCACAAATAAGACAGCGCTGCCGATGCTGAGCGGTAACATGGAGAAAAAATACCCAACTGGTGGGATAAGACCCATTAAACAAAACAGGAAACCGCCAAATATAAATGGCACCCGTTCCCTGAAACCGGTTTGTTTCAAAAATCCGATAGTGGACACATAAGGCGAAAAAGGAACAAGCCCAAAAAAACCCGAGATACCGATAAACATACCGGTAATCGTAAACGACCTGCGATATTCTGTTGGTGTTGTTCCACTTTCAAACATATCATCGGTCCCCTTCAATGCTCCAAATGTATTGGCTGTATTAAGAAACCCAGCAATAATGGCTGTTATGATAACACCTATATCAAATGCGGGTTTCCCCAACGGAAAGAAGTGGATAGCCAACTCAGTGCTGGAACCTTTCCCACTTTTTTGTCCGAAAACAAGATCATACACTATCCAGCCAACGACAATTCCAATCAAAAGCGCATATTGACGGATGGCTGGAGGGGTTTTGACACTGATGAAAATAACCAAAGCAACAATCAATATCGAAAGAATGGAAACGGGTATATCAATTGATACAGAGTCATTGCCATTACCGAATGGTATTCCAAACATGCCTTCCATGAATATGCCAATCAACTTGATCCCAAACAAGAGCATGAAGACACCCATCACACCGGGATTGAACAATTTGGCGATAAAAGGTCCGAGGCCCGACAGGCCAATGATAATGGTTAATAATCCAGAAATGATGATTCCAACAGTCAAACTGCCTCCCAGCACAGATAACGGCATCCCATGAGCGGCAGCTGTCGAAGTCAATGTTAAAACAACGCCCCACCACAGACCAGAGTTCCCTTCCATGATCGGACGTCTATGTCCTAACAAGCCCTGCATCACACATGCCATCCCCGTAAAGATGAACGACAGTTCCAACAATCCGGTGATTTTACTTTGCGAAAGTTCGAATGCCGCTCCTACCGTAATGGGGATCACGATGATATTCGTAAAAATGAAAAAGAGCCATTGGACCCCCGATAGCCAATTCGATACTTTCAACATCCCTTTCAACATTTTCTCACCCCCTTGTTCCAGACATTCGTCACGTTTCATATTGCTTACCTAAAATTTCACGCACCCTTAATCAAGCACTATCACATTATTTTATTAAAGTTGAAAAATAAAGTCATTGTCTAAATTAGCCAAACATATATTTGAATTTTGTTTGATTTGAACATATCATAGGATAAACAAGCTTATCGCATACCGGAAAAGCAAATGGACAAAACTTGCCGACCATGATTGCAAGGGGGATCTTCATGAAAACATTACACGATTTATTCATATTGGAAGGTATGAAAGAATGTACCGTTCTGGCGGGACATAAGGGACTTGACAGAAGTGTGCAATTCGTCAACATTTCGGACGCCCCGGATATCATCCATTATTTGAAGGCACATCACCTGCTGCTGACGACAGGGTTTGCATTTAAAGACAATCCCCAGGAAATGCGTCATCTCATCCGACAGATGCATGCGATGAACTGTTCAGGCATCGTCATCAAAATCGATCGGTTCATGAACAAGCTCCCGGCACACATCAAACATTTAGCGGATGAATTATCCTTTCCGATTCTGGATTTGACGTCCAATCGTACATTGGGCGACCTATCAAGACATATCCTGAATTACCTGAATGATCATGAAGCGGAACAATTGTACCATGCACTTCATGTGCAAGAGGCATTTTCAAAAATGATGATAAAAGGATTTGGCATCGATAGATTGATTGATCAACTGGAATACTTCCTTGATCGACCGGTCCTTTTGTTAAATCATCGCGGTGAAAAAACAGCACAAAGTCGAACGTTCCGAAACCATCGTGATACGTACGATGAAACAGCCATCTTATCCGAGATAAAAAACGACCTCCAGTCTTCACGAAATGGAAGGGTCTTTTCACTTCAGGCCGAGGGGTCGCATACCATTTTAACCTTTCCGGTCCAGACGAAAAGACAGTTTCCCAGTATTTTGGCTATCATGGATGCGGAATCGTTACCTTACCCTTCTTCACAGATGGCCATTGAGCAAGCAGGCAATGTCATCTCTTTTACGATCATCAAAGAGCAGGCCATTGAAGAAAATGCCCGTCTTCTGAAAAATAATTTCTTTGCCGATTTAATTGAAAAGCGCCTACACTCCGAGAACGAAATATTAAGCCGCGCCAATTACTATGGTATGGAAAAAGACATGGAAAATATATGCGCAGTCTGTACCGTCGATCCAGCGAAGGTAAATGACGAAACATTGCAATTATATGAGAGAAGGATCGCAGAATTACATCATCATATATATGACAGGTTGGAAGATGAAATCGCCTACCAAGACATGCAAGCAACACTTTTTACAAAAGCGAAATACTTTGTGTTGATCATCCAATTTCCAAAGTACAGCGATCATGAACTGAATCTGACAACTTCATTTTTCGAACGCGCAAGGAACAACATCAGTCAAGAATATCCAGTGTCGTTCGGAATAAGTAATGCAGTCCATTCCCTGATGGATATTCCAAAAGCCTATCTGGAAGCAACTGAAGCCGTACAAAATGGTTACGAACGGCAAATGACCAACTTTGTCAATTTCTATAAAACACGTGAAATTGAGGAATTATTAGGAACGCTGCCACGCAAAGATTTACAAGCACTGTATGAAAACACGATGAAATCATTGGCTTACGCCAGTACAAAAGAAAATATTGAAATGGTTCGAACCATCGAAGTGTATCTGAATTGCCAATGTGAAATTGCGGCTTCGGCACGAAAATTATTTGTGCATCGAAACACGGTAAAGTATCGTATCGCAAAATCCGAAGAATTACTCAATTGTTCATTCTCTGACCCCCAAGATTCGCTACGTATCCGCGTAGCTATTGTAATTGGGAAGATTTTGCAAGAGAATGTGATGTAAGGCAGATATCATTGACCAGCGGGTTATGTTCATTATTGCAGTGATAATCATATATTGAAAATATGCGTATGACCAAACACTTTTTTGTCTATGAATGAGACTAATAAGAAAAGTCCAGAACGCTTTCAGGGAAGTTAGGCTATACCAAGTAATACAACTTAAGTTCGTGACGTCCCGGGATCTTCACTGATGAACAAAGGAGGGTGTTGAAACGTGAAACGACTTCTGCTATTTTCCATGATATGTTTAATTTGTACAGGCTGTGGTACTGAAGGAAGTTCCGGAAATGAGCTGGGTAATGACGATGTCGGCTTTGATGAAGATGATTATAAAGACATAGCTGCACCTCATAATGTGTTTGGATTCAATATGCTTGAAAATACGGAAGCGGATGACTCTGATAACCTATTCCTTTCACCGACCAGTCTATTCCTGGCAATGTCGATGGTATACAACGGTGCGGACGGGGAAACCAAAGATGAAATTCAATCTGCCTTCGACCTGGAGAACTCCGATCTTGATAAACTCAACAAAGCAACCGCATCTTTAATGGATATGCTTGATAAGGACACGGATGCCATTGAAACAGAAATCGCAAATTCCATATGGGTCAGTGATGACCTTGAATTGCAAGATTCCTATCAAAAGCGCGTTCAAGACTACTTGCAGGCAGATGTCCATGCAATCGACATTTCAGATGATTCAAGTGTAGATGACATCAACCAGTGGGTACAGGATGCTACGAATGATAAAATTACAGATATAGTCGATTCCCCACTTAATCAAGACATTGTGGCATTACTATTGAATGCCATATATTTTAATGGGGACTGGGCCTATCCTTTCAATCCAGATGAGACAACGAAAGAGGCATTCCGTACGTACAAAGGTGAAGACATTAATGTAGATATGATGAAATTGCATGAAGATAGACTTTCCTATATGGAAGATGACACCGTTCAGGCTGTATCACTCCCATATGGCGATGGGGAAATGAAAATGGATATTTTCGTCCCAAAAGAAGATGAAAGCATGACAACATTCAAAGAAAACCTTACGAAGGATAAATGGAACGAGTGGCAGAATGAATTCCACGAACAAGAGGGAACGGTTGAATTACCTAAATTTGAACTGGATTATGAAGAAACTCTAAATGACATGTTGCAAAAGATGGGAATTGAAAAAGCGTTTGATGATAATGCGGATTTTCCGAATATGATACGCGATGATGACGCCATCCGCCTCAGTGAAGTAAAACAAAAAACATATGTGAATGTCGATGAAACCGGGACAGAAGCAGCGGGGTCGACATCAACCGAAATGGAAACAACATCTTTACCAGTCGATGAGCCCTTTCACATCGTAGCAGATAAACCGTTTTTCATCACCATCACGGATGATGAAGCGGACATCATTCTATTCATGGGAATCGTGAATAATCCCGAGGAATCTTAATGAGAATGGAAATGTTTGATTTAATGATTAAATGGGTAAATAGTAATATTGTATAAAATAAAAGTGAGGGGTACTCTTGGTGGCAGATAAAACACTTGAGCAACAAATCGAACAGCTGAGATTGCAGATGTACCAAGCGTACAATCAAGGCAAAAGCGGGAACAAAGTTTTACGTATCTCAGAAGAACTGGATGCGTTGTTGAATCAATTGAGTGAAATGAATAATGAGAACTGATTCCCATTGAAAACTTTATATTAAGCGCTGTTTATTGTTGACACAAAAGGATGCTTGAGGGGGTATTAAAACTTCGCACCCTCAAGCATCAACATGTTTGTCGGTTTTTCAGAGAAAGCGTTCCCTTTCAATCTTGGAAGGTAAACGGCAATGCTCTTTTTGACCAAACCATTTATATCGGCGCTTCGCGAATTGATTGTACACAAAGTCACGTATCGGCTTCGGTATGATAATAAACAGGAAGCCCACCTTCCAGATCCCCTTTAAATGTTTTGCAATATGCAGGGCTGCCGAAGATCGATCATAACACACTCCTTCATCGACGAATAATAAACCATCCTGTCCATGTGGAATGCCAAAGGCAGTTTGAAACTCCATCCCTGTATCACTTTGCTGTGCCGCAAACTTGAAATAACCGTCAGGGTCTCGTTTCATGATAAATTGCACACTTCTATCACAAAAAGAACATTGTCCATCAAATAAAATGACGGATTGCACAACCTCATCCCCTTTCCCTTAGCATATTATGACCTGTTCATCCATCAAACACCATGCTTGCGTCCCGTGCCGCATTTTCATACTATTAATATATAGAAACCATTATCCTTTGTTAATGATAATGCTATTAGAACCTTTTACGATTATTATAAACCGCTCAACAGCAAAAGGCTAATATACCACATATAGGAAGGTTGATAAACGATGACATTTGAAGAGATATTACCACAGTTAAAAGAAGGCAAAAAAATCATCCGGGAAGGCTGGAACGGCCCCGAACTTTATGTTATCTGTGTCGGCAAAAGCACTTATGAAGGAAAAACATTAAATCCCTATTTCTTGATTAATGTCGAAGGAGAAGGTTATACAATGTTTACTCCGACTGTTTGCGACATATTGGCAGAAGACTGGGAAATCGTCATGTAACACATCTCATTAATATGGAGGATCATAATGTCATACAATGCATACGACGGAAAAACAGTCTTCATCACTGGAGCAGCCTCGGGTATCGGCCAAAAACAAGCAAATGCTTTTTTAGAATGCGGTGCGAATGTGTTTGCATTCGACTGCTCCAAAGATGGCTTGAAATCTGTCAAAGAACACTATCCAGACCAAGTGCAATACGCCGTTGGTGACGTATCGGACAGCCGCGATGTCCAGCATGCTGTATCACAGGCTATGTCACATTTTTCAAAAATTGATATTCTGCTGAACACTGCAGGCATTTTGGACGGCTATGCCAATACATTGGAGACGAGTGAGTCTTTATGGGACAGCGTCATGGATACCAATGTCAAAGGGATGTATATCGTCACCAATGCGATTCTACCCTTTATGCTGCAGAATAATGCGGGTGTCATCGTCAACATGGCATCGATTGCAGGGCTTGTCGCTGGTGGCGGCGGAGCGGCATATACCGCCTCCAAGCATGCCATCATCGGCTATACAAAACAGATGGCATATGACTATAGCCGTTCAGGCATCCGAACAAATGCCATTGCCCCTGGCGCCATCAAAACACCGATGAATGACGCTGACTTCCAAGGAGATGGCACAATCGCGGATTGGGTAGCAAATGAGACGCCAGCCGGACGTTGGGCAAAACCGGAAGAAGTTGCCGAACTTACCCTATTTCTAGCCAGCCAAAAGGCAGATTATATGCACGGGGTTGTACTGCCCTTGGATGGGGGCTGGACAGTCAAGTAGGGGCGCATTCACTTTAACGGCCCGACATGTCATCTTATGATATAATATAGATGTTTGACGTTTACAAATCATCCGATCGGAAAACGTCCATACACATACGAGCAAGCCTGTTTCGCTTGCACTGCGGCACTTAGTCATCCTTTGGCCGTAGTTACCACTAAAATAGTTCACGCTATTTTACAAAGGAGACATCCAATTGAATAAAATGATTTACAGCTCCAGCAACACACAAGCACGCCCTGCCATCGAGCTTGTGAAAGTTTCGCTTACGGCCGCTTTATATGTAACGGTTACACTCGTATTGGCCGTGATCAGTTTCGGTGCGATACAAGTCCGACTGTCGGAAATGTTCAATTATCTGGCTCTCTACCACAAGCGGTATGTTTGGGGGGTGACGTTGGGTGTTGTTCTCGCCAACTTTCTATCTCCGACTTGGGTTCTTGATGTCCCGATAGGCGGTTCAGCTACATTTTTAACGTTGCTTCTTTGTCGTGCCGTAACAAAAAGAATGGAAAATATGGTCGCTAAAATGGTCATCATGGCGATTACATTCACGATATCCATGTTCACGATAGCGATTCAACTCACCATCCTGCTCGATTTACCTTTTTTCTATACATGGATGACAGTAGCAGCCGGTGAATTATTATCGATGACGATTGGTGGGGTTATCATTCATATGCTCAGCAAAAAAGTGGATTTTTCGAAATGACCCAAAAGTCTATGGAATACACAGTGGTTATCCCCATATATTTCATAGACTTTTTTTATTCAATGGCAATGTCGCCTAGTGCGCTACTTTAATCTTGCCATTATTGGCTGTTAACTTCACAACATGGTCTCCGTTACCAACAACCTCACTGTCATTGTATTTCCCTCCAAATAGATCCACCTTTCCGTTATTAACACTCGTCAAAAAAGTGACATTCTCCGGTTCCTGTTCGGAATGGATTGTGATTGTACCATTGTTTGTTTCCAGATCAATCGATTTTTCCAGATGATGGGTACGCATATTGATTTTCCCATTATTGGTTTTCGCTGTGACGTTTCCGTCAATGTTGGTCAAATCAAGCTTTCCATTACTTGCCTGCACGTGGAAGTTGGATGTCTTCAAATCCTCTCCTTCAATCTTGCCATTATCCGCTTCCAATGACATTTCATTCATCTCGACGCCTTTGACAGTAATATAGCCATTATCGCTGTTAACATGTAATCGTTCGAATTGTTCATCCGGTATCGCTATTGTAAACGTCACCGAGTTCAAAAATGAATCAAAGTCGAATAGGTGCCAGTTCTTATCTTTGACGTCTATGCGCAATGTTCGATCATCTACGTCCCACGCGAAATCATGATGGCTTCGGGAGGATTCCGTCCCATTCAATTCCACGGTCAAATCTTCGCTTTCCGAAGATACGACATTTACCTTCATATTGCTGCTGTTTACATCAATCCAGTCAATGTCTTCCGATGCGAATGATTTTTGTTTTGACACGCTCATTTCATCGACATCAAATGTGAACAGACCACCGACAACACCTACAATCACCAATACGGTCGCAAGTGACAGTATAAGTTTACGATTCATGTTTCAAACCACCCTTCACAAGTGATACATTGAACTTCAGGTAACGAATAAGACCTCTGGACATAAACCTTGTTAAATAATACATACCATTTGCTATGAATATGCCGATTCCACATAAAGCCAGTGATAAAAAGATGGTGAACCATTCGAATGAATCCGAGAAAACAACATTATCTACCAACGCCAGAAGAGGAGAAGCCACAAAGGTAACACCGACAATCCATCCACTGATGATAATGGCCGCAATCCCCACAAATGGTCCCAACACAATGACAAGATTGAAAAACCCGATTCCAATACCTGCCCATACAGCGCGTAGAATATTACCCGTTGTTGTATCTGATTTCGCCTTTTCCAAATGGTATGTCGCCAAAAGCTCTTTGGCTATTTTTTGCGGCGACCCCAATGCACCGGCAATGTGCTCCTCGGATTTACCTTCTTCTTTTGCCAACGCGAAATGTTCCTCATAATCCCTGAGCATATCATGTCGCTCTTCCTTGGGAACCTTTTTCAAAGAATGTTCCAGTTCTGTCAGAAATTGCTCTTCATTCATTGTCATCATCCTCCTCAATCAGCTGATTGACCGCTTTTGTAAATGCCTTCCATTCAGCCATTTGTTTTTGTAAATAGTTTGCTCCCTGCTTGGTCAACCGATAATATTTTCTCGACGGACCATCTGTTGACTCCTGTAAATACGTGGTACAATAGCCGTCTTTCGTAAATCGCCTGAGTATAGGATACATCGAGCCTTCCGCAACTTCGACTTTTCTAGAAATCATTTGGACAAGCTCATAACCATAACAATCCTTTTTTTCCAATAAAACCAATACGCAAATTTCCAATATTCCTTTTTTGAATTGTGCATTCATGGCATATCACTCCATATATTCTCGGGTGTCGGTACTGTGCATTAATCAGTACCGGGTAATGAACATGTTATCATACAGTACTGTTTAACGCAAGGTAGTATATACTATGTACCGATTCGCCATTAAATGCTGATGAAAAAGGATTGAGGAAGCAAATTTTATAAGAAATGATTTTGTTGCAAAAGTTCATAATGAGTTCATAATGATGATATACATTACACTTGAGCTGAAAAAGGATCAGCCAAATTTTCATAGTGCAAAGGATTGATCATATGGCCAAAATAATTGTTGTAGATGATGATAGGCATATACGGGAGTTGGTTAAACTCCTTCTCAAGAACGAAGGATTCGATGTTTTCGAAGCGACAGATGGCACCGAAGCGTTATCCCTCTTGGAGCGTACACAAGTCAATCTGATGGTTCTGGATATTATGATGCCAAATATGGATGGTTGGGCATTGTGCCAGGAAATCAGGACCATCTATGATTTTCCGATACTGATGTTGACTGCGAAAAGGGATACGGAAGATAAATTAAAAGGTTTTAATCTCGGGACAGATGATTATTTAGTCAAACCATTTGAAGGAAAAGAGCTTGTCGCACGGGTAAAAGCCCTTTTAAAAAGGTATAACATTTCCATATCGCAGATTATTACAATGGATGCGTTGACGATCAATCATAAAACATATGAAGTCTTCTATGACGAAGAAAAAGTGGATTTACCCCAAAAAGAATTCAGGCTATTATATTCATTGGCAAGCTATCCCGGAAAAACATTTACAAGGGAACAGCTAATTGAAGATATTTGGGGCTATGATTATGAAGGCGATGAACGTACAGTAGATGTCCATATTAAACGACTGCGGAACCGATTTCCAGCCAATGCCACTTTCAAGATTAAAACCGTACGCGGACTTGGCTATCGATTGGAGGCATTGACATGAAACATTGGAAATGGAAAGCATTATCGCTTTTGACGGTCATCATCATTGTCATGGGAATATGTTGGTCAATCGCTTATTGGGGACTGAACGGACTTTATCATTATCTGCAATGGGCACCCGGAGCATTCATGTCCCAACTACTGACTTCCATCATAGGCATACTGTTCTTCTTTGGCTTGTTTTACCTTTTGGTACGTGCGCAGAAACGACAGCGAAACCAACATATGGAATATATACAAACCATTATTGATGCCATTAAACAGATTGCTCAGGGAAACTTTAACATATATCTCCCAAAAAGGGACCACCCTCATCCAGATGACCCTTTCAATCAAATCGTCGATAACATCAATGATATGACATCAAAGTTAGGGGAGATGGAGGAATTGCGGCAACAATTTGTCTCAAATGTTTCCCATGAAATTCAATCCCCTTTGACGTCCATCAGCGGATTTGCAGCAGAACTTAAAAATGAGAGTCTATCTGTTGATGATCGGAATTATTATTTGGAAATCATCGAAACAGAAAGTAAAAGGTTATCCAACATCAGTGATAACTTGCTGCGGTTGACGTATTTAGAATCCGCGAACCATAACCTAAAAACGGAAGCGTTCCGGTTGGATACACAAATCAAGCATGCTGTACTGGCAACTGAACCACAGTGGACAGTAAAACGGATAACCGTTCTTCCCAATTTAGATAAGGTTTCTATCATAGCTGATAAAGCGTTGCTGAATCAAGTGTGGATCAATTTATTGAACAACGCAATCAAATTCACGCCCGAAAACGGCCATATCCATCTGGATTTATCCAAGGAAGCCGAGTATGCCCTTATATCCATTTCCGATAATGGCGTTGGCATCGCGGAAAGTGATCAATTACATTTGTATGAACGCTTTTACAAAGTCGATAAATCGCGAACGAACAGAAGCAGTGGCAGCGGTTTGGGGTTGTCCATCGTTAAACGTATTCTCGATTTGCACCATGCATCAATACATGTTGATACGGCGCCTGGAGAAGGCACGACATTCCATATGACCATCCCACTGGCGCTCGGAAAATAACATAAAGGAGTCATTCATATGCAAAAGCAAAAAGAAAGTAGTATCAAACCATTTTTATCACTGATTTTATCGGCTGATATCCCAAGAGGATCTCTTGTGATTGGATTAATGGCCGGGATGGTTACAACTCTTACGGGACTGGTCGTACCCATGTTGACAAAGAACCTTGTTGATGATTTTTCCGTATCATCGTTGAATGCCCCTCTTATCGTAGCGATCATTGTCGCGTTTATATTACAAGCCATCATTGGCGGCGTATCCTTATACCTATTAGCAGCTGTGGGACAGAAGGTCGTCGCCAGATTACGAGATAATATATGGGTTCGTTTAATCCGTCTGCCAGTAAAGTATTTTGACAAGACAGCAAGTGGGGAAACCGTCAGCAGGGTCGTCAACGACACGAATATCGTCAAAGATCTAATCTCTGAACACTTTCCACAATTCATTTCCGGCATCATCTCCATTATCGGAGCAGTGACGTTATTATTTATCATGGATTGGAAAATGACACTCATTATGCTTCTTGCGGTACCGTTCACGATGGCAGTGATGATCCCTTTAGGGAGGAGAATGTCCAAGATATCGCGGGGCTTGCAAGATGAAACAGCCCTATTCACAGGACATGTGCAACAAACATTAAGTGAAATTCGTTTGATGAAGTCTTCCAATGCGGAAGAATATGAGGAAGCAAAAGGAAAAAAAGGCATTGGCACGTTACTGAATTTCGGTTTGAGAGAAGCAAAGGTTTTGGCACTGATTGCTCCATTAATGCAGTTTGTCATGATGCTCGTCATTGTCGCGATTATAGGCTATGGAGGAATGCGGGTTGCCAGTGGAGCGATGTCAACCGGAACACTTGTCGCATTTTTGCTGTATCTGTTCCAGATCATCATGCCGATAACGACCTTTGCAATGTTCTTTACCCAGCTTCAAAAGGCAAAGGGGGCCACAGAAAGGATCATCAACATATTGGATGTGCCATTGGAAACCGGTCAATTCGGAAAGGACATCGATGTATCGGATCAAGCGATCCATGTCAACAATGTATCTTTTCAGTATGATGAAAATGAACCGATATTATCCCATATCAACTTTACCGCCCATCCCGGAGAAATGATTGCATTTGCTGGACCAAGTGGAGGCGGAAAAACAACCATGTTCGGTTTGTTAGAGCGTTTCTATGAGCCGATAAACGGGGAGATTTTGATTGGCGACACTCCCATCAAAGACATTTCAATGGCGTCATGGCGAACCCAAATCGGATATGTAGCCCAAGAAAGTGCCATGATGGCAGGCACGATTCGAGATAATTTGTGTTACGGTTTATCGAATAAAGAAGAGCTATCTGATGCAGATCTATGGAATGTGGCGGAAATGGCCTATGCCAAGGAATTCATTCAAGCCTTCCCAGATGGATTGGATACAGAAGTCGGTGAGCGCGGCATAAAATTATCTGGTGGTCAACGACAGCGAATTGCGATTGCGCGCGCCTTTTTAAGGGACCCAGAAATCCTGATGATGGATGAGGCAACAGCCAGCCTGGACAGTCAGTCGGAAGGTGTTGTCCAACAAGCACTCGCACGCCTTATGGAAGGCCGGACAACATTTGTCATTGCACATCGTCTGTCAACCATTGTCCATGCAGATAAAATCATTTTCATTGATAAGGGTGAAATCACTGGAAGTGGAACACACCAAGAACTGACTCATACGCACAAACTATACCGCCAATTCGCCGAGCAACAACTTGCCTGACTGAATATATTTTAACCAATCAAAACACACGTCCCAAGCATATCGGGTCGTGTGTTTTTTATAAAAAGGGAATTTCAATCAAGGAGTTTTGCGGTCAGTCACTTAAGATAAATGGTTTGACACACGCCTTATTTAGCATGGACTTCTTTTTTGGCGACATACATTCGCTGATGTTCCCTCATTCCCGCTAGAACGATCGGAGCCGGATCTGAAGATATATCAAACTCAACATCGGAACCATCTGTAGGAATGGTTTTTCGAAAGATAGCTTCATATTCTTCTACACTCAAGGCTTGTCTCGTTTCCAGGAGCGACTCATGGACGCTTTTATGCAGTTGCTGTTCATAGCCTGGTTGTAAAACACCGCTGAAAAATTCACCGACCGCTCCCGACCCGTAGCTGAACAGTCCGACTCTGTGACCATCAGTCAACTCGGATTGTTCCAGTAACGACACCAGACTCAAGTAAAGGGAGCCCGTATAGATGTTACCGATATTTTTATTGTATAAGATACTTTTTTCAAAATGAGCGATTAATCGTTCTTGCGCTATTTCGTCGCCTTCATCCAAAACGGTACGCAATGCTTTAAGACCCATTTTCGTGTAAGGCACATGAAAACAAAGAGCTTCGTAATCTTTCAACGATAGACGGGTTGCTGCTTTATGTTCTTCCCAGATGTACGTGAAAAATCGCAAATATTGTTCATTCGAATATCGACCATCGACGAAAGCTGTTTCGGAATAGGCTGGTCGCCAAAAATCCATGATATCATCCGTCAACAATGTACTCGGTTCTTCGAAGGAAAGGATACGTGGATTAGAAGAAATGACCATCGCAACAGCTCCTGCGCCTTGTGTGACTTCCCCACCCGTATTTAATCCATACCTTGCTATATCGGAAGCTACCACGAGGACTTTGCTTTCAGGATGAAGACTGATATGCCCTTTGGCCATCTGGATACCAGCAGTTGCCGCATAACACGCCTGTTTTACTTCAAAACTACGTACTCCAGGCTTCAAACCCAATAAACGATGTAGGTAAGCTGCCCCGGACTTGGAATGGTCGACACCTGTTTCAGTTGCAAAAATCACAAGATCAATCGTCTGCTTGTCTTCCGTAGTCAAAATGGGTTTTGCCGCATTGGCAGCTAACGTCACGGAATCTTGTGTCTGCGGAGCGACAGCCATTTTCTCCTGCCCGATTCCAATTGTGAATTTATCAGGGTCCACCCCTCTTGCCTTTGCAAGATCAACCATATCCACATATAATTGCGGTGCAAAAAAGCCAATCTTATCTATCCCGATCTTCATTTCTATGAATCTCCTTCCAGTCCATGACTTCATTGTTTGTGATTCACTTCACAATTATGACGATCACCCTTTAATAAGGTGATACTTGATAATCGAACGTGTGTGATATTCAATAAAGTCTATGATAATATACTTTTCAATGTAAAACAATTAATTTCGCATGATGATTATGTTTAGAAATCCATCATCATTTACGTTAAAGTAGTATACGGAGCTTAAAAGAAACGGGGCATCGAAATGAAGGGTACATCACATGTAATCATCGGAGCTGCAACAGGGTTTATCGTGGCCAGCTACTCTCAGGCGAATCCTGAAACAACGATTGCACTTGTTGGTATAGGGGGATTCTCGGGGCTTGTCCCTGATTTGGATATCGGTGGGAAACTACGCAGCAAATTGACAAAACCCCATGCATCCATCAGGCACACCGCTCAACTGATCGGCTTGTTACTGATGGTTTATAGCTTTCTTATAAAAAATGATACGCACCCTTATTTCGGAATGGGTATTGGAGCCGTCATCTTCGTACTGGCCTCCATGTTTAAGCAAAAACATATGTTGATGATAACCGGTATCGGTGTATTGGCAGGCGGATATTTCCTTGAGGAAAACTGGGTTCTTTTATTTGGAACATACATTCTAATGGCATCCTTGACACCCCACAGAAGTTATACCCATTCACTCATCGGGCTTGTTTTTTTCGGGATCATCGGCTATCAATTTGAACAGTCACTTGTGATGGAAGGTGTATTTTATACATGCCTTCTTGGATATGTAAGCCATCTTGTCGCCGACAGCAAGTTGGTTCCTTTCAACAAGCGTGGGGTACCGTTATTCCTTCCATTCACCAAGACAGAAATATAATAGCTTTCTAGATTGAATAAAACAATCCAGAAAGCTATTTTTCCATATTTAGACCAACTATGGATCAATCTTGACGTGTGACGACATCGACCTTGCCTGTAGCGGGGTCTATGACGAGACCGTGCACTTTGATTGTCTCTGGCAACAATGGGTGATTCCGGATGATGGATACACTCTGTCGGACGGAGTCCTCTACAGTTTCAAAACCGTGAAATTCCTCGTGCAAATCAATGCCTGAATGATTGATGGTTTCCAACGTTTTATCTGCAACACCTTTTTCCTTCATCGTTTCTGTCAACTTCTCTGTGTCCACATGTGACATCCCACAATCATGATGCCCAATCACCACAACTTCTTCCGCTTTCAATTCATAAATCGCCACCAAAATACTTTTCATGATGCTATCAAACGGTTTACGGATAATCGCACCAGCATTTTTCAACATTTTCACATCACCGTTATGGATATTCAGTGCCCTCGGCAATAATTCCACCAAGCGGGATTCCATACATGTAAATACAACCATACGCTTGTTGGGAATGCTATCTGTTCGATACGGTTCATATTCTTTTCTTTCAACAAATTTTTTATTATAATCCAACATTTCATCTAAATGCACAAAAACATCTCCTCTAATCTGGTTTTACATGTTTCCCCTTCTCATAGCCGGCTTGCTGTGCTTCCTATTCTTTCAAAAAATCCGTCACCAATTGAAAGTATTCCTCTGTTTCTTCTATATTTGGGGCATGTCCCGATTCTTCAAAAAGAACAAAATGCGCACCGGGAATATGCGAAGCGATTTCCTCACCGGATTCCGGTGGATTCAAGCCATCGTATTTACCGCTGATGACAAGCGTCTCTGCCGTCACAGTATGCAGCTTCGGACGGAAGTCATACTTCGCCAATGCGTCGGCTGCGGATTCCTGCTGTTCCTTCGTCAAACCACTTGGCATCGCTGAAAGCCACTTTCCGACAGGCTCCATTTTATGAAAAATATGATGTGCCAAATGCCCCATCTGCTCCTCAAACGACATACCAATCATGTCATCCGCATGTTTTGCAAGTAGCCCTGTTCCGTCTGAAGTGTCACCGTGTGCAGCACCTGAAACAAGGATGAGTTTTTCCACCCGATCAGGAGCTTCAATAGCAACGCCTTGTCCAACATAAGTACCCATCGACATTCCAATGATCATCACCTTATCAAGAGCAAGATGATCCATCAGTGCGATACAATCCTGAATATGGTCTTCCAATGTATAGGTTTCGGGTTTTTCCGATTTCCCATGTCCTCGTGCGTCCATCGTGATGACTCGGTAATCCTTTTTAAATGTATCGAACTCTTTTTGCAGCATTAAATGACTACCGGTCAATCCGTGCAAAAGCAATATCGGTTTCCCTGTACCTTCTTCTTTATAAAACAGTTCAATCCCGTTGACATGTACGTTAGGCAATATATCTCCTCCAATCCTTCTTTTTAATTATACCAACTCATCGGAAATAATGCTTTATCAAGCGCCGATTTATTTGTTTGGATCAAGTGCTTGTCAGCGACGAAAAGGATCCCACAGTTCATCTTGCCTGCGGGATCCTGAAGTCTATTTCATTATTTATATGCGTCCAGTTTTTCTTCGATTTCTTCCATGAGTTTGCCAGCTTTTTCCCAATTTCCATTAGAAATCGCATCTTGATAATCATCGAAAAGCTCCGCAAAATCACGTAATTGTTCTTCACTATCAATCAAATCATCGTCTGGAACGTCGTCGATTTCGTCATTCGTATCATTTTGATCTTCATTGGTGTCATCTTGTTCTTCATTTTCATCTTCTTCAAGGCCTTCATCATCGGAAACATTCCCATCGTCATTTGAATCCGTGTCATCATCACCCAGTTCCGCATCATCAGGGGGATCGCCCGCGCCTTTTTCCTCGAGTAAATCGAGCATTTCATCAAGCGCCTCTTCGAATGTCGGTTCCATGACAATTCGTTCACCATAGGCTAGTATAATACGTTTGACCTCTGGCAGTGATGTCTGATTTGATGACTCGAGATAGACCGGTTCAACGTAAAACACAGTATCCTCAATCGGTATCGCCAGCAAGTTTCCACGAATGACTTTCGAACCACCTTGTGACCAGAGATTCAACTGTTGCGATATGGTATCACTTTGGTTGATCCGGTTTTCAATCTGCTGTGGCCCGTAAATATTTTTCTGTTTTGGAAAACGATACAGGAACATCTCACCGTAATGATCGCCGTCATTCCGCACACCAATCCAGGAAATCATATTCTGTCGTTTTTTCGGCGTATATGGCTGCATCAAAATAAATTCCTCTTCATCATGATCAGGCAACCGCATCGTTATATAATAGGGTTCCATTTCAATATCTTCATCAAAGTACTTCTCAGTCGGAAACTCCCAGAAGTCTTCCCGATTATAGAACACTTCCAAATTGGACATGTGATACGTCCCATACATTTCGGCCTGAATTTCAAACATATTCACCGGATAACGGAAATGTGACTTGATATCGTCTGGTACGTCCGTTGTAAAAAGATCGGGGAACATCTTTTGATATGTTTGTAACAGCGGATCGTCATCGTCTGCTACATAGAATGTTGTTTCACCGGTATATGCATCGACAACCACTTTGACGGAATTGCGTATATAATTTTCTTCTTTTTCATGTGGCTCGGAATAAGGATACCGTTCAGCCGATAAATAAGCATCCAACATCCACGCCATCGTTCCATCTTCCCGGATGAAAATATACGGATCGTCATCATAGGTGAAAAACGGGGCAATCCGATTCACACGATCCATAATATTTCGCGTATCCAATAATTGACTTTCATCTGTCAATTGATCAGATACAAGCATCCTGAAAGAGCCTTCATTCAAGGCGAATAGCAGTTTTTTCCAGCCGACTAATGGAATACCCGAATCCGCTTCAAAACGTGTTGAGGCATTTTCATCCCCCGACGGATAATCAAATTCATCAACTTTACTATTCACGATCACGTTCGGGTAATCCTCCTCCCCAAAGTACACCTGTGGTCTGGATACATCAAGTTTGCCTTCCGGAGGTATATTATTCAACATGTACTCAGGTTGTCCTTGTGACGTCACATCATTGACATGGCTCATCGTTACCCCATATCCATGCGTATACCGCAAATAGCGGTTCACCCACGTTTGTGCCTGGTCCGGCAAATCATCCATGCTCAACTCCCGTGTCCCTATGAATACCTGTTCATATTTGTCATCGATTTGGTAACGGTCTATATCCACATCTTTAAAGTCATAATACGTCCGGAACGTTTGCTTCTGATTATACACTTCAAGCAACGGGCGTGAATCATTGACGCGGATGTTATCAATCGTCTCTTGATTTCGCTCAACCATATCCTTATCAAATGACGAATCATTACCGGGATGATCCTTCTCATCGATTTCGGATAGCTTATACGCTTCTTTCGTAAACTCAAGGTTATGTTCCAGATAGGGTTCCTCTTTTGAAAATTCGTTCGGTGATACCACAAAGTTTTGCACAATGATGGAAGCCCCTTGACCAACGATGAGCAGACCGACATACACGATTGCCGGAATCGCCATTGCTTTCAATCGTCCGCGAACAAGTGAAATGATCATCCAAATCGATCCCAGGACAGCCACACCCGCCAAAATATATGACTTCGGAATGTTGATGACCTTATCTGTGTAACTTAGCCCATACACGACACTTTCCTGGAACGCACTGACCCTGTTTGTGAGTAACGTATCAAATGGCGCCAAAACATGCAGTGCAGCTAACAAAAGCCCGATGATCCCCAATGTCACACCCATATGTAACTGTGCAGAACGGTTCATCCGCCACATATTAAAAACGGAATAGGCACCAGCCTCTATCAAGAAAAATAAGATAGCCGCACCCAATAATATGTTGATGATCAATTTCATGAAAGGCAAAATGAATATATAAAAAGATACATCCAAGTTAAAATAAGGATCAGATATATCAAAATTGGCATGATGGATGAACTTGAGCATCCTCTCCCAGCCCAACCCCTGGACAATGCTGCTTCCGAACAGACCGATGAGAACGGAGATACCCACCATAACCCACATCATCTGCTTCTTGTTCAGTATCATTTTAGGTAATTGAACGGGTGCGAAATGACTCAAATAAGAACGTCGGATCCAATACGCCGTTGCAAAAGTGATGATGGCAAATAACAAAAATCCGATGACCGCGAGAATAACTTTACTCCATAGAACGGTCGTAAACACACCGGAAAAGCCAAGTGACCCCATCCATACGTATTCTGTTAAGTACTGGAAGGAAAATAACACCAAAAGAATGACCAATAAAATGAAGAGTACGACATAACCGATACGCTTCATGATCTTTTTGGCTTTTTCGATTTGCTCTTTATTGAATGACTGATTGAAATCCACTGTATGTTCCCCCGTGTTCTTCCTCTTTTTAGTATAAAATCCGGACTTGAAACTTGTCATCTAGGTATCTATTTATTGTAACATATTGTTAACATATAGACATCTCATTACACTAATTTGTTTAACCGCCGCAGAAGACCCTTCATTATTCCTCACGGTAACAATTGGATTTATCAATGATCCTGAACAAAAAGCCTTAAGAAGATCATTCATATCCTCTTAAGGCAGATGGCCCTTAGTATAACGATTTTTATGTTAAGCACTCACGCTTTCAACAACTTCGCATTGATTGCCACAATGATTGTACTCAAACTCATCAATACAGCACCTACTGCAGGGCTTAAAACAATTCCAATCGGTGCAAGAGCTCCAGCGGCAAGTGGAATGGCCAGAATATTATATCCCGCTGCCCACCATAAGTTTTGAATCATTTTCCGATACGTTTTTTTGGATAAGTCCAATAACGCAACAACATCTTCAGGATTACTTTTCACAAGGACCACATCAGCTGTTTCCATGGCAACATCCGTTCCAGCACCGATTGCAATACCTAGGTCGGCTGTTGCGAGCGCAGGAGCATCGTTTATCCCATCACCCGTCATGGCAACCTTCCAGCCCTGTTCTTTTAGTTCTTTAACCTTGTCGGCTTTTTCGTTGGGTAACACTTCCGCATAAACTTCATCAATCCCTATTTGTTCCGCGACCCAATCGGCCACTTTTTGATTATCCCCCGTCAACATGACAGAGTGTATGTTCTTTTGCTTTAAATCCGCGACGGCTTTCTTTGCAGTATCCCTGACAATATCCGCCAGAGCTATCATTCCAATCAGAACATCATCCAACATAACAAATACAACTGTTTTACCTTCTTCAGACATATTCTGGAATTGAGCTTCGTCATAGTTTTTTTGATAATCGGAAACGGCACCCGGACTGATGACATTCACTTTATGTCCATCCACTTTCCCTTGAATGCCCTTACCGGTAAGTGATTCAAAATCCGTTATTTGTTTAAGCGTCATTTCTTTTTCATGCGCCATGTTCACAATGCCTGAAGCGATAGGGTGCTCGGAATGCTGTTCCAGACTGGCAGCCCAATTTAACACATCCATCTCATCATGATCATCCATTGGCACAATGTCCGTTACACCGAATTCACCCTCTGTCAGGGTTCCTGTTTTATCAAAGACGATTGCATTCAGATTTCGTCCCCGCTCAAAATTGGCACGATTACGTATCAACAATCCATGCCGTGCTGATATCGATGTCGAGACTGCTATAACGAGTGGGGCTGCCAATCCAAGTGCATGTGGACATGTAATAACCATAACGGTAACCATCCGCTCCAGTGCAACATCAAAAGTATTGCCCAGAATCAACCAGATAAATAAAGTCAAAAATCCGGATAGAAGAGCAATATAAAATAGCCATTTGGCCGCACGATTCGTAATATCCTGTGTTTTCGAATTGGATTCCTGTGCTTCTTTCACCAACTCAACAACTTGAGAAAGATAGGAATCATCACCAGTTTTCTCAACCTGTATCGTAAGCGAGCCTTCACTATTGACCGAACCACCAATGACTTCATCACCGGTGTTTTTTTCAACAGGAATGGATTCACCTGTAAGCATTGATTCATCGATTGCCGACTGTCCTTCCAAAATGATACCGTCTACAGGTACTTTTTCACCTGGTTTAACAAGTACATGGTCTTCATGCTTTAGCGCCGACACCTGGACGCTCTCTACATGGCCATCTTCATCAATCTTGTGAGCTTCTTCAGGCATCAACTTTACCAGTTCTTCAAGTGCATTCGACGCACCCATGACTGAACGCATTTCTATCCAGTGTCCCAACAGCATGATATCAATCAGGGTCGCCAATTCCCAGAAAAAGTCTTGCCCCTCAACTCCGAAAACGGTGAGGGAACTGTATACATAGGCAACAAGTATGGCCAAACCAATCAGTGTCATCATGCCTGGATTCTTTTCTTTCAATTCATCCAAACCACCGGTGATGAATGGCCAACCACCATAGAAAAATACAAACGTACTAAGTAAAAATAATATATAGGATTGAAAAGGTACTTGAAAATCAAGACCAACCAAATCCTGAAGCATAGGAGATAATATCAGTACGGGTATCGTGATGATCAACGAAATATAAAAACGTTTCTTGAAATCGGTCACCATATCACCGTGATCATGGTGGCCATGATGGGAATGATCACCATGGCTTTGATGATCATCATGGTTGTGCTGAGAATGATTGCTGTGATTTTCATGATTGTGATGATGTTCGTGTGATGTCACGTTCTGATCATCTTTATTTTGTTTTTTATGATTGTCACCGCCATGTTCATGCATCTTTGTTTCCTCCATTCAGTCATATATCTATCCTTTAATATACCCCTATACCGTATTTTTAAACAGATGAGAAATCAAAATGGCTGATTCCAATCCGATACGGACAGAATCAGCCATTGTATTTATACGACATCATATCCTTGTTCTTCTACTGCATCGCGCATTTCATCCACTGTGACGGATTGATCATCAAACATTACATCCACTTTGCCCGAGTCCAGATCGACATGTACATCCGAGATGCCACCAAGATCTTTCAATGCGCCTTCAACAGCAGATTTACAATGTCCACACGACATTCCTTGCACATCAAGTGTTTGTTTTTGCATGTTTTCTACCCTCCTTTCAAGGAATTGACCCTTATATCTTCACGCGCTTCAAACGAAGAGAGTTTGTCACAACGCTTACTGAACTAAACGCCATCGCAGCTCCAGCCACCCATGGCGCAAGTAATCCAATGGCTGCAATCGGGATGCCGGCACTGTTATAGGCAAATGCCCAAAACAAGTTTTGCCTGATGTTTCGAATCGTAGCACCGCTCCATTTGATTGCTTTTGGGATGAGCAACAGTTCTCCGCCAAGAATGGTGACATCAGCCGCTTCTATTGCAACCTCTGTCCCAGTTCCAATGGCAATTCCGATGTCAGCTGTTGCCAGTGCTGGCGCATCGTTTACGCCATCGCCTACCATGGCCACTTGTTTATCCTGTGATTGAATATCTTCTACCCTTGACGCTTTTTCCTCCGGTAAAACTTGTGCAATCACTTGATCGATACCGACTTGTTCCGCAATGGCATTTGCTGTACGCTCATTATCGCCAGTCAACATGACAACGTCGAGTCCCTGTTCTTTCAGTAAACGGATTGCCTCAGGTGCGGTCTCCTTAATTGTATCAGCAACAGCGATAACCCCCATGTATACACCATTTACCGAAATAATCATGGCCGTTTTTCCGCTTTTTTCATATAATGAGAGCGTTTCTTCCGCTTGTTGGATATCAATATGATTATCCGCCATCAACTTTCGTGTTCCCACGTATACGTGATCGCCGTCTACAACTGCATGGATACCGTGACCGGGTATTGCTGCAAAGTCATCTACATCAATGAGTGTAACGTTTTGGTCTGATGCGTATGTGACAATCGCTTCAGCCAGTGGATGCTCGGATCCCTTTTCCGCGCTGGCCGCGAGTTGCAGCACTTTTTCGTCTCCTACAAAGTCAGTTACTTCCGGCATTCCTTTAGTTATTGTTCCTGTTTTATCAAAAACAATCGTATTGATTTGATGTGTGCGTTCCAAATGTTCGCCGCCTTTAAAAAGTATACCACTCTCGGCGGCTTTCCCCGTACCAACCATAATGGATGTCGGAGTGGCGAGTCCCAATGCGCACGGACATGCAATGACGAGAACAGCAATAGCAGCTACCAAAGCATTTTCAAAATCTCCTGGTTGGACAAACCCTATCCATATAATGAACGTCACAACTGCTATACCGACTACAATCGGGACAAAATAGCCAGAGATGATATCAGCCAGCCGTTGTATCGGTGCTTTCGATCCCTGCGCGTCCTCGACTGCTTTGACAATCGACGCAAGTGCCGTATCTTTTCCGACTTTTGTCGCTTCCATTTCAATTGTTCCGTTTTGATTCATCGTAGAACCCACAACACTCGAATGCACATCTTTTTCAACCGGAATCGATTCACCGGTAAGCATTGATTCGTCTACAGACGTTCTACCTTTGATGACATCGCCATCAACAGGGATTTTTTCACCTGGTTTAACAATCATTCGTTCTCCAACCGCCACGTGTTCAACCGGAATCATCACTTCTTCATCGTTTCTGATCACACGTGCTTGCTTGGCTTGCATGTTCAGTAATTCAGAAATGGCGACGGTTGTTTTACTTTTGGCAGTTGTCTCCAAATACTTCCCGAATAAAATCAATGTAATCAATATGGCACTCGTTTCGAAATAGAGATGGGGCATATAGCCCTGATTACCGATTGTTTTTAATGCTTCATACAAACTGTAAAAATAAGCGGCACTTGTACCTAGGGCAACAAGTACATCCATATTGGCACTGCCGTTTCGCAGATTTTTATAAGCGCCGACGTAAAACTGCCAGCCAATGACAAATTGGACAGGTGTTGCAAGAACGAATTGAAACCATGGGTTCATGAATATTCCAGGTAGTTTAACCCCGAACAGATGAACGAGCATCGTCAACAATAGCGGAGCAGCTAGTATTGCGGAAATAATCAACTTCCATTTCATATGCTGAAGTTGTTTTTCTTTCTGTGACTGCTTTTCCTCTTTTCCCGCTTTCTCAGTCGCATCATAACCAAGTTTCTGGATTTTCCCGATAACATCGGACTCCTGTATCAAACCTGGGTTATATTCAATGACAGCACTTTCGGTTGCCAGGTTCACCGTAGCATGTTTAACACCTTCCTGCTTATTCAATACTTTTTCGATACGGGATGAACAAGCGGCACAGGTCATACCCGTGATATCCAATTCAGACGTTTCGAATTGAATACCATATCCTAACTTTTCGACCTTATGGGTAATATCATCGACTGAAGCACTGACAGGATCATACTCGATACGTGCTTTTTCAGTCGTCAAATTCACGTGTGCATGAACGCCATCCATTTTATTCAATACCTTTTCAACCCGGTTCGAACAAGCGGCACAGGTCATACCCGTTATGCCTACCGTCATATTTTTTGGTTCGCTCATTTCCTCCCTCCTTACCTGGAAAAATGCTTGATGACTTCAAGCAATTCATCGATCGCCGCATCACCTTCACCGGATTCCACTGCACTTGCGACACAATGCTTGGCATGTCTTTCTGCCACAGAAAACCCTACTTTTTTCAATGCCGCATTAATGGCACTGATCTGCATGAGAATATCTGCACAATAACGATCTTCGTCAACCATCTTTTGAATACCACGTACTTGGCCTTCTATCCGTTTCAACCGATTCACTACAGACTGCTTTTCATCATCCGTCCTTGGAACGATGGGTTGGTCATGTAAAAATTCATCCATCACATTCACTTCCTTTTCGTTTCTAATTACACCATACCCCTATAGGGTATATAAGTCAACAAAAATAATGGAGTAACGCTTAGCTACCCCATCCGTTTCAACCTTTTCCCTTTATTAGCGAATATTCGATCACATTGATAGCATTACTCTTTCATTCCGTGCCATCAACTTTCCAATCCCACCAACTTTCTTTCTTCATGATAACATTATTATGCTTTGAATATTCTTTATCCCATCCGGGATTATCGTCATGTTCGGTAATATAAATGACAGCTCCCCATACATCATCATCTTGAGACTTCCAACTGGATAAGCTATTAACATTGAATTCGGAAAACTGAAAGCCATCACCTTCATTGATCAAGAAAAAGGAAAATGTCTCCGGGTCACTTTCAAAATCCTTGTCATTACGCATACTGGAGCGGATTTTATTTTCTAATTCAATCGCAAATTTGTCTGTGAGATAATCACCGAGTTTGTCATCAATATCCGTCATGACCTGTTCCGCCTCATCAGCATCACTGAGCACATCACCATGCTCATATTCATTTGCAAAGTCTTTGATCGCTTCCATACCGCGTGCTTCCGCATTTTTATATTTATCCCCGCAACCACTTAAAAACAAAAGCGACAAACATGTGAATAGTATGAATTTACGCATGTGTTTCATTCCTTCCAATACGTCATATTATCCTAGAAAAGCCGCACCATATAATAACGCCCCGATGACGACGTAAACAGGGCTGATTTTGAGTTTCTCCAAACAAATGAGTCCAACGATCCCGATGATGGAAGTGTGAACCCAGCCAACACCTTCATAGGAATCAAAAAAGAACTCATATGTCATGACCCCTAATAACACAGCAATAACCGGACGGACGACTTTAGTCAGTCGTTTGACGCGTGGAGATTCCTTGTATTTCAGCAAAATGCTAAGAAGTGCAATCAACATGATGAGCGAAGGGGCTACAGATGCAAACAAACCAATGCCGGCACCTAAAATACCTCCTTGATCGAATCCGATGAATGCTGCTAACTTTGTAGCAATTGGTCCAGGCAAACCATTTCCAAGTGCGACCATTTCACTATATTCATGAGTTGTAAACCAACCATAGGTATCAACGACTTCTTTTTCGAGTAGTGGTATCGTAGCCGGACCGCCACCATAACCGAGCAGATTCGCTATAAAATTGGACCAGAATATTTTCAGGTATATCATCGATCACTCACCTGCTTCCGCTCCTCTTTAGGCTTTATGAGAAGTGCAGCTGCAATCAATCCAACTATCAAAATAGCAGGATGAATTCCGAGCACCTCCATAAACACAACACTGCCTCCTATAAAAAGAATAGTAGATAGCCAACCAAGTGACGTTTTGGATTTTTTCACAAAATCCCAAGCCAAAACACCGATCATGACACCCGCAATGGGCAGGACACCTTTTGACATACCTTGTACCCACGGTTTATCTTTATATGCATTGAGCGTCGTAAGCAGAAGAATCATCAGTAACGCCGTCGGTATAACAGTTGCTATAAGCGCATTCAGCAGTCCTTTCATCCCAGCCAGCCGGTACCCGATATATCCGGACAATTTTGTATTGATGGGACCTGGCAAGGTATTTGCAAGTGCAAGGATATCGGAAAACTCATCATCATCCATCCATCTATATGTTACTACAACTTCCTTATGCATCAATGGAATGGCAGATAATCCACCACCGTATCCCAGCATACCAGCCCGAAAAAATGCCATGAAAATATCTCGTTGTCGCAAACTATCACGTTCCTTCTCATTTAACACTACTTGATATGTCATACTAAACTAGGTTTTCACTAATGTCTCATATAATTTACTCTTATGACATAAAATACAGTATCCTATTGTCAGTTCATTCTATAAAAAAAGCCTTTATAATGGTTGGTATGGCAGTCACCTATCCAAATCCAACATAAAGGGGAAAACTCATGGACAAGTCTACATGAAAAACATCTTTTACACAATGTTTAGTTTCTATCAATCTGAAGCTCACTATCATGAATGTGATTTGTACCTAATTAATCGACTCCCAAGCTCATTGTTTTGTTACAAATTTGATTTGTACCTAATTAATCGACTCCCAAGCTCTTTATCTTGATACAAATTTATCTTGTACCTAATTAACCGATGCCGATGCTCTTTATTTTGATACAAATTTGATTTGTACCTAATTAATCGACTCTCTAGCTCTTTATCTTGATACAAATTTATTTTGTACCTAAATAACCGATGCCGATGCTCCTTATCTTGATACAAATCCGATTGACGTCAGGATCTGCTCTTTTAAAAAGCAGGTGTGTCGCCGGAAGACGGAAACACCTGCCTTATAAAGCAATACGTTTTTCAAAGAGGGACACGCTTCTCCCTACTGAATTTCAGTTGCACGAACACGAGCCATTACTGGTTGTTATCCCACTCACAATCCTTGGGTTATCGCGAGCCATTTAAGTGGGTGTTTTACGATGACAGAATCTACTCATGCGACTCTACGATTGCGTCATATCAATCGCCAGTTACACTAAACCAGCTATCAATTACCCTTGATGTTTCGCTAAAAAATCAAGCATCATGGTGTAAACCTTAATTTCATTTTCTTTTTTCGAAAATCCGTGACCTTCATCATTCATGACATAATATTCGACGTCACGTCCCGCTTCCTCCAATTTATGAACGATTTGATCCGATTCTTTTTTGACGACACGCGGATCTTTTGCCCCTTGGATGACAAGCATCGGTTTGACCATGCCATCAAGATAAGTGACTGGGGAATCTTTGATGAAGCGCTCTTTATCACGTACTGGATCGCCAACCCACCGTTCCATGATCGGCTTCCAATGATCGGGTACGGATTCAACAAATGAGAATAGATCAGATGGCCCGAAAATATCTACTACGGCCTTAAAATATTCGGCATGACGGCCATGTAAAAGAAGTGACATATACCCACCATAACTGCCGCCAACCAGAAACAATTTATCCCGATCTGTTATATTGTTATCAAATAGCCATTCAATCCCGTGGACACAATCCAGTCTAGGCCCCTCGCCCCAATCCTGTTCGACCAAGGTGACAAACGTCGAACCATACCCTGTCGAGCCACGGAAGTTTGGTGCAAATATAGTATATCCGCGATTAAGAAAAGCTTGGAACATCGAGCGATATGTCTTCCGTTCCGCTGCCTGTGGTCCGCCGTGCGGCCAGAAGATCGTATGTCCATTATCATTTTCCGGCAATGCTTTAAATAATAACGCCTCTATATTCATTCCATCATATGATTGATATGATACGACATCCGGCTCGACCATATCATCTTTGGAAACGCCTAATACATTATTGTTCGTCAACTGCTTCCAATTGGCATTCCCTTCTGAATAAAAAATATTCATCGGTGTTGTTCCACTGGTTGCCAACATATAGACCGCACCAGATTCGGCAACATGGATTTTATCAATGACATCAGAAGGTGTGTCAATGACATCTATCATATCTTCTTTCACATCGTAACGGTACAATGCATCACCGACGCCTTTTTCGGTTGTCACATAAAACTTATGATCCCGTTTATGATATGTCAGTGAGGTTATCGTTTCATCCTCTATTTGTAAAACTTCGGAAAATGTTTTGGTATGTAAATCGAACATCGCAACGTAACTGTACTCACTCTCATAATTCGTCACAAAGTAAACAACATCATCGATCATAACAGCGTCAGTTACCGTGTGGATTTTTTCGGGATCAGGTACGAGCGGATACGATTCATCGCCTACTTTGACAAAACCTGATATATACGTATTCGCGAACATTTGCATGAATACAAATGCGTTTTCATCTTTCGAAATAGCCGCCAAATAGGTCGGTGAGATAACACCTTTATGGATCAATTTATCCGTCCCATCTGTTAAATCACGTACACGCGTATCCATGAAAGACGGATTATCTTTAGACGTCAAATAATAAAGCCGCTCACCATCTTCACTCAATTCAGCATAAAAGTATTTTTCATCTTTCTGACCTGTAATAAGTTCCTGTGGCAATCCTCCGTCATAAGACAAAGCATAAATTTGATGATTCTCATCCCCATCACGGTCAAACCCTGCAAGGACATAACGTTTCTCATCATCAATTTTAATAAAACTGCACGTTTCTTCGCTATGGGCAAATAGATAAGGATAAGTGCCCGGCAAATCCATAGCCCAAAGATTCATCTTCCCATTTAAGTTAGAACTGAAAATAAGCCGCCCCTCATCTTTGCTGACTGCAAAATCAGTAATGGCATACGTACGAAAAAATTGTTCTACTGTCGGTTTTGGAAATTGTATCATCATATTCCCCCTCATATAATTTGTCACGTCACTCTCCACAATGATGTTCAAGAATTGAACTTGGATTCACCTTGATCATCATTCCACATAATCATATATCAATCCAACGGTAGCGTGACACAAAACGTAGATCCTTTGCCCAACGTACTTTCAACGGTTACAGTCCCATCATGTAATGCGACAATCCGTTTCACGATGGAAAGGCCCAGTCCGGTACTTTTATCAGTCCGTGTCCGAGCTTTATCCACTTTATAAAACCGCTCAAACAATTGCGCGATATGTTGCTCATCAATGCCGATCCCAGTATCGGCAACACAAACTTCGATTTCATGGTTGTGCTTTTTCAGACGAACTTCAATCGTACCACCTTGATCAGTATAACGTATAGCATTCGTCATTAAATTCATCCACACTTGCTGGAGCAATTTTGAATCACCGACAATATAGGCATCTTCGAGATCCATCTCCACTGTCAGATCTTTGTTGCGCCATTGCCATTCAGTTGTTGAAATAACCTCTTTCAACTGGTTTTTTACATTGAATTTTATACGCTTATCCTGATTTTTATCATTATCGAGAAATGATAATGTGAGTAACTGTTTACTGAGTGAGGAAAGTCTCACACTTTCCTTTTCAATGATCGATAAATAATGTTCCCGCTCCTCTTTTGTCAGGTTATCTTCCCTTAAAGCCTGTGAAAAACCCTGTATAGATGTTAAAGGGGACTGGATTTCATGCGATACATTTGAAACAAACTCCTGTCTTTTTTCCTCGTTCAATGCTAGGTTATCGCTCATTTTTTGAAAATCGTGTGCCAGCCTGCCAAATTCATCACGTCGATTCGTCCGAAGTTTAATATGATAATTCCCATTGGCAATTTTTCGTGTTGCTGTTGTAAGCGACTTGATGGGTTTAACGATAAAACGGGTACTTGTGACAACAAATAAAAAGCAAATCAGCAACGTCAATATCAAAAGCACCGCCAAGAATACCCGCATTTCACCAAATTGTTTGCTTGTGTCTTGCCGCACAAACAAAGCATATACATCATCATCGACGTGAACGGGAACCCCGATCGTGTTCACCAATTCATTGTCGTAAAAGCCGGTAATGAAAAGCTTCCAAGGGAAATTCCGGATACCATGATATATCTCCCCGTCCAAGACCTTTTGGACATCCGTTTCATCAATATGTTCAGTACGAAAAGAACCCCCATAAGATGTTTCTGTCCCGTCCGGTGCAATCAAATAATATTGGTGCCCGAATTCTGCCATATCCGATAAATACGATTGAATGGACTGATCGCGATGTTCCTCAAAAACGTCTGCCGTTTTTTTGGCAATCTCGGTCACCTTTTCGTCATTTTCAGACTTTAAATAATACTGATAGTAGACGTTTGATGCAACAAAAGCTAAAAGTGCTCCGGCAACAACGATGATCATTGTAATGACAATGATTCTTACATATAATGTGCGCATGATTGGAATCCCCCGATATCGACGATACATCTCGTTGTGGATCGTTATGGAAGCACCGGAATGGTCAAGGTCTATTTTTGACTACGAGTTTATATCCCAATCCACGTGCTGTTTGAATGGTAAAACCGTATTTTTCATCACGGAAGCGCTCGCGAAGTCTCTTGATATGTACATCCACTGTACGCTCCTTCCCTGTGTAACTTCCACCCCATACAAGTGAAATCAATTGCTCCCTGGAGAAAATACGATCTGGATAACTTGCCAATTGGGCAAGCAACTCAAACTCTTTCAGCGGGAGGATAACAGTCTTTCCATTGCATTCCACTTCATAACTTATCCTATTCACAACTGTGTTCCCTATATGAATCTTTTCAGTATTGATTAATTGAAACCTGCGTAACAATGCTTGGATCCGGAATAATACTTCCTTGGGTTCAAAGGGTTTAACAACATAATCATCTGTGCCTGATTGATATGCTTTTTCCTTATCATTGATTTCCCCTTTGGCTGTCAACATGAGGACGGGTATATCATATACCGAGCGAATTTCTTCACAAAGTTGATACCCATCCATGTTTGGCATCATAATATCAACGATGGCAAGATGTATGTCTTCTTTTTCCAAGACTTTCAGTGCTTCCTCGCCATCAGCCGCCTCCAAAACACGGTAACTCTCCCGGTGCAGATAAAATTGCAACAATTCGCGGATATGTGGATCATCATCCACTACCAGTATCGTATTCAAGGCCACTCCCCCCAAAACTTCAATATTAACATAAAGAGCTACCCATCATATAAGAGTAGCTCCCTTTCTCAGTCTTCCATTCCTAATACATCCGTAATAACGGCAGCTACTTGGTCGGCGTATTGCTCGCATTTTTCTTTTGTAGCCGCTTCGACCATGACCCTGACAAGTGGTTCTGTACCAGAAGGTCGAACAAGAACGCGTCCATTTCCGTCCATTTCGGCTTCCACTTCATCGATTTCCTCTTGTATACGCGGATTATTCATGGCACGATATTTATCGATCACTTTCACATTTTTCAATACTTGAGGATATAACGTCATTTCCCCTGCCAATTCAGATAGCGGTTTATTCGTGTCTTTCATGATGTTGATAAGTTGTAGAGCCGAGAGCAACCCGTCCCCGGTAGTACTATAATCGAGAAAAATGATATGGCCTGATTGTTCGCCTCCGAGATTATATCCCCCGTTACGCATTTCTTCCATGACATAACGATCACCTACGGATGTTTTATCACTTGTCATACCATGTTCTTCAAGAGCTTTATAAAACCCTATATTGCTCATGACTGTCGATACAACTGTATTCTTATTCAAGAACCCTTTCTCGTTCATATACTTACCACATACATAGAGAATCTGATCCCCATCGATAATGTCTCCATTTTCATCCACGGCAATCAGCCTGTCACCATCTCCGTCAAATGCAAGTCCTATATCAGCCTTATTTTCAACAACAAAAGCTTGCAATGTTTCTGGATGTGTCGACCCGACCCCATCATTGATATTCAATCCATTTGGCGAAGAGCCCATGGTGAGGATATCAGCTTCCAGATCGGCCAATAAATGTCTGGCTAAAGCAGATGTTGCTCCATGTGCACAGTCAACAGCAATTTTCAGACCATCAAAATCATTATCAATAGTATCTTTTAAAAACGATAGATACTTTTGTCCGCCTTCAAAGTAATCATTGACAATCCCTACATCTGCACCTGTAGGGCGTGGCAATGTGTCCTCGGCAGCAAGCAATTCCTCGATTTCATTTTCTTGTTCGTCCGACAGTTTGAAACCATCGGAACCAAAAAATTTAATGCCGTTATCTTCTACCGGATTATGTGAGGCGGAAATCATAATACCAGCCTGGGCATTAACCGCTTTTGTCAAATAAGCGACACCCGGTGTGGATATGACACCCAAGCGCATCACTTCCGTACCATTCGATAACAATCCGGCGACCAAGGCGCCTTCCAACATTTGACCCGAAATACGTGTATCCCTGCCGATAAGGACTTTTGGCTTTTGGGCATTTCGCGTTAATACATATCCTCCAAGTCGACCAAGTCTAAACGCGAGCTCCGGTGTCAGATCTTTATTTGCGACACCTCTTACACCATCTGTGCCAAAATACTTTACCATGTCGTACCCTCCCCTAAAAACCTATAAAGTAGTTCATTCAGTGAATTAATCTGCTTCCGGTTCTGGTTCTGATTCTGTTTCTGTTTCTGAATTTTCTTCTGTTCCAACTTCTGATTCTGCTTCGGCTTCAGCTTCTGCAGTCTCTTCTTCTTCAACATCCACTGTCACCTGGGATTTCTCACCGGTTATATCCACACCATCGGGACCTTTCAGCGATACATCTACATCATGTTCGCCGGGGTCAAGTTCAGATACATCAACCGCCATTTTTATATCCTCTTTTGTCAACTCTTCAATGTCATTTGAATCACCAACCACCTTGACATCCATTTCGCCTTCTTCCGGATCGACAAATGATATATCTTGTCCGTCTGACGAGTTTTCAATATCAATCGGAATATCATCAACCGTTTTCGTTTGTTCAATTTCAAATGTTACTTCTATCGGGTCTTCATTTTCAACCGTTACACCATCTGGCAGATTTAACGATGCCTCAACTGTGCCGGACTCTTTCATATCATCTAACGGTATATCTTCTGTGGAGATCGAATCGATGCCATCAAGCACATCGCTTGTACCAAAAATTTCAACCTCTTCGATATCAGCTTCGGATGAAACCAGCGAATATCCATCGGGCAACTCTCCTGATGTCGATATATCCAGAGGAACCTTCTTGCTTGGATTATGCACATCAACTGAAACAACAACATTTTCCGGATCTTTAGTGACACGCAACTCATTTCCCTGATTGTCATAGACAATGACAGGCACTTCCCGATTGTCCACGGATTCCGTTAAACCATCAACATCGACATATGCTTTAATATGACCAATCTGTTCAATGACACTTTTTGAACTTGTCACAGTTACTGTATCAGGATTCACTTCAGCCTCACCCAACTCGAAGCCCGCTGGAAGGTCGTCTGTATTTGAAAATTCAACCGTTACCGGAAATTCTTTCGAAGAACGTTCCTCAATGGTTACATCTACGTTTTTCGGTTCAAAAAACACTTCCAGTTCTGACGGTATATTTGTATATTCCATTTCAACTGTATGATCGCCTTCTTCAAGACCCCTCAGATCAACGAACGCTTTATATTTTTCCAGCTGTATCGTTTGAGTGATTACACTTTTGGACCCCGTCAATGTCATATCAACCGTTTCAGGGACACCACGGACTACATAATTATCGGAATCAATCTCAATGTCCACATCTACATCTGTAACGGTTTCCGAATCTTCCGAGCCACCGAAAAAACGTAACTCCGATTGTGAATCATTGACTTCCACATTCACAAACACAAAGAACAGAACCGCAAATGCAAGAGAAACACCACGGACAAACCATTTACTTCTAAACCAATTATCCATTCCGTTTCCCCCCTCTTTTCCGAGGTTTTGGCTCAGTTGTTCTCATGCCTTGTGATAAATTCTGCATTAAGTACTCTTTCAACGCATCCAAATCCATCGATCTTCTCATTTCACCATTTTTCGTACTCGATATGCCACCTGTCTCCTCAGAAACAACGATGGTAATGGCATCCGTCACTTCACTGATTCCCATCGCCGCTCTATGCCTCGTGCCGAGTTCCTTGGAAATGAACGGACTTTCCGAGAGCGGTAAATAACAAGCGGCGGCTTCAATTTCTTCTCCTTTAATGATAACCGCCCCATCGTGCAATGGTGTGTTCGGCGTGAAAATATTTGTCAATAACTGATGGGTCAGCTTACCATTTATCGCAATCCCCGTTTCGGCGTAATCACCGATCCCTGTATCACGTTCAATCGTAATCAGCGCACCAATGCGTCGCTTTGCCATATAATCACATGAATCGACAATGGCGTTGATCATCTGTTCCAAGATTTCTTCTTCAGACCTGGTGCCTCTGGCAAAAATATTTCCACGTCCCAATTGTTCCAAAGCCCTTCTCAATTCCGGCTGGAACAAAATAACGATCACCAGAAACCCCCACCTGATAGCCTGGTTTGTAAAATATTGGATTGTCTGCAGCTCAAACACACTGCTTAATAGCCAAACAACGAGCACGACAACAATTCCCTTTAATAATTGAATGGCTTTCGTGCCTCTGATAAGCATGATTAATTTATACAATACATACCAGACGAGAGCTATATCTGCGCCGATTCGTAATAGGTTTAATACATTGATTCCCCCGTCAAGCATGTGCACACATCCTTTTCATCCGTTTTTTCTATTCAAGAAATCCACACGAGAATGATCTTCTATACTCATAATATATCTTGAATGACCAATTTTATTATACCACAAAACGGATGGAAACATGACGGAAAGCCATTGATTAGTCAATGAAATCTGACTCAAAGGAAATGGTTTCGTTTATAGCCAGCTGTAAGGTGAAAATCCCCTTGGCTGTCTGTTTGATATTGAACCAAATCCAGTCAAAGGCCTGATTAACCTGCTTCATTTCCCCGCTGACACTACTTGTTGCCGTAATGCCATCCAAATCCGTTTCTTCTGTGATTAACGTACTTTTGACAAGTGTTACGTTCCCGTCTACCGTTCCTTCGATTCTCAATTTCCCGTTTTTGACAACCAAATCACCATCAACCGTGACATCTTTTGGCACGATAACAGTGTCTCCCTCGATAATCAGGTCATCCTGTTTTGAAACAACCAACTTTCCATCTTGGTTCCACAGCGAAAAAACACCGCTGAACAAAAAGACAAAAAGAACGGCGGCACTTATCATGACAGGATGCTTCTTGGTCCAATACATATATTTCGTTCGTCTTTTTTCTTCTGGAAGCTGATTCATGACGTTTGTTGTAAAATCATCGGGAACATCAATATGTTCTATGTATTGGATATCTTGAATGGTCCTTTTCAATTCATGAAAATGTTTTTGACAGCTTTTACAACTTGTTAAGTGGCTGAGTAATTGTGATTCTTGCTCTTGCGTCAAATCACCATCCAAATAGGTATGCATTAACTTAATGGCATCCGGTTTGCAATTCAACCTCCATCACACTCCTTTACCACGTTGAATCTTTTTACGCAATGCTTCCCGTCCCCTATGCAAGTGCGTTTTGACTGTTCCAATCGGAATATCCAATATTTGACTGATATCTTTCAAGACAAACCCATCAATATAAAACAACATGATCGTCAAACGATATTTACGTGGAAGCTCTGCAATTGCCGTATGTATATATGTTTCCTGTTCAAGCTGGATGACTTTTTCTTCCGGCAATATGTCATCTACGGCCAGATTTGAATACAAATTCAACCCCTTGGCACCTTTTATTTCAGCATCAAGATAATAATCCGGCTTCCGCTTCCGGATACGATCAATTGCCAAATTCGTTGCAATGCGATAAAGCCACGTTGTAAATTTTCGCTTTTCATCATATCTATCTATATTGATATAAGCCCTGATGAAAGCCTCTTGGGCAATATCTTCGGCATCATGCCGGTTTCTCAACATCCGAAAACAATGCTGATAGATACGTTGTTGAAAATGAGCAACGATATCACCAAATGCAGCTTGGTTTCCCTTTTTGACTTCTATTATCTTTTCTCTTACCATTATATCCATATCATTACCTCCGCAGGTATGCGGTATATTTCAATTACGATTCAGGAGTGCAAAAGGTTTCAAAAAGTGAAAAAGGGCTGTTATGACGTCACCCCTCTATTTCAAACGGTATAAAAATCTATATTATATGAAATTTTATATCCATCGCCCGTTAATTGCAATGATAGCTGACCACTTTTGATCCCTTTCGTGGTTAATAGTGTTCATGTAAGCGAGATATCCTATCACATATACGAGACAATTGTAATATATGATGGTCGCGAAACAAGAAACCGATGATGTATTTAGTCAAAAAGTCCTTTTCATGAAAAGAGGACATAACAATTGAAATGCAAACAGGAGTATTTTACTATATAAGTACAAGTGAGGGGTGCTTTTCTTGAACATATCCTTAACATTACACAAAATAGAACGGTGTCGAGAAGAAATGGTTTCTTTAGCCGAAAAACATGGGCTGTCATCCGACGAGGTTATCCATGCAAGTATACGCTTGGACAGACTATTGAACGAATACCATCGTTTGAAAGAGACACCTGAGAAACCTAACCAATATAAAGATATAGGAAACAGATAAGTGTTTATGGTCAAAAAGTCACGTGAACGCTTATCTTTTTTTGGCATTTTGTATATTTTATGGAGAACGTGACATAGGTAGAGTGCCTGTTATATATATTAATTTATTCACATAGCATCTCACGTTGAATGACCATCAATTGGTAAAACAAAAAAGATGGAACCCCATGCGAGTTGTTCATCACACGAAAAAGTTCCACCTGATTTATATATCTATTTCAACTTCTCACCAAACAATGATCCCATCAATCCTACTGCAACCGTAGCTGTTTTGTTTTTGTCATCCAGTATTGGATTGACTTCTACAAATTCAGCCGATGTAATCAATTTAGAATCATAAAGCATCTCCATAGCTAGATGACTTTCCCGGTATGTCAATCCTCCAATGACGGGTGTCCCGACTCCAGGGGCTTCCTCAGGATCCAAACCATCTAAATCCAAGCTTAAATGTACCCCATCAGTCCGCTCTTTTAAATACTGGATTGTCTCAGCCATCACTTTAGGCATCCCCATTTGATCAATTTCATGCATTGTATATACTTTCATTCCTTTATCACGGATAAGATCTTTCTCTCCGGGATCCAAATCCCTCGCACCGATAATGACAACATTTTCTGGCTTCACTTTCGGGTGACTGCCTGAAATCGATGTCAAACGCTCATCACCCATCCCCAAGTTGACTGCTAGAGGCATCCCATGGATATTGCCTGACGGAGATGTCAGATGTGTATTTAAATCACCATGGGCGTCATACCAAATGACACCTAGATTATCATAATGATTGCTGATACCTGCGAGACTTCCGATAGCTATACTATGGTCGCCCCCTAGTACCAGAGGAAATTGTTGTTTATGTATTTCCGCATCCACCATTTCAGCCAATTTTTCATTGGCCTCTTTTACTTGATGAAGATGCTTCAATTCACCTTCATCATCATACGTATCCGGACGTTCAACGCGAATATCCCCTAAATCGGTCACAACCTTATCAATCGCTTCCAATCTTTCAATCCCACCTGCATATCTTATAGCACTCGGTCCCATGTCGACACCTCGCCTGCTTTGACCAAGGTCCATCGGTACACCGATAATCGAAATATGTTTATTCATCTTTAAAACCTCCTTTATCATATTGTAGCGGAAAATACAAAATCGCTTCAACTATGAGCATATATTTTATGAATAAATGGAGGTTGAATAAGTACGTATCATGAGTCAACCAGGAGACAAAGGTAAAGTAAGCCACTTCATCCCACGATTAAAACCAAGGTGTTCCATATTTCAAATCATACATAAAAAAAGATGCTATCGTTCAAAAGATAACATCTTTCAAGGTATCATGGATCGAACCCAACGTATACCCAGTCTAGTAATCACTTTGTTTGGTTATCGGCATGAGACGGTTGAACCCGCTGCTGATGTATTTAACGACAGTGGTTTAATGCCGTTTTGCACCCATAAACGGTTCAGCCCTTCTATATTTGCTCCTGGTGGAAGAAAGGCAATGCCACAATCACCGCCACCTGCTCCGGAGGGCTTTCCCGCTCCGCCATATTGCTCGGCAAGATCGCACAATGTACGTAAAAGCGGTGTCTCTATCGCCTGGTCGCCTACCTCCATCAACGCCTGTCGATTCTTTTTCACACCAGCAATCAATTCTGATATGTTATTTGTTTTAACACCGTGTAAAAACATATTGACAGCCCGATCACTATTTTCCAAAAACGCCTCGAACTTACACGAATCGGAAGCTTGAAGGCTCAATATATCACGGACCAAATGAGATGTTGACGCTGGTTTCCCTGTCCAACCAATAGACAATTGCAACGCATCTGGCAATTGTATCGGTTCAACGCTCCAGTAGATCCAATCTTTATTGACGAGCTCCGTAATTGATTCAGCAACATTCATCGCATCACTCAGCCATTCAGCTTGAAACGACGTATAGGCGAGCACACCCCCATAGGTGGAAGCCGCAATGTCTGCTCCCGATCCATTCCCTTGGGTTTTCACATGTGTCATCGATGCCAATTTAAAAATCAATGTCTTTGAAGGTTCAGTATGTAAAAACATGTTCAAAATAGCGGTGATCACCGAAGTCACGACTGCAGCACTTGAACCAAGTCCATATTTGACACCTGAAATATCATCAAGCTCGCTGTGAACGCTTAAATGACATGGCTTCACTGACACGCCATTTTCTTTTAAATACGTCATTGCTATTGTCATCGCGTTTTCCACATAATCTTTTTGTTTATTTTCAGAGTGGACAAATACACCATTTTCGGTATGATCCCATTTTAAATACTGTAATTTGAAATTTTCCAATGAAAGCGTGTTTTCCGTACTTTCTTCGATGGTTGTATAAACAAAACGGTTAACAGCCATGACAACAATGCGTTGTTTTGGAACAAGTACTGCAAATTCTCCAGCAATCATGAGCTTACCAGGTGTTTTGATAGTTAATGATGTCTCAGTCATGTCATTCATCCCCTAACTATACGTAATCCCTCGTCCTAAACGACTTAAAACGAGGTTCTTAACGCCTGGTATCGAATGAAGTTTTTCCTGTATAACCGATTCATGCTCTGGAAGATAAAGCACTTTTACGTTTGGGCCGGCATCAATGGTGAAATACATGGGTATCCCTTCTTCACGCATCCGTTGAACAGTCTCCATGACAGTGAATGTTGCGTTTGACCAATACGTGAACGGAGGTTTTGCCCCGAATGTCGTACCGTGCATTCTCAAACAATTGGCCTCAGCAACAGATCCTACTTTTTCAAAATCCTTTTCATGGATACCTTCTTTGATGGTTTGTAAATCAGCAGGAATACTGTCAACCCATCCATCGTAAAAAACAGATGTATCCACTGTACGCTTCATCCCTTCACTGCTTGAAACAGTTTTCTCTTCATCAAAGAGAACGACTGCCGCAACACGGATATCCCAATAGGATTCTTCTTCCAATTGAACCGCAAACGAATCGGAGCCATCTGTCTGGTTTCCTTTTTGCCACTCGACAAAGCCACCATAAATAGAGCGACAGGCTGAACCCGATCCTTGTCGTGTCAATCGAGAAAGATTTTGATCATTTATATCCAGTCCCATCGCTTTGGTTGCAGCACCGGCCAATGCTGCAAATCCGGATGCCGATGAAGCGAAACCAGCAGCTGTTGGTACTTCATTGATTGATTTAACAAGCGCATGTTCCTTTTGGTCACCATATTCTCTGACAAGATCCAAAAAGCTGCTGACACGCTGATAGCTGATGCCTTGGATTTTTTCGTCGTTTAAATAAAATATATCATGTTCCAATTCCGGATTGAATTCCACTGTGGTCGTTGTATGAAGTGCGTCCAGTGTCAATGATAAACTATTGTTCATCGGAAGTTTTAGCGTATCATCACGTTTTCCCCAATATTTGATTAAGGCAATATTCGTATGGGCTTTCGCTGTTGCCTTCATGATAGTGTTGCTCCTTTATCTGTCAAATCCATCGTCATTCATGTCATCGGATTTTTGCAATTTAAATGGCCACACAGCCTGTGCTCCGAATTTCAACAGTTTTTCGGCTAAATATCTTGAATGGACTTCATCACGTGCCAACGCGATAATACAACCACCGTTTCCACCACCTGTCAATTTAGCGCCTAAAGCGCCCTCCTGGCGTGCCATATAGATCAACCTGTTCAGGCCCGCATCACTTACTCCCAGGGCTTCCAATTCCTTTTGCGCTTCATTCAACAGTGTACCAAGCAGTTGCTTCCCTGTTTTCTCAAGTGCTGATTTCGCTTGATGCGTCAACTTTCCGATACGTTCAATTTTAGATTGTATTTTCTTCGGCGCCGCTTTTAATAACTTGGCGACTGATTCTATCGCTGAGCGTGTATCTGCTGTACGTCCTGAATCCGCTACAATGAAATAAAAGTCAGTATGTGGCTTAATGAAACAAGGCCCTTCAGACTTTGTATACCACACTGGCGAACCTGAAGTAATCGTCAATGGATCGATTCCACTAGGAGCCCCGTGCGCATATGTTTCGGAAACATTAGCCAAGCTCAGGATATCATTCTCTGTATACGCCTGCTCCGAATAGGAAAACAATGAGCGGATAACAGCAATGGCGACTGATGCACTGGAACCAAGTCCTTTCCCCGGCGGGATAGATGACTTGATCTTGATCAATAGGTCCTTAGAAGGCATATCCAATGTGCTTAGCGTTTCTTTGATACACATGACAATACCCTTCAACGCACTGGGGGCAGAGTCAATCGGCCCATGATAAAAAGTGCTGTCTATTTTAATCGCACCCGGTACGTAATCCACCTCCGCTTCAACACCAACCAACGGGAAGGGGATCGCAATGGCCGGTTGACCATGGACAACAGCATGTTCTCCTATAAGGATAAGTTTACTATGAGCTACACCTGTAGCTATTTGTTCTGAAGTTGTTGCTTTTTCTGCACTCATTTTGTATATTCTTCCACCAATTCTTTAGCTTTTCCAATACGGATATCTTTATGTTCAATCAGTTTTTGACTGATCACATTAATCATGTCACCTGTGGCACCTGCAGCAATGGCAACAGAACGAGAATGCAATGCCATATGGCCACGTTGGATACCATCAGTCACGAGCGCTTTTAAGGCACCCAAATTTTGTGCCAGCCCAACGGAAACGATAATTTGTGCTAGTTCCCGTGCAGAATCTACACCGAGTATTTTATGCGATATTCTTGAAATGGGATGGACACGTATCGAGCCTCCTACCGTACCAACAGACATCGGTAGCTCCAATTCACCTACAAGATTCCCTTCGTCATCTTTCGACCAAGTTGTCATTGAACCGTAATGCCCGTCACGCGCTGCATATGCATGTGCTCCCGCTTCTACTGCACGCCAGTCATTCCCGGTAGCAATCACTATCGGGTCAATTCCGTTCATGATCCCTTTATTATGTGTGACTGCTCTGTATGGGTCTGATGCAGCAAATTGATAGGCTTGTATGACTCCATCTCTGACTTCCTCACCAGAATACCCATCGCTTTCCAATAATTTACAAGGAATGACACAACGTGACCGAGCGAGACAACGATCGGGCAGATTAGACAAAATGCGCAAGTATACTTTCCCTTTCGTTAAATCCTCTATTTTCGGAGCCAATGATTCAACCATGGTATTGATGATATTCGCTCCCATTGCATCACATGTGTTGACATAGAGATGCAATACAAGCATTTTGCTGAATCGGGAATCCGTATCTTCATTCAAGATCCGAACATCGATATCCTCTGCTCCACCACCTCTGGCAACAAGGCTCGGATATGCATCATTCGCATCCTTTATGATTGCTTCTTTTTCATTCAGAAGCGTTCGTTTAGCTTCATTTATATCAGGACAACCAACAACCTGGATTTGGCCAATCATGACACGATCCGTCGCGTCAGCTTCAAATCCGCCCGCACTTCTTACAATTTTGGCGATATAACTGGCGGATGCTACGACAGAGGGCTCTTCTATCGCCATAGGAACAGCATATTCCTTGCCATTCACTATAAAATTCAGACCAAGCCCAAGGGGTAGCGGATATGTTCCTATCACATTTTCAATCATATTATCTGCTGTAGCTACTTCCAACGCCTCTTTAGAATACAAAAACTCTGTTTCTTCGTCCGTAAACAATTCCATTTCAGTCAGTATTTTTCTTCTATCGGCAACATCCATATTATAAAAACCGGGAATCCGTGATGTTTCCATAATTAGCCCATCCTTTAATCAAAATTAGCTAACACCTTGCATATCCATTCATTTTCATTGTGATTTACCCAATTGGTATGTCTTAATTATTATTATTTAAAATATGGTTACCAAGTCCATTTTAATTTCATTTATACGTATACTATATTCATTTTAAATACGTGACATCAGTCTGTTCATAAAAATACGTAAAGCGTTTAGATTAAACCGTCCCACTTAACTTACACCATCATTTTATCATATATAACAAATGACTGTATCCATTATGTTAAAAAACAGCTGAAAATGCAAATAAACAAGGCTGGAAGTTTCCTACTTTCGACCTTGCTCCAAACATCATCAACTTAGGTCATATTTGTATCGTTTAAGGCTTTCATGCCCCTAAACACGCTAAACCTCATTTGAACGTCTACTATGTTGAAAACTCAAGATTATTTTGTTATGTAAACCTGTTTGAAATGTTCAATTAAGGATGTCATGTAAATTGCGAGTATGTACTGAAGATTATCTTGTGGGGATTGTAAGTTTATGTATGTATTGATTTCTGATGAAAATGGCTGGGCTGCTAGGATTCGAACCTAGGATACACGGGATCAAAACCCGATGCCTTACCGCTTGGCTACAGCCCAATAAAAATATAAGTGGAGGGAGAAGGATTTGAACCTTCGAACTCGAAAGAGGACGGATTTACAGTCCGTTGCGTTTGGCCACTTCGCTATCCCTCCGCGTTTCATTTATTGAAAATCAGTGGCGCAGGACAGAGTTGAACTGCCGACACACGGAGCTTCAATCCGTTGCTCTACCAACTGAGCTACTGCGCCATAAACGACCCCGACCGGATTTGAACCGGCGATCTCCTGCGTGACAGGCAGGCGTGGTAAACCGCTACACTACGGGGCCTCAATTTTCATTATATCATATTAATATCAAAAATGCAGTATCAATATGATAATTGCGGGGGTAGGACTTGAACCTACGACCTCCGGGTTATGAGCCCGACGAGCTGCCAACTGCTCCACCCCGCGATAATAAATAGTATAAGGAGGATGAGGGATTCGAACCCCCGCACGCCGTTAAGCGTCTGTCGGTTTTCAAGACCGATCCCTTCAGCCGGACTTGGGTAATCCTCCATGTTGTAAAATGACCCCTACGGGATTCGAACCCGTGATACCGCCGTGAAAGGGCGATGTCTTAACCACTTGACCAAGGGGCCTTTATTATATTTTATATTGCTAATGGGCCTGAGTGAACTCGAATCACCGACCTCACCCTTATCAGGGGTGCGCTCTAACCAACTGAGCTACAGGCCCGTATTAAAATGGAAAGCGGGTGAGGAGAATCGAACTCCCGACAACAGCTTGGAAGGCTGTAGTTTTACCACTAAACTACACCCGCATATTTACGACCCCGACCGGATTTGAACCGGCGATCTCCTCCGTGACAGGGAGGCGTGGTAAACCGCTACACTACGGGGCCTT
>DATGUN010000025.1:0-21557 GCA_035301285.1 Virgibacillus sp.
TGAAGGCATTTACATCGTAGGGGGTGATTTCTTCTTCGGAAATGTCGAGTTCGGGTTTAATAGATAGGATGGGCCAGAAAATCTAATTAGGAAAGGGGAACGATTCTTGATGTCAGGAAAACGTTTTATATGGAAGCGCTTTATAACATATGCCATGCTCGTGGGGTTACTTGTTTTCCCGTTAGGTTATGTGGGTGCGGAGCAAACAGATGATGCCAAACAAAAAGCGATTGATGACGCTACACAAGAAAGCCAGTTTTCCCCGAGTGAACGAAAGGATGATATCGAAGAAGTAGATGATATCCGTGATATCGTAACAGAATTGGAGGAGACCGGAGCTATTGAAGATGAGGAAGTTGTCAGACACTTGCAGACCCATCTGAAATCTGTCCGTCATTTTGAACAGCAACAGCATACAGAAAAGGTTGTTAAACATTTGGATCATTTCAGGGAACTGACTAAGCAGAAAAATAATATGGATCTCATTTCAGATGAAGGGTATGAGAAATTGCAAATGGCTGCTGTGTCCTTAATGGTCAACATACAGGGAGACGATGCTGTTTCTTCGCAAAAACAACTCTTCCGTTCATCATGGATCGCATCAGTTGATAACATTGATTGGCCATCGGAGCAAGGCTTATCCGCCGATGAGCAAAAAGATGAACTGAAAAATGCCCTTGATGCCGATAAGGAAGCAGGAATGAATGCAACAATCGTCCAGATCAAACCCGCGGCCGACGCTTTTTTTCCGTCGGACTATGCGCCTTGGTCCAAATACCTGACTGGTGAGCAAGGAAAAGATCCTGGATATGATCCTGTTTCATTTGCTGTTGAGGAAGCACATGCACGGAATATGGAATTTCATGCTTGGATGAACCCGTATCGTGTAGCCAATGACACGACGGATACAGGTGATCTTGTAGAAGGTCATCCCGCACGTGAACATCCGGAGTGGGTCATCGAATACGGTGGACAACTCTACTATGATCCAGGTAACCCCGATGCACGCGAATACATTATCGATAGTTTCCTTGAAGTCGTGGAAAACTATGATGTCGATGCAATCCATATGGATGACTATTTCTATCCATATCCCGTCGAAGGGGAGACATTCGATGATGAGGAGACGTATCAGGAATATGGGGCGGATCAGTTTGACGACAAAGAAGACTGGCGGCGACATAACGTTGATGTATTTGTCGAGGAATTATCGGAAGGAATCAAAGATATAGATAGCCATGTCAAATTGGGTATCAGCCCGTTCGGGATTTGGCGGAATGCATCCACAGATCCAGAAGGCTCGGATACGAACGGACTGGAAAGTTATGACGATCTTTATGCGGATACCAAAAAGTGGGTGGAACATGAATGGATCGATTATATCAATCCACAAATCTATTGGTATTTTGAAAATCCTCCCGCAGCTTACGAAAAATTAGCGGATTGGTGGTCTGACTTAGTCGCGGATAAAGATGTTCATTTGTATACGGGACATGCGGCATACCAGATTGGTTCTGGAGGAGAATGGGACGATCCCGAGGAAGTTCCTGATCAGCTTGCTTATAATACCAGTTTGAACATCGATGGAAGCGTCTTTTTCAGTCACCAAGATCTGGTAGACAATCCGCTAGGGATCACAGACCGATTGAAAAATGATTTGTTCAAGAATCCAGCACTTGTTCCGACGATGTCTTGGCTCGGAGGAGAGGCACCGGAAAAACCGGATCTATTATCTGTGAAGTCAACCGATGAAGGAAACGAAGTCGAATGGGAGGACGCAGATGATGAATCTGCCTATTATGTGATTTACAGGTTTGAAGATGATAGCGATGTCGATTTGGACGACCCGAATCATATGATTGAAACAGTACGCAATGACGGGGATGACAGACAGTCGTTTGTAGATGATGCTGTTGAGGGGACCGATTATTCTTACGGGGTAACATCCGTCGATCGTCTGCATCATGAGAGTGATCCAAGTGATTTTATAACACCGGGTGATTGATAGGGAAACCAGCATAAGATTTTTATGAAAGAAAGGCTGCCCTTTTTAGGGTGGCCATTTTTCTATAAAATGCGCTCATGACCAATGTCGCACGGGGAATAGAAACCGGAGTTGTTATGGTAGATATGAGGTCACTCGTAATTGAAATCATAAATAGGCATATGTATGTATTATAATCGTCCAGATCCATTGTGTGCGTTTCTATTGATTTCAATATGAATAAGTGTGAAATTAAATTTCAATGAAAACGTTGACAAGAGAAATATTATTCATTACACTGTGAATTAATTAAGGAATATTTAAAAGAAAAGACGACCGACTGTAAATAATTCGGAATATTTTAATTTATATTTTTATAACGGAGGGATTTGTTGCAAACACGACATAACATGTCACAGAAAGAAAAAATCGGACAGCTGTTCATGTTTGGTTTTGAAGGTACAGAAGTTACAAGTGGTGTTTTGAGTATGATTGAAGAGGAAAAAGTCGGTTCCATCTGCTTGTTTCCGAGAAATATAGAATCACCGGGACAAGTAAAGAAAATGAATGCAGATTTACAAAGAGCAGCGGAACAGGCTGGACATAAGGTGCCGTTGATCATATCCATCGATCAGGAAAATGGCATTGTACGGAGACTGAAAAAGGGTGTCACGGCATTCCCGGGAAGTATGCTGCTTGGTGCTACCGGGGATGTTGAGGCGGTGACAGACGTCAGTCATGCGACGGCCAAAGAATTGGATGCACTCGGCGTGAATGTGAACCTGGCACCTGTACTGGATGTCAACAATAATCCGTATAACCCTGTGATTGGTGTACGCTCTTTCGGGGCTCATGCTGAAGATGTTGCCGAATATGGAAGGGCTTTCATAAAGGGGCATCGTGATAAGGGTGTCATGACATGTGTAAAGCACTTCCCGGGCCATGGCGATACATCAGTCGACTCGCATAAGGCACTCCCTCTGGTTAAACATCCGATGGAACGGTTGAAAAAAGTAGAATTGTATCCGTTTTCCAAAGTATTGGAATCGGGAGTGGATGCAGTCATGACCAGTCACATTCACTTTTCGAATCTTGATGATAAAAGTGTCCCGTCATCTTTATCAAAAAATGTGACAACACATCTATTGCGTGACGAGATGGGGTATCAAGGTGTTGTCATAACGGACTCCCTGGAAATGAATGCGATACAGGATTCTATGGGCACGGTTGAGGGGGTCATCGAAGCATTCAAGGCAGGGGCAGACATCCTCCTGGTTTCCCACACACGGCAGTTACAGAAACAGGCGATCAAAAGAATGGAGAATGCTGTCCATACGGGAGAGATTACAGAAAAGCAACTTGACCGGGCTGTTGATCGTATCTTGAACCTGAAGAAAAAGTACCTGTCGGATCAACATCCCCATGAACAGGTAAGTGTTCCGACATTTGTTGGTGGCGAGGATCATAGAGCCTTGGCACGTCAGTATTATGAACGTGGTGTGACAGTCTTGAAAGGGAATGACATGCTTCCGGTAAAGGTAACTCCAGATGACATTGTTTTGGCGATTACGGTCCGAACCGAAGTTCATTCCGACATCGAGGAAGAACAACATCAGGAAATGGATTTATCGGCTGTGATTAAAGACCACCACATGAATGTAAAAGGATGGACTATCCGTCCAACACCTGATCAAAGTGATATCACAGCTATTTGTGATGCTGCCGATCATAGCGACATGGTGATTATCGGCACGGATAACGCGTTCACGTTTCAACAACAGGTTCAGCTTATAAAGAGGTTGGAGGAAAGCGGAAAACCATTGATTGTGATTGCACTCAGGGGACCGTACGACTTTTCAAGTTTTCCGGAGGTGCCTGTGTTCATTGCTGCTTATGAACCATCAACGGCAGCAATGAGAGCGGCTGTGGATATCTTGTTCGGAAAAGTGGAACCAAAAGGCAAGCTCCCTGTAACACTTCCTGGCATGGAATGAAACATCAATATGCAATAAAAAATAAAAAGGGGGTGTCATATCAGCGGAAAAAATGCGTCTGATGGATTAATCACTTTTTTAGCGTAAAGATAATTTTTAAAGGAGGAGAAGTCATGAAAAAGTATGTTTATATTCCCTTGATGCTACTGGCAATGCTCGTTGTTGTTTCAGCTTGCTCCGGTTCAGACAAAAACGCTGATGGCGATGGAAAGGAAACAATTGAATTTTGGACGTTATCGCTGAGTGATTACTCTGATTTTTTTGAAGGAGTCATCGATGATTTTGAAGAAGAGAATCCGGATGTTGAAGTGAAATTGCTTGATGTGCCTGCTGGTGACATCGAGGAAAAGTTGGTCGCAGCGGTGAGCTCCGGTGAAGCTCCGGACGTGGTGAACCTGAATCCCCAGTTTTCTTATCAACTTGCAGGTGAGGATGCACTATTAGATCTAGAGGATGAAGTATCTGACGAGGAGAAAGATCGTTATGTCGATGCTGCTTGGGATGCCAACAAGTACAATGGGGAAACATTCGGCATTCCGTATACGGTATCTTCGGAATTGACCGTTTACAATGGTGATATTTATGAAGAAGCGGGATTGGATCCGGAAGAAGCCCCGGAAACATATGAAGAGGCGAAAGAGCATTCGGAAATCATCAATGAGGAAACGGGGAAGTATGGCTTTTATCCTGCTTTGGATGAGTCCAAGACCATCATTTACATGCAACAGTTCGGCGCTGATCTGACAAATGAAGAGGGGACAGAAGCGGCTTTCAATACTGAAGAAGGGCTGGAGATGTTCGAATACTTCACAGATATGTATCAGGATGGGTTGATCCCAGACGAAGCATTATCCCGTGATAATTCCCAACAACAAGGTATCGACAGGTATTCATCAGGTGAAGTATCCATTTTCCCTGGTCCTGTTTTCTTGAGGCAATATGATGCAAACTCACCGGATATCTATGATGCATCAAAGGTTTCCAAACCACTTGAAGGCAAATCCGGCGATGTTTCTTTAGGCGTGCATAATTTCGTCATTCCGGAACAAACGGAACACAAGGATGCAGCCGTCGACTTTGCACTCTTTATATCCAATCCGGAAAATCAGCTTGCTTGGGGTAAAGAAGCACCAGTCATTCCTTCGGCAGAGGAAGCTCTGGAAGATGACTATTTCACAGAATCATCCTCTGATCCGATGGACGAAGCACGTGTTGAAAACGCAGAGACGGTGAAAAGTGGAGACGCCATTGTCATGGAACCTCCATTGCACAACAGGAAGCGATTGGTCGATTCCATGCATGACTGGCTTGAAAAATCCATGCGTGGCGAGGTGTCACCACAAGAAGCGCTTGACGGTGCGGAGGAAGAATGGAACGAACTGCTTGCCGAATAAGCGTTATGGCTGGTGAAAGATGTTTGGGAAATCATCTCCAAAAACAATTTAACGGAATATTATTTTCACAAAGGAAGAGGATTGAGTGCGTTTCGTCCTCTTCCTCTTGCCTAAGAGAAACCTTTAGAATCGGGGTTATTTTTTGAGATTGGAGGGTTTCATATGAAAAAGAGAAGGATGCTGACGCCTTATTTATTTCTATTGCCAGGCTGTATCATTCTGGGGGTATTCATTTTCTATCCGATGATACGGGCGATATGGCTTAGTTTCATGGACTACAATATGCTCTCTGACCCCGAATTTGTCGGTGTAGATAATTACGTCGAATTATTCCATGATGAACTTTTCTGGAAGACTATATTCCATTCGCTTATCTATTTGGTGACGGTCGTTCCAGCACTTGTTATCATTCCTATATTTTTGGCCATTCTGGTGAATCAAAATGTAAAAGGGGTCAACGCCTTCAGGTCGATTTATTATATCCCTTTCGTTACATCGATTGTGGTTGTCGGCATCACATGGGAATGGGTGTATAAAGAAAATGGTCTGTTGAACTATATGCTTGAACAGATGGGCTTTACCGATGAACCTGTAAAATGGCTGACAACAACATCGACGGCATTATTTGCGGTTATCGTTGTTACAATCTGGAAGAGCTTGCCTGTCTATATGATCATTTATTTGGGGGGACTACAGTCCATCTCACACGATTTGTATGAAGCATCGAGAATAGACGGGGCGAACTGGTGGAAACAAACACTTTTTGTAACCATTCCACAGTTGAAACCCTATGTTTTCTTGGTTGCTGTGATGTCATCCATAAATGCCTTGAAGGTGTTCGAGGAAATCTATGTGATGACCGATGGCGGACCATTACATAGTTCGGAAACATTGGTTTTCTATATTTACAGGGAAGCATTCGATCAATTGAACATGGGGTATGCAAGTGCCGCCGGCGTTATATTGTTTTTGATTACCTTGGTATTTGCGGCATTGAACATGAGATTCCTTGGTGGGGACAATACTGAATAGGAGGTGCTGTACAATGCAAAAAAAAGCCTTTAAAAAACTTGGTATTTATGCATTATTGGTATTTGTGGCGATCATCATGATTGGACCTTTCTTATGGCTTTTGTCAACGGCTCTTAAATCCGGAGGGGAAAATATCTTTGCGTATCCGCCTAAATTGATTCCCGAACATTTGACATTCATGAACTTCGTTAAAGTTTTTTCTGCTTTTCCGTTTTGGACGTACCTTCTCAACAGTACAATCGTCACAACGATCACTGTGATATTGAACGTCCTGCTTTGCTCATTGGCGGCATATCCATTGGCACGGATGAAGTTCAAAGGACGGAATGTCATATTCGTTTTGGTATTATGTACGTATATGCTTCCGTTTCAATTGTTGATGGTCCCAATCTATATATTGGCCGTCAATCTCGGCCTGCAAAACACGTATGCCGGCTTGTTTTTGCCTCATATCACAACGGCATTCGGTATCTTTCTCATGCGGCAGGCATTCATGAAGATTCCTTATGAAATGGATGAGTCTGCTCGAATGGATGGAGCCAATAGTTTTCAGATTTGGCTGCGGATTTTGATGCCGCTCGTTAAACCTTCCATCGCTACATTAGCGATTTTCGCATTTGTTCTAGCTTGGGATGACTTTTTATGGCCGCTGATCATTACAAGCGATCAGAGTATGTACACACTACCGCTGGGAGTCAATATGTTGACGGGTACGTTTGCATCTGATTGGAGATTGATTGCGGCAGGTTCGATTTTATCTATGATCCCGATTATTATCGTATTTGTATTTTTCCAGAGATATTTTATGTCTGGCGCTATGAGCGGATCAGTCAAAGGGTAATGGTATATGGCAATATAATCGGTGTTTTTTTAAGGGAAGGTGTGTTGATGATGAGGGGAAGACTTTCCATTTTTTCGATGTCGCATCGTTTATGGAACATTCGCTGCGTGTAGAAATGTGATTTCAGGATGGGCGTTTTTTTCGGAATGTTAGATATGGTTGATATATCGAGTGATAGAGGAGAATGCGTGTTGGAAATGACAGCATGGAATAAAGAATATCTGGATGCCCTTGTTGCGCTTTGGAACCGAGAAATGGGCGAAGATTTTCCAATGAGGAAGGAATTATTCATACAAAATAGTTTTGAGGATGTCAATATTTTATGGGATGGTTCGAAAATTGCACTTGACGACAGCGGAAATGTGATCGGTTTTGTCGTTTCAAAGTGTTTTCAGGATGATTCCGTTGACCATATGCCCGATAAAACAGGTTGGATCCAGGCGTTGGTTGTGGATACCCGTTCACAGGGACAGGGGGTTGGCACATATCTTCTTGAGCATGCTGAGGCATCGTTGAGAGGTAAAGGGATGCAACAAATACTACTCGGGCGCGATACATATCATTATTTTCCGGGTGTGCCGTTAAAGTATGAAAAAGCGGCTCAATGGTTTACTTCAAAAGGATATGATAAACAAAAAACATATCATGACCTCATTTGTTCTTATGACATGGATGAGGTGAAGAAGCCAAGTATTAGCGGTGTGCATTTTGAATGGCTTGCTGCAGATGAGCATGAAACATTGTTGACATTCATGCATCGATGTTTTCCCGGCCGCTGGGAATACGAGGCAAAAACATATTTTCAAGCAGGTGGAACAGGGCGTGAATTCGTTGTCATGAAAAGAGCGGATAAAATCATCGGATTTTGTCGGGTCAATGATGCAGATTCCCCTATCATTGCTCAAAATGTATACTGGGCACCGCTGTTTGCGGAAGAAATGGGTGGTATTGGACCGCTTGGAATCGATTCCGCTGAACGGGGTCAGGGTCTTGGGCTGGCGATTGTGAAAGCTGGCATCGCAACATTACGTGAACGGGGTATCACGAACATTGTCATTGACTGGACAGACCTCGTTGATTTTTATAAAAAGCTGGGCTATTCGGTGTGGAAGAGTTATGATTCGTATCAAAAGGAAATTTCATAACCCATTAATCGGTAGGATACCTTTGAACACGGTATGATGTCGGCAGGACGTTGTGAAATTCGATATATCAATTTTTAAAAAAGACTATTTTGTAAAGGGGAAACAATGATACGATATCGATCGTGAAAGAGAAACGTTTGGTGGGGTACAGACCATACCGATTTCTGTACCCCGTTTTGATGGTGCGGACATATGAATGGATTTGCGAGGTTATCAGCGACGTGTTTTTTAAAATAGTGATGCCATTACACTGAAAACGATATTTCTTGATAAAAGGACCGGTTTTGATGTATGTGCTTGGGCTTTCTGCTTCATTTCCTCGGTATATCCCATGCAATCCAAGATGATGGCTTTTAAAGGCAGTTTATCCAATTCTGATATAGCGGTACTAAAATGTTCCTCATCAAAGACGTATGGCGAACTGAACCGGCTGGTAGCAAAAAACCCGGCTTCACTCCATTTTTCCTTGATATCTTGTGATTGGCTTGGAAGCGGGATGACGACACCGATTCTGCCCTGTTGAAAAAGTCCTTTCACAACATGGTTCAATAAGTAATCTGGATAAATAACCGGTCGATCGCTGTTAAATGAATCAAATTTACCTGTGCAGGCTAGTAAAATAAAGTCTACCTTCATGTGGTTCAGCGCCGTGACTTGTTGTTGTATGATGGGGAGCATCTTTTCTTTTGAAATAATCGCTTTCTCCCCATTTTCGAGACGGGATACTAATGTTGTTTGCTTTTTTTCGGGAGCAAGTTTTTGAATATCCGTTTCTGTTTTACCATCAAGACCACCTTTTTCAACGATTGTCGTTCCGGACGGACAGTAATGTCTGATTGCCGGGGTCATATCAAGTCTTGGAGTCTGCCCTATCGTAATTAATCCGATCGTATTTTTTTCATGCTTGGTGTTTATGGTCATAGTACTTTTCTCCATTAATATAGGTACGTAGTATATTAGAGTGTCTGTCGAACGGGTGGTGCGACCAAATGACAAAATCAGCATCCTTACCCGTTTCAAGTGAGCCGACACGATCGTCGATACCTGTCAGTTTAGCTGCTTCACTTGTTATGGCTTTTAAAGCTTCCGTTTCATCCAACCCGTTTTTGACTGCTTCGGTTGCACAAATGACCAGGTAATTGATAGGCGTGAAAGGATGATCTGTCATGATGGCAAACGGAATTCCCATATCGTGGTACATTTTTGGACTTCTGGCTGTCGCGTTACGGGTTTCATATTTTGATGAAGGTAACATATACGGACCTAATGTGACGCTCACACCGCTTTTTTTGATGGCTTCCAACATTAGGTGTCCTTCTGTACAATGTTCTATCGACAAAGGCAGGTCAAACTCTTTGGCTATTCGTAGGGCAGTGGCAATATCGTCCGCACGATGTGCGTGTAAATGAAGCGGCATCGATCCATCCAATACTTCCACAAATGGTGCAAGCTCGGTCCGGTCTGTTACAGCTGCTTCCCATTCAGTATCTGAGAGTGCACTGGCTCGTTTAAAGCCATGACGTATGATATCTGCAACAGCCATTCTTGTATAGGGTGTTTTGTGCTGATTCTGGCCGAAAGTATTTTTTGGATTTTCACCTAATGCGCCTTTCAGACCGCTTTTTTCTACGAGTATCATTTCCTCCAAATAGTTGCCACCCGTTTTTAAAATGGTCCAGACGCCGCCGATTGGGTTTGCACTGCCAGCACCGGTCTGCACAGTGGTCACACCGCCTTTTCGAGCTAATTCAAATGAAAAGTGATTGATATCAATGGCATCGATAGCCGACATAAGCGGGGTATATGGTCCAGAGTATTCATTGGCATCATTGATCTGTTCATTGATTTCGCCCCAAATACCGACATGTGTGTGGATATCGATCAAGCCGGGTGTAATATACTTACCATTTAAATAATGGACATGGGCATCAAACGGTGCTGTGGAATGTGAGCAAATGTCTATCACTTTACCATCTTCGACCCAAAGATCCGCATCATCCAGGACCGTATTGTTGGCATCCATCGTCAAAATCGTTGCGTTTTTGTAAATATTAATCATGATATTTTCGCCTCCTCAAAAACATTCGTCCCTTTGATCCAGGTTCGGATCGGTTTTGCGGTTAAATCAAGGGGATGTGCGTTCCACATCACCAGGTCGGCTTGTAATCCTTCTTGAATACTTCCTGTCAGATGGTCGATATGAAGTAACTCTGCGGCATGCTTGGTCAGTCCGTTCAAGATGGTTTTTTCAGATACGCCTTCTTTCAGTGCAAGGGAACCTTCCAGCGCTAAATGCGAAATTGAACTTGTCGGGTGATCGGTTGCGAATGTAAATGGTACGGGAACATCAGCTAATGTGCGATATAAAGAAGGATGCAGATTTCGAATGTCGTATCGATCAATTGCCCGGAAACATGGTCCGCCTATAATGGCGTCTGGTTGTGGCAATGTCGGGTTGAGTGCCATTCCATATTCAGTCGCATGGACAAGGATGAATTCCATATCATGATCTTTTACGATCCGTTGTGCTGTCTGGATATCATCAGAACGGTGTGCACGAATAAATATCGGTTTGTTCATGGGTGCCTCTACTTGATTCAATTCCGAAAGCGCATTTTTGAGTTTATGGGCAATCCCCATCCGGGTAAGGGGTGCTTTTTGATGTGTCCAATAGGCGTTTTTAGGAGTGTCCCCCATTGAAAAGGAATAACCAAATTGTTCGTGTATGACCATTTCATCCACTGTTTTTCCATGTGTATGAATGACCGCAGTTTGAGCACCGATGACATTTTCAGGAGATGATACGATATGGGCGGTGGTTACGCCGGATTTGACCGCATCATTAAATGCTTCATCAAAAGGATAGATGCCATCCGAAACGAGCAATTCATAGCCTTTTTTGGAATGGGGTTCATAATCATCGCTTCCTTGCCAGCTGATGCCTTTTTCTTTCAGACCGAGTTGTGAACAGGTATCAATGAACCCGGGGGTTATATATGTATCGGATCCGTCGATTGCCTGGCGATTCTCTGTATCTATCGATCCGGTATAAATATGTTGAATGTTACCTTCGCTTAAGAGAAGATTCTTTTTTTCGAATTGCCCTGTTTTGCTGTTATATATGTTTGCGCCGTTAATGGTGGTTTCTATCATGTTTTTCCCTCTTTTCGCTTGGTTATAGAAAGAAAAGCAGGGAGCAGTCCCCACTTTTCAAGTCAGCTAGTATGGTTTGTTATCCTTCTAATCTGCCATTCAGTTGTCCAACCAGACATTTGTACCATTCGGATCGACGATGTTGATGCTCATGTCAGGCGCTACATCGAACCCATTCACTTCTGGGGTGATGGCAGCAGTCGATTCTTGGTTATCGATTTCTATCCTGGTGTAGTCTTCCATGATGAGTTTGTTCGCTTCTTGATATAATTCTTTTCGTTCATCTTGATCAACGGTATCTTCCTGTGCCTTGTCCAGTAATTTGTCGACATCCGGATTATCATATCCTCTGCCATTTCCAAGGGAGCCGATCTGATCAGAATGGAATGTTTGGTTCAGGAAGAAGTAAGGATCCGGATACCACGTCCATCCCCCGATATTCATGGGCGCTTCACCGTTGGACACGGTGTCGCTGAGTGTTCCCCATTCAGCCGTTTTGATCTCTACATCGATATCCAGATTTTCTTTCATTTGATTTTGAAAGATGGTTGCTGTTTCGACACGCGATTCACCGACGTAGATTTCCGTTTCGAAACCATCTGCATAATCGGTTTCTTCGAGGATCTGCTTTGCTTCTTCCGGATCATATTCAGGTTTGTATTCTTCCAGTTCATCACTGTATCCCCAAGATTCTTGCGGGATAGGGGAATAAGACACGCTTGCACCCCCATATTGGTTTGCTCCTTCAACGAGTTCTTCAACATCTGTCGCTTTATAGATGGCCTCACGCACTTTCGGATCAGACGTCGGACCTTTTTCGTTGTTCAGATCTAAGTAGGTCGTTGATAGAGCAGGTGTTGTCAGTAGTTCTAGGTCATCGTCTTTTTCGATGATTTCCCTGTTCTGGCCTTTGATATCCGTTGCTATATCTATATCACCCGAACGGACAGAGTTCGTCATCATAGTCGGATCGGAAATGATTCTATAACTCACACCGTCGAGATGTGGGGAGTCTCCCCAATAATCACCATTCTTTTTAAGATCGACTTGTTGATCGGTTTTCCAGTCTTCTAGCGTGAACGGCCCTGTTCCGACTAGGTGGGCACCGAATTCATCTCCCCATCCTTCTACTTCTTCTTCCGGGATGATGATATTTCCGGGATCCGTTAACATCGCAAGCAGGGCTGCGTTTGGTTCTTCCAGATGAATGGTCACTTCGTTATCGTCAGTGACTTCTACATGATCGACACCTGTCAGGCGGTTCATGGCAGAATCTTCTGCGGAACGCTCCAGACTGTATTTAACATCTTCTGCTGTCATTTCGCGGCCATCTTGATATTCGCCAGGTTGAAATTGTACGTCATCCCGTAGTGTAAATGTATAGGATTTCATATCCTCTGATATATCCCAATCCGTTGCAAGAGCGGGGGTGAAGTCACTTTGGTCCTCGTTATAGACAAGGAGTGTATCACCGATTGAGCGCATGATTTGCGATTCATAAATGCCGGTATAGGCAATCGGATCTAATGTATTTGGATTAGCTGATAGCCCGACCTTTAAGGTGCCACCATCTTCCGCTTCTCCGGATGAATCCGTGCTATTGTCATTATTGGGTTCGGAGTCAACAGCACATCCGCTTAAAAGAAAAATAGCCATAAAAAATGAAAAGATTGTGAAAACTTTACATAACCGCTTTTGTTTCATAAGTCTCCTCCTTGGTTTATTAATTCACTATATGAATCGATACATCAAATATTGAATTTATATTACGATATCACATGCTTATATAAAATGTAAAGAGCCTTATGAAAATTTTCTGTATGCTTTTAATTTTTTTATTGATATTTTTATGAAATGGATGATTGTTGAGTGAAACGTTGACACTAATATTATCAGGTTTTGTATGATAGTGGAAAAACGTTGATTGTTAAGGAATGAAAATTTTGAGACTACTCGGCTATTTACAAATCATGAGGTAAATGCTAAACTCTTTCTAATTCACATAGTAAACCAGTGTTTTATAAAAAAGTGATAAAGGAGGGACAGAATGGCAAATTATATTTTCAGAAGAATCTTAAGTATGATTCCCACTTTGCTGATTGTTGCAGTCATTGTTTTTTTGATTACACGTATGATTCCTGGTAATCCGGCTGCCGTCATGCTCGGGCCACAGGCAGGAGTAGATGAGGTTGAGAAACTGACCGAACAATTAGGTTTGAATGATCCGCTCTATAAACAATTCATTGACTACATCGGAGGGCTGTTGCAAGGTGATTTCGGTAATTCGCTTTCCTATCATCAACCGATCGTCAATTTGATTTTGGAACGTTTTCCGAATACATTGATTTTAGCTGTCAGTGCGTTGATGATTGCGTTTATGGTGGGCGTGCCAGCGGGAATTCTTGCTGCTTCCAAGCAAAATTCCATTGTTGATTATTCCATTACGGGACTCTCGTTGATCGGTGTATCAATGCCGATCTTTTGGCTAGGGGTGATGCTCGTCCTGTTTTTCAGTGTTGATTTGGGATGGTTCCCTGCAACGGGAATGGGTCCGATCAATGAAGGGTTTGGATCGTTCATCAGTCACTTGATTCTCCCGAGTATCACACTTGCGACGATACCGACTGCGACATTCGCACGGATCACTCGATCAAGTATGTTGGAAGTTATTTCACAGGATTACATCAAAACAGCTCGTTCCAAAGGGCTCAGAGAGTTTATTGTAATCGGGAAGCACGCATTCAAGAATGCATTGACACCGTTACTTACGGTCGTTGGTCTGCAAATTTCACTTTTACTTGGAGGAGCAGTATTGACTGAAACGATTTTCAGTTGGCCGGGTATGGGATTGTTGATTATTGAAGCCATTGAGAAACGTGATTTTGTTGTTGTACAGAATACCGTTCTATTTATTGCTTTGATTTTTGTAGTCGTCAATCTCATTATCGATATCTTGTATAAAGTCGTCAATCCTAAAGTTGATTATTCATCAGGGAAGGGAGGGACACAATAATGGCTGAGGTAACGACAAATGAACTAACGGATGAAATGTTGGAAAAACGCCGTAAGAAAGAACAGTCTTTGTTCAGAAAATTGACTAAAAATAAATTGGCTGCGTTCGGGCTGGTCATTATTTTACTTTTGACACTAACAGCTATCTTTGCTCCTTTATTGGCGCCGTTCCACCCGAATAAGATGGATGTCACAAAGTCACTGTTGGGTGCTGGCGAAGAAGGACACCTTTTGGGGACTGACAATTATGGCAGGGATATTCTGAGTCGGGTGATATATGGATCACGGATTTCACTGATAGTGGGTGTTTCGGCTGTTTTATTTGGGGCTGTTTTCGGAACACTGCTTGGTGTCCTTTCAGGTTATTTCGGTGGATTCATCGATTCTGTCATCATGCGTTTTATGGACGGACTTTTTGCCTTTCCGTTCATCCTGCTTGCCATTACATTGATGACGGTACTTGGACAAGGATTGATCAACGTCATTATTGCCATCGGTGTTGCGAACATTCCAGGGTTTGCCAGGTTGGTACGTGGCCAAGTCCTGAGCGTGAAGGAGTCTGACTTCATAGAAGTAACCCGATCCCTAGGCGCGCGACATCGGCGAATTATTTTCCAGCATGTGTTACCCAATAGCATTGCCCCGTTGATTGTATACGGGACAATGAGTGTGGCTGGTGCGATTATCTCGGAAGCAGCGCTCAGTTTTTTGGGGCTGGGAATTCCACAGCCAACCGCATCATGGGGAAGTATGCTGAAAGACGGGAAAGACTTTCTGGTATTGAACCCACATATGGCTACTTTTTCGGGGTTGGCCATTTTGATTACTGTATTAGGCATCAATTTATTCGGTGATGGGTTACGGGATGCCCTCGATCCGAAAATGAAAGTTTAATAGAAGGAGGCAGAAACCATTGTCTGATCCATTATTGAAAGTAGACGATCTGAATGTCCAATTCCGATCTGGATCCATTGTGACGAAGGCGGTCAATGGAGTTGGTTTTTCCTTGAATAAAAAAGAAAATGTCGGAATCGTCGGAGAATCCGGTTCCGGAAAAAGTGTCACAGCGACTTCTTTATTGCGCTTGATACCGAGTCCACCCGGAGAAATCAGCGGTGGAAAAGTGATGTTTGAGGGCCAGGATTTATTGACTTTATCGAATAAGCAGATGAAGGATATTCGGGGGAATGAGATATCCATGATATTCCAGGATCCGTCGACAAGCTTGAATCCTGTCTATACAGTCGGAAATCAAATTATGGAATCCATCCGGACACACCAGTCGGTTTCCAAGAAGGAAGCAAAACAAAAAGCCATTGAAATGCTTGAGTTGGTCGGTATTCCATCTGCAAAGGAACGGATCGATATGTATCCACATGAATTTTCCGGGGGAATGCGCCAGCGCGTTATGATTGCCATTGCACTTGCTTGCAATCCAAAGCTTCTGATTGCTGATGAGCCGACAACTGCGCTGGATGTGACGATGCAGGCTCAAATACTTGATCTTATGAAAAAATTACAGGATACCATCGATATGTCGATTATCATGATTACACATGATCTTGGGGTTGTTTGGGAAATGTGCGATAAAGTACTCGTGATGTATGCAGGTGAAATCATCGAGTCCGGGACAGTCGAAGCGGTCCATGATCAACCACTTCATCCATACACATGGGGGTTGTTGGATTCACAGATTACAAGAAATGTCGACCATGATGCAGAGTTATCGACCATTCCGGGTAGTCCCCCTGATTTAAGCAAGAACATTCAAGGTTGTCCGTTCGCATCGAGGTGCCCCTATGCCCAAGATATTTGTATCAATAAAAAACCTGAAAGTATCGAAGTGGAGGAAGGGCATTTTGTTTCTTGCCATTTCCAGACGAAGGAAAATCACTTGACCAGAAAGGAGAAGCCGTCCCATGACAGAACCTCTGTTGAAAATAAATAACTTGAAGAAACACTTTCCGATCAAGAATTCCGTCCCGTTTAAAAAATCAAGACAAAGTGTCAAAGCTGTCGACGGATTGGACTTTGTCGTCTATCCGGGTGAAACGTTCGGTGTCGTGGGAGAATCTGGTTGTGGGAAGTCCACTATGGCTAGGTTGATCAATCAATTAATCCGTCCATCAGGTGGCCATGTGTTGTTTAAAGGCGATAATCTTGTCGGGATGAATTCCGAACAACTCCGAACAACAAGAAAATCGATCCAAATGGTGTTCCAAGATCCGTTTGCCTCGCTCGATCCCCGGAAAACAGTGGGTGAATTGATTGCAGAGCCTTTGGTCATCCATAAGGTCGGTGATAAACATTCAAGGCAGCGGCGGGTAAAAGAATTGCTGGAAGTGGTCGGGCTTGAAAGTCATCATGCGGAAAGACTGCCACATGAATTTTCGGGGGGACAGCGTCAACGTGTCAATATCGCGCGGACGTTGGCACTCAATCCAGAAGTCGTCATTTGTGATGAGCCTGTCTCTGCTTTGGATGTATCTGTTCAAGCCCAGGTAATCAATCTGTTGAAAAAGTTACAGCGTCAGTTTGACTTGACGTATATCTTCATCTCACACGACTTGAATGTCGTTCGGTATATGTGTGACCGGATTGCGGTCATGTATTTAGGAAAAATTGTTGAAATGGGAACATATGAAGAAATCTATGATCATCCTAAGCACCCATATACACAGGCATTACTTTCGGCAATACCGAAAGAAAGCCCGGATGAGAAAAAAGAACAGATTATATTGAAAGGCTCTGTTCCAAGTCCCATCAATCCACCGTCAGGGTGTCCATTCCATGAGCGCTGTCCTTTTGCAATGGACATGTGCAAAACCAACACTCCTGATCTGCAGGATGTGGGTGGAGGCCATATTGCATCATGTCATTTATTAGATCAAAACAACTAGGAGGAATATGAGATGTCATTCAAATATGTTATGGATGTTTATGAATTGCTTGATAGCTATCATGTTACAGGAGCGGAGGTCAAAGATTATTTGGACCCTTTGGCTACCGATGCTGATATACAAGTGCAAACCGTTGAAGGTGACCAAGGCTCGACTGATTTCATCAAAGTGACCATACAAGGAGAAAACGGAAAATCAAAAGGCGGTGATGCACCGACATTAGGTATTGTCGGCAGGCTGGGTGGTATTGGAGCGCGTCCTGAAATGAAAGGATTTGTTTCGGACGGTGACGGAGCCTTGTCTTGCATTTCAGCGGCAGCGAAGTTATTGGATATGACTGGAAAAGGTGATCGGTTGAACGGCGATGTCATCTTGACAACCCATATTTGCCCGACAGCACCGACATTGCCACATGACCCGGTCCCGTTCATGAATTCTCCAGTCGATATTTTGACGATGAATCAGTATGAAGTGACCGAAGAAATGGATGCCATCCTGTCGATTGATACAACCAAAGGTAACATGATCATCAATCATAAAGGGTTTGCGATTACACCGACAGTAAAGGAAGGCTATATCCTTAAAGTAAGCAACGATCTGTTACATATCTATACACAATCTGCAGGTATCTTGCCTGTAACGATGCCGATCACGACACAGGATATCACGCCTTACGGTAATGATGTCCATCATGTGAACAGTATCCTTCAGCCTGCCGTTGCGACAGCCAGCCCTGTAGTTGGTGTTGCGATAACCGCTCAGTCGACTGTTGCTGGATGTGCGACAGGAGGGACACATCTTGACAGTGTGGAAAGTGTTGTTCGTTTTGTCATTGAGGTTGCAAAATATTATGGCGAACATAAATGTGAGTTTTTCAATGGAGATGAATTCAATCATTTGGAGAATCTATATGGCAAGATGACGAAATTGCAAACACCTGGAAACAAAGGAGTATTGAAATGATGCCACAAAACAAAACAGAACTGAAAACCATGCTGACGGAAGAAGTGGAAAAACGGCGTGAAGAGCTGATTGACTTATGCGGTTCATTAATCAAGATCCCCAGTGAAAATCCACCGGGGGATTCTACTGAAATAAGTGAATTCATCACCGATTACCTCAAAGAAAGCGGGTTGGATGTCACATGGCATGAGTCCAATGAAAAGATGTACAATCTTATTTCCGAAAATGGCGATGGAAACGGAAAACATTTGATTTACTGTGGGCATACCGATGTGGTACCTGCGGGTGATCGTTCCAAATGGGACTTTGATCCATTTTCAGGGGAAGTGAAGGATGGCTGGATGCTTGGACGAGGGGCCAGTGATATGAAAGCAGGCCTTTCCGGCATCATTTTCGCCCATGCCTTATTGAAACGACTGGATGTTGATTTGCCGGGTAAATTGTCTCTTGCCATCGTACCCGATGAAGAAACAGGTGGAGAGTATGGTGTCCCATGGCTGTTGGAAAACGACGTGATCACTGGTGACGGGTGTTTGATAGCCGAACCATCATCTCCACTGAACCCGACGATTGGACAGAAAGGGTCTTATTGGTTTGAATTGGAAGTATTCGGGACACCGGGCCATGGCAGTCTTTCACCGATTGAAGGGGAAAATGCGATCACCAATACGGTGAAGGCCATCCAAGAAATCCAGTCCTTATGGGATATCGATATTGATATTCCACAGGATGTGCAGTCTTTGATTGATATTTCGAAACGTTACTTACGGGAAGTTGAAACAGATCGTGCGAAATTTCAACCTGTCTTTGATCATATCACGGTCAATGTCGGAACCATCCAAGGAGGAACCTCGTCGAATGTGATTCCTGAAAGCTGCAAGGTGAAAGTGGATTGCCGTTTGCCCTTTGGTGTAAAACAAGATGATGTAACAAACATACTGACCGAAAAATTGGATGCACTTGATATCCGTTATAATATCAGGCAATTTGGATTCAAGAGCAATGCCAATTATACAGATGCCGATGATCCGGTATGCCAGGCGATTGTTGATAATATTTCGTTTGTGACAGGAAAAGAAGCATATGGCGTTATGCAATGGGCAAGCAGTGATGCACGGCATTTCAGGAATCATGATATTCCAGTGCTTCAATATGGTCCGGCTTACTTACCGACCATACATGGTTATAACGAGCGTGTACCTGCTGAACAGATCATAACGTGTGCAAAGGTATATCTTTGTGCTGTGATTGATTACCTTTATGATGAATAATGTTTCAAGTTTGATATAATGGTGTAACAAAATTCTATTAGTTGAAATGTTATCTAGGAATACGTATTCTTGCATTAAAAAGGGGAAAAGATGGGGATGTTATGTTAAAGACCTTAAATCTGGCCATAGAGGTATTGCAGATGTTTACAAAAAAGAAACCCGAATGGGGCGGCAGGGAACTCGCAAATGAGTTGGGAATTAATCACACTAAAATCTATCGGATATTGGAAACACTTGATAATAATAATTTCCTTTCAAAAGATCCGAATACAAAAAGGTATTCTTTGGGATTAGCGGTATGGGAACTTGGCATGGTCATGTATGATGGACTGAATGTAAAGGAATTGATAAGGCCGATTTTGGATGAGTTATGTGACGAAACGGGCGAATCGGTTTTTTTGACCATACTGGACCAGGAGGAAGCCGTCACCCTAGAAGCCGTTGAACCGACCAATAAGGTAAAATTTTCGGTGTCGACAGGAAGCAGAGCTCCCCTATATGTGGGAGCTTCTTACCGGTCGATTCTGGCATATATGCCGCAAGCATCGATCGATCGTATTTTAGATCCGAAAAAACTGAAACAATATACAGGCAATACGATGGCAGATGCGGATAAACTTCAATCAGAGTTGCATACCATCCGAAATCAGGGATGGGCCATCAGTCAAGGGGAGTATACGGAAGATGTGATAGCTATTGCCGTTCCATTATTTGACCGTCATAGAATCATAGGCTCTATCACCGTTTCGGGTCCCGTTTACCGGATGACTGATGAAAAAGTCGATTTGTATCTACCATTGCTTAAACGAGCGAGTGATGAAATCGCGGATATTATAAAACGCTATCAATTGACATTGGTTGTGTGAAAAGACCAGCAGCTAACGTATTGTGAAACCATCGCATGAATGTTTGACCAAGGAGGATGACATGATTAACATCGAAAATTATATAGAAACCGCCAAGTCAGTGTTTCAACAGAACTTGCATATCTCGGATGACGAACATATATTAATCGTAACAGACCCAGAGCTTTTGGAAATAGCCGATATTTTTTATCATGCTGGGGTTGACATTGGAAATGAAACGGTTCTGATGAAAATGAAAACACGTACGAAGTCAGGGGAAGAGCCACCAAAAAGTATTGCGGAAGCGATGAAACATGCCGATGTGGCACTTTGCATCACAAAACACTCCCTCACACATACACAGGCGAAAAAGCAGGCATCAGCGGTTGGAACACGTGTTGCGACCATGCCCGGTGTCACATTTGACATGCTTAATGAAGGCGCCATTTCCGCGGATTACAGTGACGTGGAAAAATTGACTGCAGTGTATTGCGATATATTGCAGAAAGGAACCCAATGCACGATTACAAAAGGGGATACCGCTTTGACGTTTTCAATCGATGGACGTGACAGTATATCCAGCACCGGTGTTTTTTCAAATCCAGGTGATTCCGGAAATCTGCCATCCGGCGAAGGCTATATTGCACCGCTGGAAAATTCGGCAAATGGATCGATTTTGGTGGATGGTTCGATAGCTGGTTTGGGTGTGATCGATGAGCCAATCGTATTGACCCTTGAACATGGGCGACTGGTCGATGCAACCGGTGAAATGGGAAAACAATTGCTCGATGTACTCGGTGATGGAGAAGGTCGGACCATTGCTGAATTTGGAATCGGCACAAATAAAAAAGCGCGTTTGACCGGTAATGTACTGGAAGATGAAAAAGTATACGGCACCGTCCATATTGCCTTTGGGAGCAATAAACCATTCGGCGGTGTAACCGATGCAGGTGTTCACATCGACTGTGTCATCAAAGATCCCGTGGTACATATCGATGGTAAGCAAATATTTTTTGATTGATT
>DATGUN010000026.1:0-51483 GCA_035301285.1 Virgibacillus sp.
ATATATACCCGTTTAGTCCAATAAAAACTTTCCTACTTTCATAAATCCATGAAAGTTTATACATTTTCACTGATATTTCGGCAAATATCAGAAAAAACCTTTTCCCATTTGAACTCAATCGGAAAAGGCTTTTTAGGTCTAAATTCTTAATGCTTGTCCTATATCATTGCACCTAAATGGATCAATGAAAAATATGGACGGAAGGTTTTTCGTCATCTGGCTCTCTATAAATCAAGCTTTCCATCTGATCACTTGAACTGATTTCAATTTCGAGATCGTATCCTTCAGGAAACTTGTCTTGAACAAGTCCATAAACATACTGGGTAAAGGCTATAACTTCACCTTTTCCGTAAAAATCAAGCGGTATTTCAAGTGTCAACTTTTGCAAGTCATCACCGGTATAAAATCCTTCACCGATGACACCCACATAATCCGGGAAGTAATCGGAAATTTCTTCCCCAAAGTCCTGAACGACTTCATATGTTTCAAAATGATCATCTTTTGCATCATCGGATGGGAATAGAACGTATTCTTCATCAATATCTTCCCATTCTTTGATTGACGAATCCCCTCCGGACACATTAGTGGAGGCAATGAAATTACCTGGTACGGGAGAATCCTGACTTTCCTCACGGTACAATGCAATCATGACTGGAACGTCTTCAAGGCCTTCCATTTTCCGGATGCGCTCCAAAACCGTTTCAGCGATTTTCTTTCCGTTTTTTTCGATATCTTTGTCCGAGATTTTTTTATAATGGTTGGAGCCACCTTCTTCGGTTTGGTATTGATAGACAGACTTAAGCGCCAGACCAATGGAGATCCCACTCAGTTCGGTTGTGTCATCGTCTTTCCGTGTCAGGAAGTTTTGCTCCAAAATATGTGATAGATATTTCGGGTTATCCTCCTCAGCTTGTTTAATATCATCCACATCAGCATCATCGTCAAATGTTTTGATTGATGGGTTCAAGGCACCCTTTTGTACATCCGAGTCCTTGACTTCCTCGTCGTCATCCAGGTTGTGTTCTTTTCTGTATTCTTGTTTCGCTTTCTTAAGTTGGTCTTTGGTCTTTTTTCGTCCTAGCCAATCATACACCGTATCCTCATCGAGGTATTGGCCTTCCTCAAACAAATACTCTTCAGGGTCGAACACAGCCTTCGAATGCCTTCTGAGGCCTTCCTCCATCTCATCAATATCGAGTCTGTTCCCCAATTGCTTGACAATGACACCTCTCGCAGCGCTTGTTCGATACGGAATCGGGATTTGATAGTTCTTTTTCGATAACCGTTGACTTGGCACAAGCGATGTATCATCTTTCGTGCTTTCACTTTCCTTTTGCAAAACCTTATCTTCATTATTGTCATCATCTTTTGTCTTTGGTGCGCAACTAGTAAGGATTAGAAGCATACCAAGAAGAAGGATCATTATTTTTTTCACGAATTACACCCCTACTTATTTAACGCATTGATAAGTTCTTCTTCATTCCAGATCGTTATACCCAGTTTTTCAGCGCGGTCATACTTGGATCCAGCATCCTCTCCGGCTATGAGAATATCTGTATTTTTACTGACGCTTCCAGTCACAGAACCACCCATCTGTTCAATCATTTCTTTTGCCTCGTTGCGTGTATAGTGCTCCATTTTCCCGGTCAGGACAACGGTCTTATCGGTAAATACCGTATCTTCCGTTTGCTCATCTTTCGTTGGACCCAGATACGTCATACCAACTCCTAGCTCGTTTAATGCTTTAATGAGATCCTGGACTTCATCCTCTGAAAAATACTGTACGATGGAATCTGCCATCTTCTCACCGATTTCGTCGACGGCGATCAGCTCATCATAATTTGCATTCACCAACGCGTCCATTGTTTTAAATTCTTCTGCCAGAATACGTCCTGCTTTCGCTCCGATAAACCGGATGCCCAATCCAAAAATCAGTTTTTCAAGTGAGTTTTCTTTGGACTTATTGATTGAATACAGTAAATTATTGACCGACTTATCACCCATGCGTTCCAATTGTATGACATCATCATACTGAAGGCGGTATAAATCTGCAAATGTTTGAATAAGATTTTCTTCAAAAAGCTGCTGGATGACCTTTTCACCCAAACCATCGATATTCATCGCGTCACGGGAAACAAAATGGATCAACCCCTCTTTTAACTGTTGGGGACAGCTTGGGTTAATGCACCTGAGTGCCACTTCTTCCTCAAGTCGGACAAGTTCGCTTCCGCATGCCGGGCATTCATCTGGCATATAAAATGTTTCTTCCTTGCCGGTTCGTTGATCAGTGACGACACGTACAACTTCAGGGATAATATCGCCGGCTTTTTTGATGACGACGGTATCACCAATCCGGATATCTTTTTCATGGATCAGATCTTCATTGTGAAGTGATGCACGTCCCACGGTTGTACCGGCGACTTTTACTGGATCCAGAATGGCTGTCGGCGTCACAACCCCCGTTCGTCCCACACTTAATTCAATGTCAGTCAGATTCGTGACAGCTTCTTCCGCCGGAAATTTATAAGCGATGGCCCAGCGTGGACTTTTGGCGGTGAAACCCAGTTTTTCCTGCTGTTGCAAATCATCTACTTTGATGACAATACCATCGATTTCATAATCCAGATTCGGACGTTCTGTTGACCAATATTCAATATAATCGATGACTTCATCAATGGTTGAACATTTTTTCCATTCGGGATTCGTTTTCAGTCCCATTTCCTTGATACGTTCCAACCGACCACTATGGGTGGGTGGATCATCGGCTTGCCACATACCGACGCCATATAAAAAAACATCCAAATTACGCTTGGCTGCTATTTTCGGATCCAATTGCCTGAGTGAACCAGCCGCAGCATTACGTGGGTTTGCAAAAGGTTCCTCCCCTTGCTCTTCACGTGCTTCATTCAGTGCCAGGAACGATTTATGCGGCATGTATGCTTCCCCGCGCACCTCAACAACAGCTTTTTCATCAATCGATAACGGGACACTGCGGATGGTACGTAAGTTACTCGTAATATCTTCTCCAGTCGTTCCGTCACCACGCGTGGCGCCACGCATGAATTTTCCGTCTTCATATATCAGCGAAACAGCCAATCCATCAATTTTCAATTCACAGACGAATGTCACCTCTTCATCAATGACTCGATGGATCCTGCGCAGGAAATCATGTATTTCATCGATTGAGAATGCATTACCCAGACTCATCATCGGAATGTCATGTTCCACTTTTCGAAAAGCGTCCAGCGGTTCTCCACCGATACGTTGTGTCGGGGAATCCCCCGTGATGAGATCTGGATATTGCGACTCCAATTCTTCCAACTCACGCAATTTTTTATCGTATTCCACATCAGGCACACTTGGATCATCAAGCACATAATATTCATGGCCGTACTTATTCAAGAGTTTACGTAATGCGTCAATTTTTTCTTTTGCCTGGTTTCTATCCATCCATCAAGCGCTCCTTACTGTTTCGTAATTGGGGCAAACTTAGCCAATAATCGTTTCACTCCGACCGGAGCTGGAAAGGCAATATCAAGCTCCATGCCATCACCTTCGCCTTTCACATTGACAACCGTTCCGACACCCCATTTTTTATGATTCGCTTTATCACCCGGAGACCATTCTTTGTCTTCAGCTCCTGATGTATTCTGCAACTTCTGAGCTCGTCTTTTGATGTCCTGTTTTGGTTTTTGGTGGGATGATGGCATACCGAATAAATGTGTTTTCTCTTCTGCCATTCCATCTATCAATTCTGTCGGAATTTCACTTAAAAAGCGGCTCATCGGATTCATGTTCGTCCGTCCGAACAATGTTCGCATCTTCGCATGTGTGACGTACAATTGTTTTTCAGCCCGGGTAATGCCTACATAGCACAACCGGCGTTCTTCTTCCATTTCATCTTCATCCATCATTGATCTGGCGTGCGGAAAGACATTCTCTTCAAGTCCGATTAAAAAGACGACCGGATATTCCAGACCTTTGGCTGCATGGAGTGTCATGAGCGTGATTTTTTCCTCATGATCTGGATCTTCTTCATCGACTTTATCGATATCTGCGATAAGCGCCAAATCGGTTAAGAATGCGACAAGCGTTTTATCTTCTTCACTTACTTTTTCAAAATCTTTCGTAACGGTCTTGAACTCTTCCAGGTTTTCCAGACGGCTTTCGGATTCGATCGATTTTTCATTCTTCAGCATCTCTTCGTAACCCGTTCGCTCGAGCACGGCCTCAACCATGTCGGTCGCCGTCAAAAATTCCTGTTGCTGGTGGAGACTATTAATAAGCTCCCCGAATGCAGCCAGAGCATTCGCAGCTTTTTTGGATACACCTGTAAAATCAACCTCTTTGACCGCTTCGAAAAAGGAAATGTCATGTTCTTGCGCGTATGCTCTCAACCGCTCGACAGATGTTTTGCCGATGCCTCGTTTCGGCTCGTTGACAACTCTTTCGAAACTTAAGTCATCTTCCGGGTTGGTGATCAACCTGAGGTAAGCGATGATATCCTTGATTTCTTTCCGGTCATAGAATTTGGTCCCTCCGACCATCTGGTAGGGGATGATGGACTTTTTCAATGTATCTTCCATCGCCCTGGACTGTGCATTGGTACGATATAAAATAGCGATATCTGCCGGTGTGACGTCTTCTTCATTCGTCAGTCGTTGGATTTCTTCGGTAACAAATAATGCTTCTTCTTGTTCTGTCGCTCCACGGAAATATTTGATATTTTGACCGCCGGTATTATCGGTCCAAAGGTTTTTCGGTTTGCGCCCTGGATTATTGGATATCACCTTGTTCGCGGCATCCAATATCGACTTCGTTGACCGGTAATTTTGCTCGAGGAAAACAACACGTGCATCCGGATAGTCTTTTTCAAAGGATAATATATTCCCGATATCCGCCCCGCGCCAACGATAGATCGATTGGTCCGAGTCACCGACGACACAAAGATTCCCGAAACGCTCAGCCAGCTGTTTAACGAGGAAATATTGAGCGTGGTTTGTGTCTTGATACTCGTCAACGTGAATGTATTGAAAGCGTCGTTGGTAATACTCCAGAACTTCCGGAACCCGTTTGAACAAGTGAATCGTCTGCATGATCAAATCATCGAAGTCAAGTGACTGGTTGCGTACAAGTGTTTTTTGATAGGCTTCATATACTTGACCAACCTGGCGTTCAAAGTAATTGCCCACTTTTTGATTATAAGCCTCGGGGGTGATCAGCTCATTCTTCGCATGGCTTATTTGTCCGAGCATTGCCCTGGGGTCGAATTTTTTCGGATCGATATTCAGATTCTTGAGCACTTGTTTGATAGCCGATAATTGATCGGAACTATCAATGATAGAGAAATTGCGGCTATAACCAATCCGATCGATATCACGTCTGAGGATGCGAACACACATCGAGTGAAAAGTCGAAACCCACATATAATTGCTTTCCGGCCCCACCAATCTTCCCACACGATCTTTCATTTCCCGTGCTGCTTTATTGGTAAAAGTGATGGCCAAAATATTATGCGGTGCAACATCTTTTTCTTCCAGCAAATAAGCAATCCGGTGTGTCAGGACACGCGTCTTCCCGCTCCCGGCGCCAGCCATGATCAGAAGCGGTCCTTCTGTATGTTTGACTGCATCGATTTGTTCTTTATTCAATCCATTTAATAATGCCATTGTCTGACTCATTCGAAAGCCTCCTGAATCAATGTTCGTTTACTGCCTGTACTGTTTTTACAGCTTGTTTAAAATGTGTATAAATACTATTGCCGACGATGATGACATCAGCATGTTCTTTCATTTCGCGTGCTTGCTCAGCGTTTTCGATGCCACCACCGTAAAACAACATTGTGTCGTTCAATTCGTTTTTGACTTGTTTGACGAGTTCTGGGTCGCCATATGTTCCGCTGTATTCCATGTAAAACATCGGTAAATGAAATACATGTTCTGCCATATAGGCATAGGCCATGACATCGTCTGGCGCCGGTAATCTACAATTCGCTTTTTGGTATGCTTTCGCATGTTTATTTAAAATACAATAGCCTTCAACAAAGATATCATTCCAGTCCATGATATCTTTATATTCTTTAATCGCTTCATGTTGTATATCCATCATCCACTTTTTTTCGGTACTGTTCATGACCATCGGGATGAAATAATGGTCAAACCCGGGTGTGACGATATCAACATCCGATATTTCCAAAATGCACGGCACACTGTACCTGCGAATCATCGCAAGCAAATCCAGCACCCCATCGAGTGTTACATTGTCTGTACCTCCGACAATGATCGCATCTGTACCTGATTCACATAATATTTCCAGTTCATCATCGCTTATTTCTTTTGCCGGATCCAATTTAAACATATGCTTCCATTCATTCATTGCTTTATACAACGGTCTAATCCTCCAATATAGTCTCCATTCATTCATTATAGCAAAAATCGAGCCTGGAAAAGAGGGAAAAGGTAAATTAATTTTGGGACGTATAGTGGAACAAGTAAAAGGGCAGGAAAATGGTGTATTTACGGGGCAGGAAAGAAAGGGATTTTCAGCCTGGGCCGCGTGTTTCGCTAGCTAAGGAGACTTTGAGGGAGATGAGTTGGTAATCTTGAAAAACCATTAGAAGAAACGAATCGAACAGACCATTCCAGACAAGTGGATACAAACTGTTATGGAGAACACCTTATTTATCTTTGTCGTGGCCCATGAATATGATTTTCGGTACATTGACTTTGCAATAAGACAGTCGGTTATTGACTCAAACACAAAGGCGCATCGTTTTATATTAACAACGTTCATCATTCAGACTGCTTTATTGTACACAGTCCGAGCCCAACAGTGAGTAGCGTAAACAGTTTAACTGACGCTTTCGTCACCGTTCAGCACATATACAAATCATTTTCCGTCATTTTTTCGATCTGCGCGCTCTAGCACCATGCGATAGGCATCATTTCCATAGTCAATGCAACGCCGGACTCTTGAGATGGTTGCGGTTGATGCATTGGTTTCATTTTCGATGGTTTGATACGTGTGCCCGTCGATTAACAGTTTAGCAACTTGCAAGCGGCTGGACAATGCTTGAATTTCAGTTGTAGTGGCAATATCATCAAAAAATTGGTAACATTCCTCACGCGTTTTCAATGATAATACAGCATCAAACAGTTGATCCAATTGATTTCCCCGAAATTTATCAATTTGCATGCTTACCCCTCCGTTTATGAAACACACTGTAGCCTATTTTTCCACAACCTGATATATCTCACGCTTCTTTAGCTAAGTCATTCTGCATTACTGGAAATATCCACGGAATTTTCCAAACCGGGATCTTTCGGTACCACATTCACCCATGTTTGACCAGGAACAAAAGGAACGGGGTCACCGTCATTCATAGCGATAATTTGTCCGTCATCATTTTTCCATTCGACTTTTTGTACCTTGCCTTCCTGAAATAAATAGGCATCACCGCCTTCTTTCATATCGACTGATCGCCGTCCCTCATCATCAATCACCTCATGATGAGCCTCCATGACGAACACATTTTCCACACCAATGGGCTCCTCCGTATCCAAATCGATTGTCTCTTCACCATCACTAGTCCGTACATAGCGTTCAGATTTCGAATCATAATCAAAGCCAACTTTGAAATCATATTGTTCCGAATAGACGATTTCCACGTTGGACGCGGGTTCGCCATCGACTGCCTCATCCTCCGACAAGAAAGGGAGCGACTTGTAATCAAACGTCGTATCATAACCCTGTTCGGCTGCAACATCATTCACAGCGTCCATTTGCAAATATGAATTATGCGGCGCCTCCCGAGATGGATCCCGCTCAAATAGATGTCCATCATTATCATACGCCGAACCATTCAAATGTTCGATATCCCGCTCTTGAATCATATCTTCGACAAAATTTGCTGCACCGTGATAAACGTATAATGCATCATAGTCATTCGCCAAATCAAAATAATATTCCCGTGCACTCCGGACAGGCCCCACCACATCAGGCAAGTCACTTTGGTAAAGCGCAAGGAAACGCGTAATTCTCCCTTCAGCAAGAATTTCAAACACAATATCCGCTTTCGATAATCCTGTTTGCGGGCGCGCATCCGGATGATTGTTGACCATCACCCCAATCATCCGCTGATCGCCACCGTCATCTGCAGACAATCCGGTAAAAGGATAGGTGTGGGTATTTTCGTTTCGATCATCACCGTCAGACCCCTCAGATGAATTTCCGGCAGGTTCTTTATCTTTTGTACATCCGGCAATGATTACGACCAACACAATCACGAGCCAAAGAAGATTTTTCTTCAACATTTACACAACCTTTTAAATAAGCCTTTTAAATCACGTTTTTACATCAGAATTCATTGTTGGACATTATCGCATTGTTGAAGGGAAAAGAACATGTCTTTTTTTAACGTCGACAATGCCTTGTTGGGTGACCCGGAAATACGGTAAATGTGTTGCAGCAAGAAACAGGATGCTATATACCGGATCTTCAAATCCATATCCATAATCTTTAAGGATCTGTTTTAGTTCTGTCTCTTTTTCCATCAATTCATCCATCGATCCCTTGAACATCGTACCCCCTAATTGGAGCGGAATCTCGAAAATGATTTCACCCATATGTGCCAGCACAATGCCACCACCCAGTTCTTTCATACGTTTCCAAGCCATTTGTATATCTTTTTTTCGTTTCCCGATACATACAATATCGCCTGTTGTCGAATAGGAACTGACAAGGCCGCCCAATTCTTTCGTGAAACCACGTAATGTCGTATTGACGCGCCATTCCCCGTCCCGATCGAGCATTAGCAGAAATGCGTCGCTCGTCGTTGTCGGCAGTGCCTCCATAGTCACATCCGCCTCCACGGCATACGGTTTTATAATCACATTATTAATCATGTCCAATCCAACGGGTATTGAAAACTGCATATCTCCCTCATCCAGTTCCCAATCCAGATGCAGCGGATGGATATCATGTTTTTCCCAATCAATGGCCACCTTTCGAGGTTGTTCTTTTCCATGACGTATGATCCATTCGCCTTTTGCCAAAACACTTACTGGATGTGGGTTATCTTTTGCATTTAAAATATTGATATGTGCTATACGACCCGGTGAAATGCTTCCTAGATGACTTTCCATGTTAAAGTGATTGGCGACGTTAAAGGTTGCCATCTGATAAGCATCTTCAACCGGCACACCTCTATCGATCGCAATTTGAATGCAAACATTCATCATGCCCTCTTTATAAAAGGAAGGTGTTGCACCGTCTGTCGTCATTGTTAAATTTTCATAAGAGGCGATACCGTTCGCCATCAATTCATCCAGAAGTGTCGGTAAATCCGGGCGAATGGAAGAATAGCGCAATCCAACCTGATAGCCTAATTGAAGCCTTCTGATGGCCTCATCACCCGTCATTGCCTCGTGATCAGCGGTGACACCAAGCAACTTCATCTTCGTCAGAGTCGATCGTGATGCACCAGGCAAATGACCTTCAATCGGTTTTCCGAGCCGTTTCGCTTCTTGAATCCAGTACAACAGCCTATCATCACCGTCTAGAAGACTTGGCCAAGCCGTCAATTCTCCGCCTTGGATGACGGAAGGATGCGATAACCAATCAAGAACATCTTCACTATTGAAATATTTTTCTTCATTTTTCAAGGCAGTCTGTGAATCAAATCGTGCCCACCAATACATGGATATGGGTAGTTTATTAAAGTCATCCAGCAAAGTAAACGCTTTCTTCTTGTGAAGTAAAAAATGCCACATCAAGTTGTCATTTATCAACGTTGTTGTCCCTGTTTTAGCTACATGATAAGCGAGTTCTTCTGGATTGTAAACCTGAAACGGGTGTGCGTGTGGTTCCATATAACCAGGCACCAAGTATTTTCCTTTACAATCAACCACTTCAGCATCATGATCATTTTCCGGCCATTCATCACCGACATAGACAATCCGATCATGTAAAATCCATATATTAGCTTTTAACCACTGTTTTGTATATGAGTTTAAATAGATACCGTTTTTAAGAATAAGTGTTGGTGCCACTTCTCCATCTATGACAGCAACATGTTCTCTGCGTTCACGATTTCTCCAATAATGTCCATTTTCCATAAAGCAACTCTCCAATTAATCTGTGATACATTCATCATAACACAAAATGCGCTTTCATACTGCACCGTTTTCACGTGCTAAAGTGACATTTTTGTGAAGAACGTCACATAATAGACAAAACCGTTTATTATGGGGAGCCCCGTAACCTAAAAGGGTTATTCTTTCAATCGATGGCCAGAGACCCTACATTCAAGAAACAAAAATCCGATACAAATAACATTAATAGTGACATATTTTTTGCAAGTAAGCCCTGATTTCATTTTCTATCGCTTCTTTATCAAATAAATCACCATAAATAACCAATTCAAACACCAATCCATGGATGAAGGTTGTAAGCGATTGGGCCTCTCTTTCAACCGTTATTGTATCCATCAAAATACCATTTGTATCGAGCGTGTTTAAAATATCCTTTGAAAACTTAACATTTATTTCACGAAATTGGTCGATTGTTTCTCGGTACTCGGAATTCATCGTTGCCATAACTAGAAACTTCAGCCAAATATCATTTTCCATTCTTTCTTCTACCGTATTGACCTGGACGAACTGTTTGATCATCCGGACCGCACTTTCAAATGCATCTTCTTCCACTTGGATAACCGCTTGCATTCTATCTTCAAATCGTTTGTAAATCTCATCCATGGCGAAGGTATAAATATCTTTTTGCTTTGGAAAATAATACTGAACAGATCCTAACGATAAATCACCTTCTTTAGCAATTTCACGTAATGTCGCCTTTTCAAAACCAGAGCGATGAATGATGCGTAACATGGCTTCAACAATATGGTCTTTCCGTTCGGAACGGTCTACTTTTTTTGGCATTGCTAACTCCTTTTCATTTTAAGTCAATTGTATTACAATGTATTTAGGTCACTTGACTTAATTAAAAACAGTGGGATGACTCATCATTATTATATTTTTTATATAAGTTAATCTTTTTAAGAAGAAATGGGTGGAGACTATGAGCGCTTATATGTTATTAGCCATATCCATTATATCTGAAGTTTTTGGTAGTTCAATGCTTAAAGCGTCTAATGGATTCAAAAAAATCTCGCCTACACTTGGTGTCATAGCAGGGTATGGTCTGGCATTTTATTGTTTGGCGATCACACTGAAAACTTTGCCGCTTGGGATGATTTATGCATTTTGGTCCGGGATGGGGACGGCGCTTACGGCCTTGGTCGGTATTATCTTATACAAAGAACAGATTAATGTCAAAAAAGCCTTTGGATTATGTCTGATTATTAGTGGAGTGATTTTTTTAAATATCGGTCATTAATTTCACGGAAAGAAGGTGTCATAATGAAAGGGTATGTTTATCTGACAACCGCTGTTTTAGCCGAAGTGTTTGCGTCTGCCATGCTTAAAATGACAGAAGGATTTACCGTCCTCTTCCCCTCTTTGGCGGTCGTTTCAGGCTATGCGATATCGTTTTATTGTTTGGGATTATGCCTTAAAACCCTTCCGTTAAGTTTAGCGTATGGTGTCTGGGCAGGTATGGGTACAGCTTTAATCGCTATTGTAAGTGGTATCGTTTGGGGGGAAGCCTTTGGCGACATTAAGTTTGTAGGGATTGTTTTGATCATCGGCGGCGTGATATTATTGAACACCAAAAGTGTTGAACGAGCAAGAGAGCCTTCCAGCTAAGGCACTCTTGCTTCTATTCACCCGATATCCCGGTCATTTGCTTCGGAAGTCGATTTCCGCTGATTCAAATGCGGTTTAAAAATCATAAAACCGTTGCATTCAATAAACGTTTCCCATGATGCGAGACACCTATGATTCCACTGATGCACCAATATCTGTCCGGTTGAAAAACCCCTCATTCCCTTCCAAGGGTGATATACATTGATACACGTTGGTTCGGGCGGTATCGATTGTCGTTCCTTTTGCACCAACGAGGAACACACGACCACCATTTGATTGCATCCCCTCTTCGGTCATTTTCACACCTGCATAGACCGTGAAGGCATCAGATGTCACAGTGAGTGTAGGAACGACCTGATTCTTTTCATATTTCTCCGGATAACCTTTTGCAGCGATAACGACTCCTACACATGCTTGATTCGTTTCCCATTCGATGTGCGGATCTTTATCCGCCATGACATCCGTCAATACTTGTAATAAATCATTTTGCAATAATGGCAAGACGACTTGCGTTTCCGGATCACCAAAACGTGTATTGAATTCTATTACTTTCGGTCCGCCTGGCGTCATCATCAATCCCGCGTACAAAACACCTGTAAACGGGATACCTTCTTCAACCATCCCATTACACGCTTTTTGCAGAACATTTTCCGTGACATCATCAATAATCGAATCGGTCACATCCGGTACCGGAGCAAACGCCCCCATCCCGCCTGTGTTCGGCCCTTTATCATCATCATAGGCGCGTTTATGATCTCGCGCTGGAATCATAGGATAGACATGGCGTCCATTTACGAATGCCATCAGTGAAAATTCTTTCCCATCCAAAAACTCCTCGATCACAACGGTCGCACCCGCTTCGGCAAAATTTCCATCAATAAGCATGCCATCCACTGCCGAGCACGCTTCTTCAACGGTTTCAGCGACGATGACACCTTTGCCAGCAGCAAGACCATCCGCTTTGACAACAATAGGGGCGCCCTTTTTCATAATATATGCTTTGGCCGCCTCTGGATCAGTGAATGTCTGATGTTCAGCGGTTGGAATGCCATGGCGATTCATGAATGATTTGGCAAATTGTTTACTCCCTTCCAATTGGGCCGCTTCTTTTGTAGGAGCGAAAACAACCAGATTTTCTTCTCGGAAACGGTTGGCAATGCCGATCATAAGCGGATTTTCGGGGCCGACGATCGTTAAATCGATTGCATTGTCTTTGGCAAACGCCGTCAAACCGTCAATATCGGTTTCTTCAATAGGAACACAGATTGCCTCACGTTCCATCCCCCCATTACCCGGAGCAACATACAGCGTGTCAAGTTGATTGCTTTCCCGTATTTTCTTTACCAAACTATGTTCTCTACCACCACGTCCAATGACGAATACATTCATATGTGCACCTCCGTTGAATCAATGATCAATGTTTAAAATGCCTTGTACCTGTAAATACCATGGCAATGCCGTTTGAATCGCAACTATCAATCGATTCCTGATCCTTTTTTGAACCACCTGGTTGAATAATGGCCGTGACACCTGCTTTCGCACAAGCCTCGACCGTATCCGGCATCGGGAAAAAGGCATCTGAAGCGACAACCGCACCCCTTGCTTTTTCACCGGCTTGTTCAATAGCGATTTTTGCCGCCCCGACACGATTCATCTGTCCAGCGCCGACACCAATGGTCTGACCATCTTTCACAAGAACAATCGCATTTGACTTCACATGTGTGACAACCTTCTCCGCAAACAGTAAATCGGTCATTTCTTTTTCGGTAGGCTTCCTTGTGGTCGGAACATTCAAATCATCCGTATGGATGTCTTTCCAGTCATTTTCCTGGATCAATGCACCGCCTTTAACCGTTACTATTTTTTTATAAGGGGCTTCTTCCCTTTCCATATCAATCGTTAGTAAACGGATGTTTTTCTTTTCCGTCAAACGCTCAAGTGCATCCTCCGAAAAACTTGGAGCAATGACGATTTCAAGGAAAATGGCCGCAAGTTTATCCGCGACATCTGCGTCCACTTCTCTGTTCAATGCTACAATGCCACCAAAGATTGACGTTGTATCCCCTAAATATGCCTTTTCAAAAGCATCATAAAGTGTCTTACCGACGCCGACTCCACATGGATTCATATGTTTAAGAGCCACTGCGGCTGGTGTGTTGAATTCTGATAAAATTTCAAGCGCCGCATTGGCGTCCTGGATATTGTTATAAGATAGCTCCTTTCCATGTAGCTGCTTGGCACTTGATATACCAATATGTTTAGATAAAGGTTCCTCATAAAACGCCGCTTGTTGATGGGGATTTTCCCCGTAACGGAGACCTTGTACTTTTTCATATGTCACACTATAGGTTTCCGGAAATACCGTTCCGGTCTGTTCGGTAAAATAATCTGCGATAAGAACATCATACTGGGCCGTATGCCGAAAGACTTTAGCAGCCATTTCCTGTCTTTTTTGAAATGTGATGTCGTCTGCCTTCATCATTTCCAGAACGGGTGTATAATCGTCCGGATCAACGATAACAAGTGTCGATTCCGCATTTTTAGCCGCTGCCCGTAGCATTGACGGACCTCCGATATCAATATTTTCAATAATATCTTTGGAAGATGCGTCCGTGTTTTGCAACGTCTCTTTAAATGGATATAAATTCGCGACGACGACGTCAATCGGTTGGATGCCCATCTCTTGTAGTTGTTCCATATGATTTTCATTGGAAGCGTCAGCAAGCAATCCACCATGGATGAATGGGTGCAGTGTTTTCACCCGGCCATCCAGTATTTCCGGGAAGCCAGTGACTTCATCAACTGCTATCGCCGGTACATCTGCTTTCTGAAGTGTACGTAAAGTACCACCGGTTGAAATAATCTCATAGCCCAAGTCAACCAGTCCTCTTGCAAATATTTCAATTCCTTCTTTATTCGCTACACTGATCAATGCTCGTTTTGTCATGGTCACAACTCCCATTTGATTATTTAGTCCCTTATAAATCTACTGCTTAATCAATGTTTTGATCGTCTCGGGATAAATTAAATGCTCGACTTCTTGCAATCGTGTTGTCAATGTTTCTTTTGTATCACCAGGTAAAATCGATACATGTTGCTGCATGATAATTGGTCCCGTATCCATCCCGTCATCAACATAATGTATAGTGACGCCTGTTTGTTCGGCACCAGCTTCAAGCGCCTGTCCAACCGCATCCAAACCCGGAAATGCAGGTAGTAAGGATGGATGGATATTCACAATCCGTTTCGCAAAAGATTGTAACAAAACAGGGCCAATCAGACGCATATAACCCGCCAAAAAAATCCATGAAATCTCATATTCTTTTAAGCGTGTCAATATATGTTGCTCATACGTCGCTTTATCTTTGAAATCAGAAGGTTGCAAAACCAAAACAGGTACACGATATCGTTCGGCTCGTTCAATGACCGGCGCACCGGGTTTATCACATATAAGAATCCTGATTTTGTCAAGCAATGTTTCTTCTCTCAACATCGCCTCGAAATTACTTCCGGAGCCTGATGCAAATACCGCTATATTTGTCTGTTGATTCATCGAAAATGAACTCCTTCTTGTTGTTGAACTGTACCAATGACAGACGCTTCTTCACCGATCTCCTCAAGAACCTTTAATGCGTGTTCTTTTTCCTCTGGATGAACGACGAGTGCCATCCCGATTCCCATGTTAAAGACGTGATACATTGAATCGCGCGACATGTCACTGTGTTTTTGCAAAAAGTTGAAAATAGCCGGTACTTTCCAAGAACCTTCGTCTAATAAAACACCCAACCCTTCTGGCAACATACGCGGGAAGTTTTCATAAAATCCGCCTCCGGTTATATGGGCAATACCTTTAACGGTCATATTTTCGATCAATCTTTTTACAATCGTTGCGTAGATGCGAGTAGGTTCCAAAAGTTCTTCTCCAAGAGGTCGGTTCAATCCGTCATATACTTTATCGAGTTCCATGCCCGCGATGACTTTTCGGACGAGTGAGTAACCATTCGAATGAATTCCGCTTGATGGAAGACCGATAATGATATCCCCTTGTTGGATATGTTCACCGGTAATCAACTTAGCCTTCTCCGCGATACCCACCACGAATCCTGCCAGATCATATTCATCTTCCGCATACATATCGGGCATTTCCGCTGTTTCACCGCCAATTAGAGCAGCTCCGGCAACAGCACATCCTGATGCAATACCCGATACGACTTCCTCTATTTTTTCAGGGTTGTTTTTTCCGCACCCTATATAATCCAGGAAAAAGAGTGGATCAGCACCTTGTGCGACAATATCATTGACACACATGGCTACAAGATCATGACCGATCGTATCGTGTTTATCTAGTTCAAAAGCAAGTTTCAGTTTGGTTCCAACGCCGTCTGTTCCTGACACAAGTACGGGTTCTTCATATTGCAACGACGTCAACTCAAATAAACCGCCGAATGCACCGATACCACCCAACACCTCATCACGCTTTGTTTTGGCGATATGTTTTTTCATCCGTTCAACAGCTTCGTACCCTTTTCCGACGTCGACACCAGCCGCTTTATATGCATCGCTCATTACGCACGCCCTCCTTCACCCATCCGGGTTGTTTCACCGGGTTGTATTGGATAATCACCTGTCATACACGCATTGCAAATTCCTTTATTTAACGACTTTTCCCTTACGATGGCTTTTTTCAATCCATCTGTAGATAAAAAGGCCAGACTATCTGCCTCAATTTGTTCGCACATCTCACGTTCTGAAAACTGTGCCGCCAACAATTCCTTCTTTGTCGACATATCGATTCCATAAAAACATGGATTTTTGATCGCCGGGGACGCAATACGCACATGTACTTCCGCCGCCCCCGCCTCTTTGATCATCCGTACGATACGCTTGCTTGTCGTGCCGCGGACAATTGAATCATCAATGAGGACGACGCGTTTGCCTTGGACAATTCCCCGAACAGGGGACAGTTTCATTTTGACCCCTTGATCACGCAATTCTTGAGATGGCTTGATGAACGTCCTTCCTATATAGCGATTTTTAATGACACCAAGTTCATAGGGAAGTCCGCACGCCTCTGCATAGCCGATCGCACTGGAGATGCTGGAATCCGGGACCCCAGTGACGACATCTGCTTCAACCGGCGCCTCATGAGCTAGTTCAATGCCCATCTGTTTTCTCGAAGCATGGACATTCTCCTCGTTCAAGTCACTATCGGGACGTGAAAGATATACGTATTCCATGGCACATAGTTTCCGGGAACTGCGCATTTCAAAGCGTTCAATTTCCATTCCTTCATCACTGATGGTTATCAATTCACCTGGCTTAACCTCTCGTTCGACAGAAGCCCCTACTAAATCAAGCGCACATGTTTCCGATGTCACGATATATGCATCACCTAACTTACCAATCGTAAGCGGGCGGATACCGTGAGGATCAAGGGCTACATACATCCGGTCTTCCTTCAGGACGAGCAGTGCATAAGCCCCTTTTACTTCACCGAGTGCATCCCGTATGGCGTGTGATGTAATGCCGTTACCGGAGCGCTTCATTAAATGCGCCAAAATCTCTGTATCTGAAGTCGTCTGAAAAATGCTTCCTTCTTCTTCAAGACGTCCCTGCAATTGATAAGCGTTCATCACACGTCCATTCATAGCCATCGCTACACTATCCGTTTGTGAATGAAACAAGAGGGGGTCAATATTGGCCGCCTCGACTTCCTGTTTTCCATACCGCAGATGTCCGATCGCAGCACGACCTGGGAATTCGCTGAAGTCAATTTTTTTGAACACGTCATTGACCAAACCGATATCCTTGTGTGATTTCAACTGATCGCCATCACTTACCACAACACCGGCACCATCCTGTCCGCGATGTTGCATGGCATGCAATCCGTAGTAAGTTATTTCAAGTGCTTTTTCATGACCCCAAATTCCAAACATAGGACACTCCCCGTTTACATGTCTGACTTTAAATGATTTTGAATGGCGTTATTCCACCAGTTACGAATGTCTGACACTTTTTCCTGAATCATTGCCTGCCCGTTATGATTGATCCTGAACTGTTGATCATCGGTAACTTCTCCCAAACAGTGAATCTCTGAAAATAAGGTTTCGACCGCTTCCTTGTTTTCCGGTTTGACCGAGATGACAAAACGTGTCTGGGATTCGCTGAAGAGCTGTACCGTCGCATCATCTTCCAACGTAATGTCAACACCCAGATCTTTCGCTTGCACCACACATTCTGCCAAGGCAACTCCAAGTCCTCCATCACTCACGTCATGTGCCGATTGAATGTAGCCTTTTTTGATTGCACTCAGCAATGTAGCCTGGACAGACTTTTCCTTTTGCAGATCAATCGTCGGTGTCTGATTATCTTGGACACCTTCCACCACTTTTTGAAAAACACTGCCACCGAAGTGGGGTTCTGTTTCACCGATTAAATAAACAGCGTCGCCTGCCCGTTGGAAATAACTGCTCGTAATCATGTCACGTGACTGATGCAAACCAACCATCCCCACAATCGGTGTCGGGAAAATCGGTTCTCCTTTTGACTGGTTATACATCGATACATTCCCGCTGATAACCGGCGTTTCAAGAACATTGCAGGCTTCACTGATCCCATCAATGCTTTTTTCCATTTGCCAAAAAACTTCCGGATCTGTCGGATCACCGTAATTGAGACCATCGGTTATGGCAAGTGGTGTCGCACCGGAACAAACAATATTCCGTGCCGCTTCAGCTACCGCAATCTTTCCACCTGTTTCCGGATCAAGATAGATATAACGTGAATTCCCATCGGTTGTCATAGCAAGCGACTTGGATTCATTCAACGCAATAACACCCGCATCAGAACCTGGTTCAACAATGGTATTCCCTTGGGCTTTTGCATTGTATTGTTCATATACACACGCTTTACTTGCAACACTTGGATGTGTCAATATTCGTTTTAATATGTCTGTATAATTGTCGATATCAGGTATATATTTAGGTTCATCTTGTTTATCCAGATATGTCGGCTTTTCGGATGGCATATGATAAACAGGCGCATCATCCACAAGCATCTTTATTGGTATATCGACTACACATTCCGCTTGGTGGAAAATACGAAAATGTTCTTCTTCAATGACTTCTCCAATCGCCACTGCATCAACGTCATATGCATTAAACATATCGATGACTTCTTGTTCGCGTCCTTTTTGAACGACGAGCAGCATCCGCTCCTGTGATTCCGATAACAACAGGTCATAAGCATTCATGCCACTCTCCCGCTGTGGCACATGATCCAGATTCAATTCAATGCCCGTACCAGAGGCACTTGCCATTTCACTGGCAGACGATGTCAATCCTGCCGCCCCCATATCCTGCATACCAATCAGTGCATCGGACTGAGCCACTTCCAAACAAGCATCAATCAATTTCTTTTCAATATGTGGATTACCAATCGCGACCTTTGATGTATTGGCCGCCGATTCTTCAACAACATTTGATGAAAATGACGCGCCACCGATTCCATCTCTACCTGTATCTCTACCAACATAAAGGACTGTATTTCCGACACCTTCTGCAATCCCTTTCTGAATATCATCATGTGATATAAGGCCGACACACATCGCATTGACTAATGGATTTTCTTCATAACACGCATCAAATTGTATTTCCCCACCGACTGTCGGGACACCGAGATTATTCCCATAATGCGCAATGCCACGGACCACTTCCGTCAATAGATGCTTGGACCCTTTTGAATCCAGCTCTCCAAAACGGAGCGAATCAAGTAATGCGACCGGTTTGGCCCCCATTGAGAAAACATCGCGCACTATGCCACCAACACCCGTCGCCGCACCTTCAAACGGCTCAACGTACGAAGGACTGTTATGGCTTTCCATTTTAAACACAACAGCTTGATTATCCCCCACATCGACGACACCCGCTCCTTCACCAGGGCCCTGTAGCACATGAGCACCTTTTGTCGGAAAACGTTTCAAGAGTGGTTTAGATGTTTTATAGCTGCAATGCTCTGACCACATAGCCGAGAAAACACCTGTTTCAGCAACATTTGGCAGCCGCCCGAGCAATTCCTTCACACGGGTGAATTCTTCATCGGAAAGCCCCATCTCCCTATATAAGCCATCTTTCTCCAACCGTTCCGGACTGATTGATTCTGATTTCATATACGTTCCTCCCATATGTAGGTCATCATTTTATTTTTGACGTCATGCTGATTTCACACGTCCATAAGCTTTTATGTGACATTTAAGATGTACATGATATGACACTTTTCTTTACACGGGTTGTCTGGAGAAAGGTGGTGCACTCTTAGACAATCCGCTCAAGAAACGAATGATACCTTATTCCAATCCGATTCGACTGAAAATAGCATCGACATTTTTCAGGTGATACGTTGCATCAAAACATGCGTCTATTTCTTCATTCGAAAGAAACCGTTTAACCGCATCATTTTTTTCGACCAATGTTTGGAAGGATATCCTATTTTCCCATGCATCCATCGCCATGGGCTGCACAAGATCATATGCTTCTTCCCGACTCATCCCTTTATCAATAAGTGATAACAGTACACGTTGTGAAAAAATGACACCGTATGTCTTATCCATATTTTCTCTCATGTTTTCAGGGAACACGGTTAGATTTTTCACGATTTGACTGAATCTATTTAACATATAGTCGATAGCAATCGTTGCATCCGGCAAAATAATGCGTTCTGCCGATGAATGGGATATATCCCGTTCATGCCACAATGCCACATTTTCATAAGCCGTCATCATATGGCCGCGCAACACCCTCGCCATCCCAGTCATATTTTCTGAACCAATTGGATTCCGTTTATGCGGCATGGCTGACGATCCTTTTTGACCTTTACGGAACCGCTCCTCTACTTCACGTGTTTCTGTTTTTTGCAGACCGCGTATTTCTGTTGCAAACTTTTCTATCGACGTTGCCATGAGAGACAGTGCCGATATATATGCCGCATGACGATCTCGCTGTAATGTTTGCGTCGATACTGGGGCAGGTGTAAGACCAAGCTTTTCACACACATATTGTTCGACATATGGATCGATATTGGCATATGTACCAACCGCTCCGGATAACTTACCGAACTCCACATCTTTCGCAGCCGCATTGAAACGGTTCAGATTACGTTTCATCTCTTCATACCAAAGCGCGAGTTTTAAACCGAATGTAGTCGGTTCAGCATGAACACCATGTGTGCGCCCAATCATAACAGTATGCTTATGTTCCTGCGCCTTAGCCTTCAATATCTGGATGAAACTTGTAATGTCCCGACGAATAATGTCATTTGCCTGTTTCAATAAATACGATTGAGCCGTATCAACCACATCTGTGGACGTCAAACCATAATGAACCCATTTCCGTTCCTCGCCAAGCGTCTCAGAAACAGCACGCGTAAACGCAACAACATCATGACGCGTTTCCTGTTCGATATCAGAAATCCGTTCCAGATTGAAAGTCGCATTTTCTCTAAGTGCAGCGATATCCTCTTTCGGAATGACACCTAATTTCCCCCAGGCTTCACACGCAAGAATTTCAACTTCCAGCCATGCTTGATATTTATTTTCCTCAGCCCAGATGACACCCATTTCCTCACGCGTATATCGATCGATCATGTACAAAACCTCTTCCTCGGAATTTTTAATCTATATGATATGCCATTTCTTGTGATGATAATGCGCCGTGTGCGCCCCGCAATGTGTGACCGCGCGACTTTATCCCGTTTATGCGCGATTTCTTGTCTTCGTCGCGCGGTTCCGCTCCTTTTTGGGGCAACCTTTCTATTTATCGTGCGTTGGCATCCAAAAATGATGTTTCAGTTTTTGCCAATACCTCACCTGTGTACGTTATATGACCCATTTTCCGCTTCGTCTTGATTTCTTTCTTTCCATAAAAATGGACGTGGCCGGAAGTAGAGACAGCCATCTCTTTTAATGTGTCCTCTACATCTTCGCCTAAAATATTTTTCATGACAGCTGGTGCCATTAATTGAATCGGCATCAACGGCAACCCCGCCACAGCGCGTATATGCTGTTCAAATTGGGAAATGTTGCAAGCTTCAATCGTATAATGTCCCGAATTATGTGGCCTTGGCGCCATTTCATTGACATAAATCGCTTCATCCACCACAAACATTTCAATGGCGAATGTGCCCACGATATCCATTTTATCTGCCAATAATCGAGCTGCTTCTTGCGCTTTTTTCTGTACTTCAACACTTATATTAGCTGGTACCGTTGACTTATATAAAATATGGTCCTTATGTTCATTTTCCGGAATTGGGAAGAATGCCATTTTTGCATTCCCATTTCCGTTTCGGGTCCGCGTAAATACCACCGAAATTTCACGATCAAACGGTACCCACGATTCAATAATGCAGTGGCCGTGTTTTTCCACAAATTCGGCAGCTTCTTCCGTATCTTCGGCCGTTTCCAGCTTAACCTGGCCTTTTCCATCATAACCCCCGCGGCATGTTTTGATGACCGCAGGATAAGCTATTTTTTCGCAAGCCTCCAGGCATTCTTGTTTATTATGGACAATGTAGAATTCAGGAACGGGTAAACCGGCTTCTGTCATAAGGGTCTTTTCTTTTTCCCGATTCTGGGTCACCTCAAGAGGATAAGCACCTTGCGGTAATTTTCCTTTTTCCTCGATATATTTTGCAGCGGTTAAATCTACGTTTTCAAATTCATATGTCACAACATCACTTTTTTCGGTCAATGTTCGGATTCCCTGCATATCGTCATAATGTTTAACGATTTGTTCATCGGCAACCTGTGCACACGGGCAATCAGGTGTTGGATCAAGAACGATAATGCGGTACCCCATGTATCTTGCAGCGATTGCCATCATACGGCCAAGCTGGCCGCCACCGATGATACCGATGGTTTTTGGTGGTAAGATTGTTTTTTCATTCATTGGCAAGATCATCCCTCATTTCTGTCACGCGCTCTTTCAGCTCACTTTTGTATGATTCCAAGCGTTCGGCCACATCACCATCAACTGCACCGATGATTTGTGTCGCTAAGATAGCTGCGTTTTTCGCACCCGCTTTCCCAATGGCTACAGTAGCAGTCGGAACGCCCGCAGGCATCTGGACGATGGATAATAACGAGTCCATGCCTTTCAATGCCTTCGTTTCCATTGGAACACCAATCACCGGAAGTGTTGTTTTTGCCGCTAACATCCCCGGTAAATGTGCTGCACCGCCTGCACCAGCTATAATCACTTTCAATCCCCGTTTACGTGCTGTTTCTCCATAGCGGAACAGATCATCAGGCGTCCGATGCGCCGAAACGATTTCCTTTTCATATGGAATGCGCAATTCCTCTAATGTATGGCATGTATATTTCATCATATCCCAATCCGATATACTCCCCATTACTACACCGACCATCACCATGTCAACACACTCCTTTTTGAAATTTACAATCGATCATCTATTAATTCGATCCCATTTTTATATTCAAAAAGCCTATTCATATCCCTCTGTATGAGAGAGAATGAATAGGCAAAAAAGACACGTAAGCAATAAACTTACACATCACTTTCACTCGGGTTAGCGTATTAAAAGAATGTTCTTTACAAACCACCATTCCCGAATGATATCTCATCCTCCCTCATAGTCCGGCATTTACGGTGCCAGGTAGAAACTTCCGAGCCTTATTCTGGAAATATATGAGGAATCTTTTATCAATGTCATTATGGTCTAAGCATAGCAAACTTTTTTATAAACTGTCAATATATTAACGAACATTTATGTATAGTTTTTTTATATTGTTCGTGTTTTGTTAACACTCGCCTCAAAAATCCGGATGAATCAATCAAAATCTTTTATTTTTATAAAAAAAAGACCCTTACCGATTATAGTAAAAGGTCTCTCCCCGTCGGACTCTTGCAATCATTGATAGAAAATGGGCTGTTTGCGTCAAGAGCAAAAAATCTAGGTTATCGCCATTGAATGAACATCAATATATCAATCCACTGCTTATTTTGTGTCCTTCACCCATTATGCTTTCACTTCGACAACAAATGAATAGACATGGACTTGGTCGCCAAACTTAAATTCACCCCATATTTTGTATAAGCCAGGCTTGGAAAAATGCGCATTAAAGGTCGTTGTATCATCCGTATCAGGATGGACATGTATATAATGTTCAACATCCTCATCCACAATCACAACGTGACCCAAAGCACCTAAATAGGGATCCGGTTTTTCTCCGTGCGTATCAAATACCAGTGGTACTTCTCCGCCAACTGTCGCATCTACATTACTTAAAGTGACTTTCTTTCCATCACGCTCTTTTGTCCAATTATCCTCGCCACCCAAATGAGCTTTAGGCGTTTCCGTTGTGCCAATTTGCAAGGTATTCGGTGTAACGTGATAAGCCTTATTTTCTGGTGCTATATCTACGAATGCTTGGTAAGTTCCTTCATCCAGTTCTTGATTCACAACATATAATCCCTGTTGTTCTTTTGTTGGGTGCAGGTGATAGTACTTCTCCAAATCATTCGATACAATCATGAAATGCATTTCTTTTTCATGTTGTACGGAAAGCTCAGGTGGATTCCCCATAGAATCTTCCACTTTTATGAAGACTTTCCCATTATCATAAGTTACTTTGGTGTTCACTTCTGATTCAACATTTTCATGAGCATGATGATGTTCGTGATGATTCATTGATATCTCCTCCTGTTATGGTTGTATCCTGAGTTTACCGTTTATACTGTAATATTATGATAGTCTTTGTTCATATATCTAAACTGAACCATATCTTAGCCTTATTTTCTCCATTCACTCTCTAAAATACTCATTTGCCATAGACTCCAATAGTCATCTCCCACCTTTCTGAAGTCTCTGAGCAATCCCTCTTTTACAAAGCCAATTTTTTCATAACTCTTTATTGCTGGTTCATTAATTGCAAACACACCTAATCCAACCCTATGCAAAGACAGATTATCAAAAGCAATGCTAAGCACTTCGTTAACAATTTTCTTCCCTAGCCCTTTACCTCGTAAACGGGTATCACCTATTAAAACCTTGCCTATTCCCGCGGAACGATTTTTAAAATCAATATTGTTCAGAGAAATGTGTCCGATGGTTTCATTGGTTTCATCCAAAATGACTTTATAAATATATACATTTGAGTTTGCTTCATTTGCTCCTTTTATATACTGAGTTAATTGTTCTCTGTCCAAAGGATAGCTAAAATCAATGCCCGCCCATAACATAAGTGTTTCAGGTGAATCGATCCACCCTATAAGCAAATCAAAATCTTGTTTGTCGAAGTACTCTAACCTGATCAATAATCATTCACCTCTTAAACGAAATAAACACAACATCCTCTATATTCTTTTCAAATGACTGTCATTTTATGAAAGGGATCGTGCTAAAAACCAGCGCGACCCCTTCTTGATCAATGGCAGCATGAACAACCCTTACCTTCTTCTTCAGAAGGTTTCTCTACTACCTCATATCCTGTATCTTCAATCGTCTTTTCAATATCTTTCAAATCAATTGTACTTTCATTGAATGTTACATCCACTTTTCCATCAGAAAGTTGAACGTTCACAGACTCAACGCCATTTAGTTGACCCACATTTCCCTCGACTTTATTAACGCAGGATCCACATGACATTCCTTGCACTTGAAGTGTTTCTTGTTTCATCATAATTCCTCCATTTTTATTATTTTACCATGCCCCGGTAGGGTATTTAAATCACTTTTTTAATAATCGCCTTCTATAAGCGATTTATGAGATCGTTCAGCCTCTTTATACCACCCCCTTCAATTTTATTTGTTATTCAATAGCCTCAATATGTCATCTTTGTTATTTTCAAATCCGATAAAATGATTGACCAGCTTTCTTTTGCCGAATAATCCTTTTTTATAAAAAGCAAACATCGGAACGATCCGGGTACCCGAAATCTTCTTTAAGTCTTCCTCTAAACTGAGGTTTTTTCCTACATCTTTATCAGCATAATGGATTCCGTTAGCAATCAGATATTTTTTGGCATCCTGACAATCAGAGCATGTTGGTCTTGTATATAGTTCAAGTTCCAGTTTATCCGACATTTTGAATCCTCCTTCTTTTTAAACAGCTGTTGAGGGTTTGAAACGTTTTAACCGCAGGGCATTGATCAGTACGGAGACTGAACTTAGACTCATCGCGGCACCAGCAACCATTGGATTTAATAATGGGCCGCCAAGAAGATATAAAATTCCCATGGCAAAAGGTATGCCGAGTACATTATAGGCAAATGCCCAAAATAGATTCTGTTTGATATTCCGTATGGTTGAATGGCTTAACTCCACAGCTGTTGGAACATCCATCAAATCGCTTCTCATCAATACAATATCGGCAGATTCCATGGCAACATCCGTGCCTGATCCGATGGCTATGCCAATATCTGCTTGTGCAAGAGCGGGTGCATCATTGATGCCATCACCAACCATTGATACTTTTTTGCCTTCATCTTGAAGTTTTTTCACTTCATTCGCTTTATCTTCCGGCAATACCTCGCTTAAGACACGATCAATCCCAACTTGTTTCGCAATCGCCTCGGCAGTCCCTTTATTGTCACCCGTGATCATAGCTACTTCGATTCCCATATCATGAAGTTTTTCAATGGCTTTTTGACTGTTTTCCTTAACGGTATCAGCGACAGCGATAATACCGGCTATATGATCATCAATGGCAATGTACATCGGTGTTTTACCTTGATCAGCCAATTCATCTGATACGCGAGCCAATTGATTCAAGGAAATATGGCGCACATCCATCAATCTTCTGTTTCCGGCCAATACCGTTTTGCCATCTACCGTTACCTCAATTCCGTGTCCGGCTATTGCATCGAAGGTTTCCAACTTTTTAAAATCGAGACCCCTGTCTTCTGCGCTTTTAACAATAGCTTCACCTAAAGGATGTTCGGACCCTTTCTCGGCCGAGGCCGTCAATTGTAATAGTTCTGTTTCCGATACCCCATTTTCTGTGAATATATCCGTCACTTTCGGTTTACCCTCAGTAATCGTACCTGTTTTATCAAATACAATCGTTTGAACTTTATGGGTTGTTTCCAGAGCCCCACCACCCTTGATCAATACACCGTGTTCTGCTCCTTTACCGGTACCCACCATGATTGCGGTTGGGGTAGCCAGACCAAGCGCACACGGGCAGGCAATGACTAGAACAGAAATGGTAATGGTCAAAGCGAAAAGACCTGTTTGCCCTCCGAAATACCACGCCAACCCAGATATGACTGCGATACCTATAACAATCGGTACAAAATAGCCGGAAATAATATCCGCCATTTTCGCAATCGGTGCTTTCGATCCTTGTGCGTCTTCCACCAATTGGATGATTTGGGATAAGGCGGTATCCTTACCAACTTTTGTTGCTTGATATTGTATGGTTCCGTTTTTATTGATACTTGCACCGATGACCGTTTCACCAACACGTTTTTCTACCGGAATACTTTCACCGGTCAACATGGATTCATCAACAGATGTTTTTCCTTCTGATACAACACCATCAACGGGTATTTTTTCACCGGGTTTGACGATGATGGTATCCCCTACAGTCACTTCGTCAACGGAGATTTCCACTTCTTCTCCATTTCTTACTACGGTTGCTTTTTTGGGTGCCAAGCCCATTAACTTCTCGATGGCCTCTGACGTTTTGCCCATGGAACGGACTTCTAGATATTTACCTAACGTAATCAGAGTGAGGATAACCGCTGCTGATTCATAATATAGACTGTCTGCATACCCGGAATGACCAAACCATATGGCAATCGTCGCACCGAGACTGTAGACAAATGCTGCGCTTGTTCCCAATGCAACCAATGAATCCATGTTAGGGTGGCCTTTGAACAATGTTTTATAGCCGACTGAATAGAACTTCCAACCAAATATCACCACCGGTAACGTCAATAGGAGTTGTAAAAGGGAAAACCATACCGGATTCGCTGCTGGATCGATTACTTCAGGCAACGGTAAACCTACCATGGGTCCCATCGAGATGTAGAACAACGGAATCGTGAAAACAGCTGAACTCCAAAATCTTGTCCACATGGATTTTATTTTATCGCTTTTTTTATCTGTAGTATCCTCTGCGGTATCTTCATGCGCTTCATAGCCTGCATGTGATACGGCTTGCGTAATATCTGGAACAGAAACAACGGCTGGATCAAAGTTTACCGTCATTTTTTCCGTAGCCAGATTGACATTCGAGCTCATGACACCATCTAATTTACGAGTGGCTTTTTCAACCGTCTGCACACATGATGCACACGTCATGCCCTTTACAGCAAACGTTTTCTCCTCTACATCTGTTGACATTTTGTACCCAGCCTTATCAACAGCAGCTTGGATATCTTGTTCGGATAAAATATTTTCATCAAAGCTTATATTCAATTTTTCTGTAGCCAAGTTGACGCTGGACTCTTGTACACCAGGCAATTTCTTGGTCGCTTTCTCAACCGTCTGTACACACGATGCACACGTCATACCTTCTATATTATATGTTTTTGCCGCCATTCTTTTCACTCCCTTTAATGAATTTCGTTGGCTTCATAACCTGTTTCCTTTACAGTTTTTTTCATATGATCTATTGATTGAACCGTTTCATCATATTTAACTTTAGCCATTTCCTTCTTCAGGTTGACATTTGCCTTTTTCACACCTTGAAGACCTGATAGAGCTGTTTCAACTTTATTCACACAATGCGCACAGCTCATCCCTACCACTTTCAGTGAGACCTTTTTCATGAGTATCTCTCCTTTTTAATATTGTCATTTGAAGATGTTCTGAAATCATTCTTGGTGTCCTGATGAACAATTGTGATCCGTACATTTACACTGGCCTGGAACACAATTGCAAGGGACTTCCTCAACAGCTTCCTTTTTCTTTGATTCAAGTGTGTTTTCCATATTTTTAATATCTGTAAAACTTAACGTTGCTTTGGAAATTAAATCGACTATGGTGTTCCCGACATCCTTATCACATATATTTTCGAACGTTTCGTCAAGCGTACTTTTGACAAATTCGTTTTCATTAATATTGGCTGAGTAAATGTACTTCTTCCCTTCGGATTCTGTATGGAGCATGCCCTTTTGGACAAGCCTCCCGATAAATGTTTTGGTCGTCGCTGGTTTCCAATCCTTCTTTTGTTTTAATACATCTATGATTTCTTTGCTCGTCACATTATCTTGAGCCCAAACGACACGCATAACTTCCCATTCGGACTCCGTGATTTTAGAATCCATTGCAGTATTCATGATTTTTCGCTCCTTTGTTTACAGTTGTAATCGGTTTGCCTGACTATAGTTTACAATCGTAAACGTTATTTGTCAAGACCGTTTATTAACTTTTTTCATCAATAACTGTCATTCTTTTTTCAAAACAGCTCTAATATGCTTGTCTCAAACTAAAAGACCTAGTCACATCCACATATCATCATCCCCCGATTCATGCATAGTGCGTTCATTTTCAGCAATACTAAAAGCATCATTCTAAAAAACAAGCCTGATGAAAGGATCGGTCACCATGAAAAAAACAACATCTGTATTTTGGATTACTTTTGCGATCATCATCCTATTTGCCATTCTTGGGGTGATGATACCGGAACGTTTCGAAAACACTTCCGGCATCATCATGGATTATATTTCTGTTCATTTCGGATGGTATTATCTTGCAATTGTTGCTTCATTTCTGATCTTTTGCATCTATTTGATTTTCAGCCGTTATGGGAAAATGGTTTTAGGTAGGCGAAATGATAAACCAGAATTCAGCTATCCATCATGGTTTGCGATGTTATTCAGTGCGGGGATGGGGATTGGCCTGGTTTTCTTCGGGGTGGCCGAACCCATTTCACAGTACATGAAAACACCGCCAACTGCTGAACCTGGCACAAGAGAAGCGTTGGAAGATGCTATCAGGGTGTCCTTTTTTCATTACGGTGTCCATGCTTGGGCCGTCTATGCCACTCTTGGATTGATTTTATCTTATTTTACATTCCGTTTAAAAAAACCGGGATTGATCAGTGTGACCTTGGAACCTATTTTAGGGGACAGAGTCAATGGTGCATGGGGAAAAGCGATTGATGTCATAGCCGTTTTCGCTACGATTGTAGGAGTTGCGACAACACTTGGTTTCGGGGCTGCACAAATCAATGGTGGGTTGGCCTTTTTATTTGATGTTCAGCATACGTTTTGGATTCAGCTCATCATTATTATCATTGTCACTGTATTATTTATGTTATCGGCGTATACTGGGCTTGACAAGGGAATCAAAATCTTGAGCAATGCGAACATGGGACTAGCAACCATTTTATTGCTCGTAACATTTACACTTGGGCCGACAATGTTTATTCTGGATACATTCATTGAAACCATCGGAACTTATATACAGACCTTGCCTACTGAAAGCCTCCGGATTGCTCCCAACAGCAGTCAGGAGCAGGCGTGGATCATGGATTGGACTGTTTTTTTCTGGGCTTGGTGGATTGCCTGGGCTCCTTTTGTCGGTATTTTCATCGCGCGGATTTCCAAAGGACGGACCATCCGGGAGTTTTTGTCCGGCGTGCTCCTTGTTCCAGCTATCATCAGTTTCATTTGGTTTACAACATTCGGGATTTCTGCCATTGATGCACAGGATAGAGGAACAGACATCGCAAGCCTACCGGATGAACAAGCCCTGTTTGGCATGTTCGATACGTTTCCCTTCGGTATGGTTCTCTCATTCATCGGTTTAATGCTGATTGGCACCTTTTTCATCACATCGGCAGATTCAGCTACATTTGTGCTAGGCATGCAAACGACAGGCGGATCATTGTCTCCTGATACATCGGTCAAATTCGTTTGGGGTATTGCCCAATCGGGTATCGCAGCCGTTTTATTATATACAGGTGGACTCCAGGCACTTCAGAATGCACTAATATCAGCTGCATTCCCATTTTCAATCATCATGTTGCTTATGGTTGTATCCTTTTATAAAGCCATCAAAAAGGATTATGCTAAACATTGAACCTGTATCCATCAAACGACTGTTCCCGATTCTTGTCTCAATCCCCGGTTCGCGACATTTTTCGACAAAATTCATGATTCATCATGTGCCGACTTCACTTACAAATTTTGAATCATGATTCATCGGTATCTTTAGAGGCTGCTTCATAACCGGGCGCCATCGACTCATGACCTGACTGTAAGCCTGAAGGCATGCTTTCGGCATAGGCATGACCGCCATCTGCTTCCTTTGTCTTGCCGGTTGGAGCGTGTGAATCTGCTGCATCCTTCTTCTTGGGGTTGGATAATTTTCCCTTACGAACTTGTTTGACCCAGAAACCGCCATTGATTTGTTTCGGTTCATAGGAAATGATAAAGGCTTTTGGATCGATTCGTTTGATATCTTCATACAGTTTCAACTCATATTTCCGCGGTGTTAAAATTTGCATGGCCAGGCGGTCGCCTTCCATGCCATAGGCAAACCAGCTTGTTACGCCATAACCTTTATCTCGCAGTTTTTTCGTAAAAGCGATATCCGGACTCATCGACGTAACATTTACCGTAATATAGCCGAGGGCCAGCTTTTCCTCGATTTTAGTCCCAACAATCACCCCGATACCAAACCCAAGCGCATAAGCAACGATATTCTGAACCTCATTTAAATTATCCAAAACAAGACTTAAACCAAGAACATATACCGTAATCTCGAATAAACTGACGAAGGCCGCCAGATAACGCCGGCCCTTCAGTGTCAAAATCATTCGTAGCGTTGAAAAAGTGACGTAAAAAATATTGATAACCAAAATAATTGCAACCATTATATAGGCATTAGAAAGCATTAATCATTCCTCTCTTCATACACATTTCTTCAATTATATGTCAATGGCAATCATGACATGCTTACACGTGAGTATTTTATGGCCGATAACCTTCCGAGCGTGGATACCCTGAAGGCATGTTTGTTTTTATCGGTGAAAATGGCGTTCAATTCTCATCTTTATTCGGACCATAGACACGTCTTTCAACAACGGATTGTTTTCCCCTTAGACGTTTTTCCAATGTGTTTTTCCAGTTTGTAGCGAGATATGGGCTGGCAGCAAGTGATGCCGCCAACTTCATATCTTTTTTATGAACATGCATCACGTTGTTACACGCTTCAATCGTCCATGCCGGTTCTGGCCGTTCAATCAGCTGCAGTTCATCAGCAACATGAACACGCCCCTCTTCAAGTACCCGGAAATACCAGCCTGTTTTGCCGCTTGTTTGAATTCTGAGGGCAAGATCCATGATCCTGAAACGGCGCGCAGGTCTCCAGCAAGGTTGACGCGGCTGGGAAATTTGAATAATCGCCTCTCCGAATTGATACGTATCACCTAAACACACATCTACTTCTGTGGCTTCATTCAGCGCCAGATTTTCACCAAAAGCACCTATTCCCATTTCTTTTATTCCCTCATCACGCCGCCAGTATTCATAATGTGTGACTGGATAGGCGAATAATGCTTTTTCCGGACCGCCATGTTTCCGTTTATCACCAACCTCATCCCCGTCCAGACCTGTCTCTGACAGAAATACAGACTTTTCCGTGCTTTTTTTAAAAATACCGGTTTCCCATGGCCTGTTCATGGGGTCCGGATCGTTGGGGATACCTAATTGTTTTACCTTCCCTCTTGATAATTGAGCCACTTTTATTGTTTCCATAGTGCCACGAAACCCTCTCTATGTTATATTAGTGAAACAGTTATTTTTCTTTTACAGTATAATTATATTTTACGATACTTCAACATATTATGCTAACGTGAACGGAGGGTATCAATGGCGAAAAATATACAGACAGCCACGTTTGCCGGGGGATGTTTTTGGTGCATGGTCAAGCCTTTTGACCAATGGGATGGCATTGAAAAAGTATTATCGGGATACACGGGTGGACATGTGAAAAATCCTACATATGAAATGGTTAAATATGAGAAAACGGGACACTATGAATCTGTCGAAATTACATTTGATGCAACGATCATCACCTATCAGGAGCTCCTTGATATTTACATCAGACAAATCGATCCGACTGATGATGGCGGACAATTCCATGACCGGGGTGAATCGTATCGAACGGCGATTTTTTACCATGATGACACACAAAAACAACTTGCTGAACGAGCACTGCATGCACTCGAAAAAAGCGGAAAATTCAAAGATCCCATCGTGACGAAAATTCTTCCCGCTGGAATATTTTATCCCGCTGAAAAAGAACACCAGGACTTTTACAAGAAAAACAAGGCGGCATACGAGGAAGACCGTAAAAAATCCGGACGCGACACGTTTATCGACTCGGTTTGGAACTAACCTACATAAGTCTGTGTAAAAAATGGCATAACAAATGCCAACACTAGAATATACCCAGGGGATTGTTCTTTTCGCAGTGATTCAACACGCCTGTCGTTTTTAATAGATTCGCCAGTCAGATGAAAGGGAGCGTTCATATGAGAAACGTCATTGTAACACCTTATGATCATGCTTGGCCTATGATGTATGAGGAAGAAGCGAATCGATTGAAGCATGTTTTCGGGGCCATTTTGACCGATATCCATCATATCGGCAGCACATCTGTCCCTGGATTACAAGCAAAGCCCGTCATCGACATCATGCCAGTCGTACAACATATCGATCAAGTTGATAAGTTGAATAATGCCTTGATCGCCATCGGTTATGAGCCAAAAGGTGAGTATGGTCTGCCAGGTCGCCGCTATTTTCGAAAAGGTGGCGACAACCGAAGCCATCATGTCCATGTTTATGAAATGCATCATCCAGATATCAAGCGCCACCTCGCTTTTCGTGATTATTTACGAGCACATCCAGATACCGCTAAAGAGTACGGCGAATTAAAAGGAAAGTTAGCCTTACAATTCCCACACGATATGAATTCATACATCACTGGTAAAACACCTTTGGTCGTGTCCATCGAGAAACAGGCAATGAACTGGTATATGGATCCGTACTAATTTTTCAACGTTAACGATGTACTTGATTGCACTGGGAAGAAAAACCGCACGCATAGGATTAGGACATTTTCCAACCATATGTTTGACATTATTTTTCAGCACAGGAGAGCGATCATTTGACCAACAATCAATCCATTACACCTTTAAAAATGCTTTTGTTTTGCTTTCATGCTACAAATACAATTATCTTGAGCTACTTACCACTCTATTTGAAATATAAAAGCTTGACGGAAACGGAAATTGGCTGGGTCCTTGCAGTCGGTCCGCTTGCTGCCATTGTTGCACAACCGTTCTGGGGCTATTTGAGCGATAAATATAAAACGGTCAAACTCATGATACAGATATGTATTGTCGGTTTGTTATTTTCAAGTATTTTATTTTTCCAAATGAACGGTCTGATCATGCTGATTTTTACCGGAGCGATTTTTTACTTTTTCACATCCCCGATAGGTGCATTAGGGGATAGTTTGGCACAGCGCAGAGCAGATGAATTACATATATCATTCGGTACGATTCGCATGTGGGGATCAGTCGGTTTTGCCACATCATCTTTGATTGTCGGTGAGGTTCTGACTCGGGTGGGTATCCAATATATGATTTGGCCCTACTTACTATTTGGAACCATTGCACTGGCTGTTAGTTTTAAGCTAGCAGATGTTAAAGTGGATTCCGATCCGATCCAGCTCAAGGATGTACGACAGATTTTCCAGAATAAGGCGTTCGTATATTTCCTCTTGCTCATGTTGTTTATAACGATTACACATCGGGCAAGTGATAGTTATATCGGTCTGTATATCATGGAACTGGGCGGAAGTGAACGGTTTGTCGGCATGAGTTGGTTTGTCGGTGTTCTAAGCGAAGCAGCCGTTTTTGCCCTGGCAGGATTATGGTTCAGGAAACTGCATCCTTTCATTTTTGTCATTATCGCAGGGGCATTATATAGCACGCGTTGGTTCTTATATAGTGTAGCGACAGACCCTACATACATTATCTTTCTCCAGGTTTTGCATGGTTTGACGTTTGGGGTGTTTTATGTCGCAGCTTTCAGTTATATTTCAAGATTGATTCCGAACCTTTTGCAATCAACCGGACATCTTATCTTTTTTGCCACGTTCTTTGGTGTTTCCGGGATCGTCGGGTCGCTAGCCGGAGGGGCAATCATCGACATTGCCGGTGGCGCAACATTATACTTCATCATGGGTGTATCGGCTTTGATAGGTACTGGACTGATGATTGCGCACCACATGTTGCCTTTTGGAAAAGAAAAGTCCCTTCGTTCGGATAGTTGATCTGACTTAATAGCGATTTAACATAGACTTGATGTTTGATATCGGTCTGGATGTTTAAAATGGGAGCTCGATTGGGGATTTGAGCGTTGGATTTGGAAGGGGGATTTGAAGCGCGTGCCGCTTGAAAAATGGATTTTGGAATGGTACTCGGAAGCTGAGATTATAGCTCCCGCTTAAAAAATGGATTTTGGAATGGTGCTCGAAAGCCGAGTTTGCAGTTTCCGCTTGAAAAATGGATTTTGGAATGGTACTCGGAAGCTGAGTTTGGGAATTGAATCTGCGGATTGGAATTGAAAAATGGATTTCCATTTGACATGAGACTTGTAGATGTTTCGAATGGTTTGGCTTTGGCAATCGGACTGAAAAGCAGGGGCAAATGATTGATCCACCCCTGTTTTCACACTTCTCAGAAAGAAACGTTGATACATCTTATCAACTCAAAAAGATAAAATACAGTATAAAGATGACGAGCAAACCATACATGATTGGATTGATTTCTTTTGCACGTCCTTTCAACGCCATCGTAATCGGATAGAAAATGAATCCAATCGCGATTCCTGTTGCAATGCTGTACGTCAGCGGCATGGCAACGATTGTCAAGAAAGCTGGAACGGCAATTTCAAATCGATCCCATGCAATATTTTTCAACGACGAGGACATCAAAATCCCAACTATGACCAAAGCAGGCGTTGTTACCTCCGAGGTGACAACACTTAATAGCGGCGAAAAGAACAACGCCAGGATGAAGAATCCAGCTGCCACGACCGCTGTAAATCCAGAACGTCCACCAGCACCGACACCAGCAGTCGATTCGATATACGATGTGGTTGTCGATGTTCCGAATATCGACCCTGTCACCGTCGCAGCGGAATCGGCGAATAATGCTTTCCCGGCACGAGGCAATTTATTATTTTTCATCAACCCCGCTTGTGTCGCTACTGCAACGAGTGTGCCAGCCGTATCAAAAAAATCAACGAATAAAAATGTTAAAATGACCAGAAGCATCTGTGTCGTGAACAAATCACCGAAATGTGCGAACGCCTGGCCGAATGTCGGGGCAATGCTCGGCACTTCACCAACAACTCCGGATGGCGGATCGATGATACCAACCATAACACCCACCACCGCCGTCAGGACCATCCCATAAAATACGCCGCCTTTTAAATTCAAAGTCAAAAAAATCACTGTCATGATAATACCAAATATCGCCAGAAGGACTGTCGGTTGTGTCAAGTCACCGATATCAACTAATGTATCGTTATCCCCAACGATGATTTCTGCATTTTGTAACCCAATAAATGCTATATAAATACCTATTCCAGCACCAACAGCCATTTTTAAATCTGCCGGTATGGCATTGATGATTTTTTCACGCAGTTTTGTCAATGTTAAAATGATAAAAATAACGCCCGAAACGAGCACACCAGATAGTGCCGTTTCCCATGGGATGCCATAGCCAAGCATAACGGTATAGGCAAAAAACGCATTCAAGCCCATCCCAGGTGCGAGCACAATCGGGTATTTCGCAATGATACCCATAAAAAGTGAACCGACCGCGGCAGCAATAGCCGTAGCCGTAAAGACCGCACCCTGATCCATGCGTGTTACCCCTTCAGGCAAATCTTCCGTTCCAACAAGCGCAAGTGTGGAAGGCACCACAAACAATACATAAGCCATTGCAAGAAAAGTGGTTAACCCCGCTATAAATTCCGTTCGATAGTTGGTTTGTAATTTATCAAATTCAAAGTATTTTCTCATCGTTATTCCTCCATTTTTGTGGGCATGACATGTGCGCATCCTTATCTATAATTCCCTATAACACAAAAAGAATCATTTTATAAAGCCAATCCTCTTTTGAGACGCAAATCAGGCAGGAATCAGGCGGAAATCCATTTGAAAGTCATCGTAGCGAAAACAATTCAACCGGAAGCCATCTCTATCACACAGAAAAACTTCAATCCATAAAAAAGTAGCCTATTCAGCCCTAAAGCCAAATACGCTACTTAACCATGCCAGGAAAACACTTTAAACATCTGATTTAGCCGTCAATACAATCTTGGCGACATAAAATGATGTAGTTCCCAGCGTAGTCAGATCATTTTACGGTGATCCGGTAGAGACTTTGGGCCATATTCCCGAAATTATACGCCGTGACGTATGCAATTTTTTCATTGAAAGTTATTCTATCATACAAGGATATGACTTTGACGTCAAGACATTTTTTAACAAGAAATGATGTAGGCGATACATGTTTTCATTTATACTTAATTATGAGCCGTATCGGTGCGTTATTTAGGTACAAATTTCGCGTATACCTAATTACGAAGCGAATCACTGCTTTATTTAGGTACAAATCTTGCGTATACCTAATTATGAAGCGGATCTCTGCTTTATTTAAGTACAAATCTTGCGTATACCTAATTACGAGCCATATCTCTACTTTATTTAGGTACAAATCTCGCGTATACCTAATTATGAGCCGCTTCTCTACTTTATTTAGGTACAAATTTCGCGTATACCTAATTACGAGCCATATCTCTGCTTTATTTAGGTACAAATTTCGCGTATACCTAATTACGAGCCATATCTCTACTTTATTTAGGTACAAATTTCGCGTATACCTAATTATGAGCCGCTTCTCTACATTATTTAAGTACAAATAAAAATCATACTTCTCTCATACTCAAAAATGGCGTTCTTATTTCTTTTATTTATAAATGGAACAGTTTTAGGGTTCATTTCTAGACGGAATCAGAAAGTGCATATTCTTTTTGATTCCAACTGGCCTAAAAAATTGGTATAAAATATTTCTAGTCTTAAATTTTGAAAACATGCCATCGCACCAATCCACTATGTTCTTTGTTGTTATACGAGTTTTAGGAAATAAAGTGTGGAAAGTTATAACGCTTCTGAGAACAATGGATTCATGACTTTCCGAAAAACCACATTCATGACAGGTTATCCTTTTTCGAGACATTTTTCGATTATTCAAAGGGCTTTTACAATGCAAGCAATCGATTCCTTTTTTTATTGAATTGAAATCATATGAAGGAATTTGATCGGGATGATGAGGGGGGATTTGGATTGAACACAATGTTTCCGCGAGTTTATGATGAGCGGGTGTTAATGTGGAATGGGTTTTATTGATATTGTGAATAAAACGGTGAATTTGATTTGGTAGGACAATCGGATGTTTCTGTTGCAGATGATAAAGGGCAAATTCCGAATGAACAAAGACAACATAGGATCTCACTGGAAAACGGTATCCGTGTTTCGTTTGTAGTTCTTTCAGCAGCCGTGTTCCTCGATTAATTTGATGTAGCGGATTATTCAATTCCTTTCCAGATGCCAAACTAATCAATGCATCATCCTTCAAAATAAAATCGCCGCTTATATTTTTTACCTCGACATACCAGATTTCTCGTTGCTGAATTATGATGCAATCGATTTGAAATTCAGATAGATTGCTATCAAGGAGCAAATCATACAACACAATGCATTCCGAATCGAGATTCTTACTTAAAAACTGATGAAAGGTAACTTCGCCCTCAAATCCCTTCTGGAGATTATGGTAACGATTCATGCTTTCCACTGGAAGGTTCATCCGTTGTTTGAGCATGCTGAGGATTCGTAATTCTGAAGATGAAAGAGGGTTATTATAAAATAATGTCAATAAAACATCGCCTCCTTTTTTTAAGTTAACTTAAAGATATCATTGTTCTCCTGCCGTATCAAATTCTTGTACCTTGAAAAAATCACTCCTCCTCACATACTGGGGCCTGAGTGATCTATAGCTGGTATGTCACTGTTAGGGATTCCGCTACAAACTGACTCAACGAATCCAATATCAGCCAATCGCTTATCGAAAACCAACTCCCTGTCACTTACCTTTTTTCAACTTCTCTTGCAGATACGCTTCCGATTTCCCTTTGGGGATGCTGAGCGTTTTCCATTCTTCACCCTTGATCAGTTTGCCGATATAAACGATTTGCCCGATGTGACTGGCATAATGCGCCATCTGCCTTTCAATGGCTTCCAACACTGTATGGGCCTCACCACGAATATAAACGCTTTTTAATAAATCCGTATCTTTCAAACGATGTATTGCCACGAATAGGGTATCCCATCCATTTTCCCAAACGGTGATCAATTCTTGTTTAGAACCTATATCATTTTCAAACTCATCATCGCGATTTCTCGAAGGCTTCTCACCATCTGTCGTCAAAAAATCCGTCCATCTGGACGCCATATTTCCGCTCAAATGTTTCACGATTGTTGAGACACTATTGGATGCTTCATTATACGTCCAATTGATATCATTGTCTGAAAGTTGTTTGATGGTTTTATCCCCAAGTTCCTTAACATCAGCGAACTTTTCCTGCACCACTTTCAAATACTCTGATCCGACATTCACTCTAAAAACCTCCTTTCCTTAATTCCTTCCCTTTATTTAATCATAAATTCAAACATAGACTTCACACATTTCAGGGACACCTATTGAAAAGGTCAAAAAATCTCCCTGAAATATGAAATCACTCCGCCTGAAGGAATTTGATCCTTCTCCTGAAAATCAAAAAATTGCTTCATAACCAAGAAATGACATATCTTTATCCATTCAATCTATCACCAAGAAATCACTCAGCCTTATTTCGATTCCGTAAATGATTCTCTAATTCTTCCCATAAAACCTTCCTATCCGGACGTCGGATCTGTCCGTAAGCAATATTATACAACGGCATATTCATCATTGTATTCATGGCATAGAGTTTTCGCATTTTACTCGACATCTGTTCGCGATATTTGTCCGGATCGTATAGAATGACACCTACAAATTTATTATTTTGACTCTTAAATGTATTGAAGCCTCTGATGTCCACCCACTTAATATGTATGGCATTTTTGTTGGATGCATTGATGATCAGCTCGTCAGAAGTCAACATGAGATAAGGGCCCGGATTCCATACTCTTTTCAAGCCAAAAACGAACAATATACCAAAAATAATCGCCAACGCAATTCCAAGAACGACAATACCAATATCGTCCTCTGTTAAAGCACCGATAACCACCAAAACACCCAATGCAAAGAAAAGCAAACACATTGTCAACAACAAAACATTTTTAACCTTCGATGGATAAAAGTGTATTCCGTCCGTATTTTCCATGATGGATGACAATCCTTTCTGTCAATAGATTATAAATTCATTATAGACTATCTATCGATATGGGTTCAATGCCAACCAAAACAAACATAATGCACATGATATATTCATCATCCTTGAAATATCCAAATAGATGTCGCCCTTTTCTATATATTTGTGCCAACCAAATATGCCCTCTTCCCAGGATCGAGAACTACATAAAACAAATCATAAGACAATCAAAGTAACTTAAATTGTCACATAACCGGGATGATCTATAAATCTATAGAACAACTCTTTTTTTAAAAAAACATTGTGTTACATAAAATTTTGTGATATTCTACCACTATTGTTAACCTAAATAAAATAAGGTTGACAATAGAAGGAGATAAACATGAAAAAAAATCAATTTACACCACTTAGTTTAACACTTGGAAGCTTGTTCGTCGCGTTGACGGCTATCGGTGCCAACATCACAAGCATCATACCTGGTTTATCTATTGGTGGCGTCCCTATAACGTTGCAAACTTTTTTCGCTGTATTAGCGGGACTTATACTAGGGAGCAAACTCGGAGCCTTTTCCATGTTCGTATACATGATGCTTGGGTTAGTCGGGGTCCCTGTTTTCGCCCAATTTACGGGTGGGCCGATGACTATTCTATCACCAACATTCGGTTTTATTCTATCCTTTATCTTGATCGCCTATATTGCTGGAAAAATCATCGAAAAGAGACAGACACTCTTGGCATATATCAGTGCCGCCCTTGTCGCTATAGCACTTAATTATTTAATCGGAACAAATTTAATGTATCTTGCCTATATGTTTTGGTTCGAGGCGCCATCTGGACTGTCATACAAATTAGTATGGATATGGATGCTACCAACACTGCCTAAAGACATTATCTTAAGTATCGTTTCTGGTGTCCTTGCCTATCGCTTACAACGAAATGGCATCACAAAAATTGCACCTGCATACGAAAAAAAGAGTGCGTCATTTTAATCCTTTCGGCCAGTGATTGCAATAACGAGGCTTCTTAACCAATCAAAAAAGCAGGGATTTAAGAGATGTCTACCACTTTTCCAATGGACAGCACCAACTTAACCCTGCTTTTTATTCCGGTTAATCCTATTTTCCTTGTTCAATATTACCCAATCGATCGCATTTTACGACCGTTTTTCCTGAATCAATAATACCCGACAAATTTTGGTTTCGGATCTGTCATGCGTACACTGCGATTGAAACTGTCGAGCACTAACTTCGCTTTTAGTTCTTCATATTCCGGATTGGACCATAGGTTTTCAAATTCATTGGGGTCGTTTTTCAGATCGTATAATTCCCCCGGTTCATCACCATGATAGACAACCAATTTATACTGACCATCATAGTGCATGGTTGCATAAACACCCTTATGTGTCTCCAACGCATAATAATATTCACAATAGACACTATCCTTATGATAATCCGGGTCCGCTTCTCCAGATAAGATTGGGAGTAAACTCTGACCTTGCATATAATATGGAATGTCCATCCCTAAAATATCCAGAAGCGTTGGAGCAATATCGACCAATTCGACTAGTGCCTTACTTGTGCAATCTTTCTTGAATAGCTTAGGTGATGAAATGATGAATGGGATATGAACCAACTCTTCATAAAAATAAGCACCTTTTAAAATCAAGCCATGATCTCCCAACATTTCTCCGTGATCCGTATGGAAAATGATGATGGTATCTTCATACTGCCCAGTTTCCTTCAAGAAATCAATCAGCTTGCCGATGTATTCATCGACCATTTCCACCATCGCATAATAATTCAAGATGTATTCCCTTTTCTCCGTATCCGTCAATTTACTGACTGCAGCTCCAACACCATCTTGTCCACCTTTAATATAGTCCGCTTTTTGCAAAGAAGGTTTATGATCCAGTTCTCCTTCTTTCCATTTCGGTAACGGAATCTCATCCATATTGTATCTTTCCAAGATTCGGTCCCTGTACTTTTTGGGAGCATCGAATGGAGGATGTGGATCAAACATATTAAGGCTCAACAACCATGGTTCATCTTTCCTGTCTTGAATGAACTGCTTGGATTCTTCGATACACCAAGCTGTGTGGTGAAGTGTTTCATCTTCAAATCCTTCATATAATTCTTTCAAGCCTTCTCTTTCGTTTTGTTTATAATGGTCGTAAAATGAAATGCCTTTATCCGATAACCAAGAAAGATACGCATTTTCATCTCCCCATGCATCATGTTCTTTTTGACCGACATGGGTGAAATTAAACCATTTATAAAAATCATAACCATCATTTTTGACACGCTTTTCCGGCATCATATTATTGGCGGACAAATGAAATTTACCTACCAGACCACAGGAGTAGCCTTCATCTGCCAATAACTTGGTCACCAAAACTTCATCTTCCGGAAAATATTCATTGCCCACTTTTGTCACTCTTGTCGTACGCGGATATCTTCCTGTCAGGAAACTTGCTCTACTTGGCGAACATAATGGACTTTGTGTATAAGCTTGGGAGAATGCCACTCCATTTTCCGCTAGACTGTCGATATTGGGGGTTTGTATATATTCATTGCCAAATTTATGAATGGAATCGTATCGCTGCTGATCGGTACAAATCCAAAGAATATTCGGTTTTTTAGATTCCGTCATTCATCTCATCCTTTGCTCTTTTAAGTGATCATACGTAAGTTCATCATAATTAAAAACGGTTTTAAAAACAAACAAAGCCTTCTGTTGATACTCAGTTAGACGGTTTTGCTTTGTTTGAATCCCAATAGGATTTCTTTGCGGCATAAGCGGAAACGAGTGTGATCATCCCCAAGAATGCCAAGTAAGCGGATATTCCCCATCCCGCTCCATTTGCCGATTCTACAAGTACCACGGAAATAGTGGGCATCAACCCACCACCAAGTACCGTTGCCAGCTGGAAGCCCATAGACATACCTGTATAACGGACTTCTGCACTGAATAATTCTGAGTAGAATGACGCCTGAACACCAAATATCAACCCTAAAATAGTCTGCGCAATGATCAATCCCACCAAGAAAAGGGCAGTGTTTCCGGATTCAAGCAACCAGAAAAATGGGAATGCATATACAACCATCAAAATGGTACCTCCCAAATAAACCGGTCTACGCCCAAATTTATCTGAAAGAAAACCAGACAATGGAGTGGCCATCAAATAAAACAAATTCGAAATCAATTGCATATTGATGACAAAGCTATTGGAATATCCTAATGTCCCGGTTGCATATGTGATGATAAACACACCTAGTAAAAATCCGAACCCAGCATCCCCGATATGTAATCCTGTACTGATCAAAAGGCTCTTTGGGTGTTTACGGAACACTTCGAAAAAAGGCACTTTCACTTCCGACTTTTCCTTCTTCAAAGCTGAAAATACAGGAGATTCCATTACTTTCAGTCTAATGAATAGACCAAGAACCATCATGACAATGCTTAGCAAAAACGGAATCCGCCATCCCCATGTCATAAACTGTTCATCCGTTAATACAGCCAATAAAATAGCCACTGTGCTGGAAGACAGGATGATTCCGATCGGACTGCCCATTTGCACAAGACTACCTATAAAGCCACGTCTTTTTTCCGAGGCATGTTCCACCGCCATCAGGACGGCTCCTCCCCATTCTCCACCTGCCGAAATACCTTGTGTAAAACGAAGGAACACCAATAACACAGGTGCCCAAACACCAATCGATTCATATGTCGGCAAAAGGCCAATCGAAAACGTGGCAAGTCCCATAATAAGGAGGGTTGCCACCAACGCATTTTTCCTACCGAACTTATCGCCAAAGTGCCCAAAAACAATAGCTCCAACAGGCCTAGCTATAAACCCTACCGCAAATGTACTGAAAGAAAGGATTGTCCCGATAAATGGATCAAATGACGGGAAAAATATTTGATTAAAAACCAGTGCCGTCAATGTTCCATAAATAATAAAATCATAATACTCAATAACATTTCCGATTATACTAGCTGCTGTAACCTTGGTTATAGAAGATTTCTTGTCTTTAGCAGTTGTCGTTTTCATTATGTCACCCATCTCTCATGTTGTCTGTTTCGTACTTCCCGAACCAAGGCGGAATTATCCAAAAACTTCTTAACGAGTGCACGTCAATTTTATACTCAAAAAGTGCCTTTATGAAATTGACTCATTTATATGTAGAGTTCCACTACCACTTACCCTTCTATACCGTCCCAGATCACCTCCAGATCACGTCATCTAATCATATTCAAATCCTAGATTCCTGTGCCCGGTCTCGCAGTCGCCATAGTCCCTTTATATCAAAAAGCAGTTTATGAATCGCCAGACACTGTTCTCCATTGGAAAAAATTAACCATTAACTGTCATTTGATCTGTCACAATTATATTGACAAGCTCAACCGTCAGTATTCCTGTCATGTACAATCCCGGAGAAAGACAAACGCCAATTGCAATCGTGGCATATTTTCAATTGAAATGGATATTTGTAAAAAAACTATATGGCTTTTATTAAAAAAAGTCAAGATAACTTTATTCTATTTCCTAAGTAATATATAAGGTTCAATATAGAAAAAACACCTTACTTTATGATAGAGGATTCCCCTGTTCCGCAAAACAACCCACTATGACGTTTCGAGTAACGTATCTTGTCCGGTAAGCTTCAACTGATGATCATCATCATAACCACGATAAATAACAGAAATAAGTAAACTTTGGAGAAAACTGTATCAGTCAATTTTTGAGCCCAGGACCTTCCGACCGGTACACCTATAAAACCTCCCATTGTAAACCCGACAAGCGCAGGGATGTATATAAATCCTAAAGTTGATGAAGGCATTCCCTCAATTTGCATGCCCATGATCAAATATGTAGCAGCACCGACAATGGCAACTGGCAGGCCGAGGGGCGTAGCAAGAGCCACAGCATGAATCATACGCATTCCTCTATTTCTCAAATATGGAATGGTCATTGTACTGCCACCTATTCCCAATAAGGTTGAGATAAACCCGATACCTGTTCCAGCAAAAGAAGCGGAACGTTGATTGGGAAGCGTAAATGTTTGCGCTTGAACCGCTGTTGTAAATGATTTATTAATTAGGTTTGAAAGCAAAACATAAATCAATAAACAAATAAATGCATATCTCAGAAAATCACTTTCGATGTAGACTGCAAGTATCCCACCGATCAAAGAACCTATGGCAATGGAGCCTACCAATCGTCTAAAGACCGACCAAGTCACATTTCCTTGTTTGGCATGGTTGAACGTTGAATTAGATGAATTGATAATCATAACAGCTAGTGATGTACCTATAGCGGTATGCATTAAATAAGCGCTAGGGATGGTATCCGGTAAAAAAGCATATAATATGGGAACAACTATAAATCCCCCTCCGAAACCAAACATACTTGATAGAATACCAATCATGATCCCAATGAACAAATACATTAAAAATGACGTTCCCACTAAAAATCATCTCTTTCTATACAACTTATTTCCTCATGATGTGCCGAAATACGACAAGATGAATATATTAACCCAGTCATGTTCATGATCAACCTGACAATCCTATATCGGGTTGTATACAACAATCCCTTTGCACAAGGAATGGAAACCTATTCCATCACTCAGGCTTAGATGATCAAAAATGCATAAAAAACAGACTGGGATAAAAAGCGAACAAGAACCTGTTTCGTTTATCCCAGTCTAATTCAATCAACCATTTACAACAAAGGATACAAACCTTATGCAAGCCAGTCCGTATGAAAAGCGCCTGCTTTATCTTTTCTTTCATACGTATGCGCACCAAAATAATCACGTTGTGCTTGAATTAGATTAGCCGATAAGTTTTCCGAGCGATAACTGTCAAAATAAGCAATCGCACTTTGAAAGGCTGGAATAGCAATACCGTGATCGATCGCCAGTTTCGCAACCTCTCTTAACGCTCCCTGGTACTCATTGGCAATTTGACTGAAGTAGTCATCTAATAATAAATTCGTCAGGTTTTTATCTCTGTCATAAGCATCTTTTATTTTCTGTAAAAACCGTGCTCGGATAATACAACCACCACGCCAGATCATCGCAACATTGCCCAGATTGATATCCCATCCTTTTTCATCGGATTGAGCCTGCATCTGTGCAAATCCCTGTGCATAAGAACAAATCTTACTCATATACAACGCTTTTCTTACTGTTTCAATCCACATTGCTTTTTGTTCATTTGCCTGCGGTTGCTTCGGCCCATGTAAAATGTGACTTGCTTTCGTTCGTTCTTCTTTCAGATAGGAAATACAACGGGCGAAAACGGATTCCGTAATTAATGGTAAAGGAACCCCCAATTCCAGCGCATTGATGCTTGTCCACTTACCTGTTCCTTTTTGCCCTGCTTTATCCAGAATAACATCAATCAACGGTTGATCTGTTTCTTCGTCTTTCTTCGTAAATATATCTGCCGTTATTTCAATTAAATAACTATCCAATTCTCCCTCGTTCCATTCCTTAAACACCTCATGCAGTTCTTCCGAGGTTAAGCCGAGCGCATGTTTCAAGATAAAGTAAGACTCGGCAATGAGCTGCATATCACCATACTCAATGCCGTTATGTACCATTTTCACATAATGTCCAGCACCACTTGGTCCAACGTAGGTACTGCAAGATTCGCCATCTACTTTAGCGGAGATCGCATCGAAAACCGGCTCTATTAGATCATACGCTTCCTTTTGTCCTCCAGGCATGAGTGAAGGTCCTTTCAGTGCACCTTCTTCTCCACCGGACACACCTGTTCCAATGAAATGGATATTTTTCTCTTCCAAATACGCATTTCTTCTGATGGTATCTTTGTATAACGTATTTCCACCGTCTACCAGGATATCCCCCTCACTTAAATGTGGGAGCAACGTCTCAATCGTTTTGTCTGTGGGATTACCTGCCTGCACCATCAGAATGATTTTCCTTGGTTTTTCTATTTTACTCACGAACGATTCGATATCGTATGCATCTTGAAAGTTTTTCCCTTTTGCTTCGTTCGCCATAAAATCTTCTGTTTTGGATGCTGTTCGATTATAAACAGCAACATTATAGCCTCTGCTTTCAATATTTAACGCTAGATTCTTACCCATTACTGCTAGACCAATCACACCAATTTGACTATTCATATTCAAATTCCTTTCATGACATTTTTTCGTTTATAGATGACACTTTAATCCGTGGTAGAAAATTTTAAACATACAACTTCAGGAATTTGGATCTCTGATGTCGTCCGAGTCAACTTCCCTGACACTGTATCTCTTTTAAATAATATAACATTACCCGAATGCTGATTGGAAACAACCAGGAATGATCCGCTCGGATCCAATGTGAAGTCACGCGGCCACTCCCCACCAGAAGAAACATGTTCTACAAATGTAAGTTCCATGGTCTCCTGGTTCACTTGAAACACGGCTATACTGTTATGGCCTCTATTCCCGGCATAAATAAATGAACCATCTTCTGTTATCTGTATGGCACTTGCATCATTTGTTTCCGTGAATGACTCTGGAATGGTTGACATATACTGTTTAACCATAAAGGTTCCATTACGATCATCGAATTGAAGGACTGCTACTTCAGAAGATAACTCTGAAATTAAAAACGCATGCGTTCCATTCGGATGGAAGGTTAAATGACGTGGCCCACTGCCACTTTTCACTTTTAATGTCGCAATATGCTTCAAAGCCCCATTTTCCGCTTGGTATGTAAGCACTTCGTCTCCTCCCAGATCACAGGCAAACACATATTTTTTACAAGGAGAAAAGCCCGCATAATGAACATGTGACTTTTCTTGACGTGCATGTGGCCCATGCCCGTCCATGGTAACAAACGTCCCTTCGTATACCTTTCCCTCATCCGTTGTCGGAAACATGCCAAGCGATCCCTTATGATAATTGGCAGCTATTAACATATTGTCAGTCGAGTCGAGATGGCATGGTGGGGCGCCTTCATCTAATTGACTGCTCACATATTTCAAAGAAACACTGTCAGCACGGGATTGAATTTCATAAGCATAAACGCCCCCCTGCTCACCTTCCTGCGCAACAGAATAAATAAAATCTTGATTTTCTGAAATAGATAAATACGTTGGACTACCTACTTTGGCAGCCAAACGTTTATTTTTCAAAACGCCTTCACTTGTATCGAGCTCAAATTGGTAGATCCCTTCGCTCGTCTGGCGCGTATATGTTCCAGCAAAACCGGTATATAAAGTCATTCATCTGCTCCTTTCCCATCTTTTTATGATTCGTTATAAGTCCCTTCCATAATAGACCACCAATGATTCCCATCCTTCTTCAGCAATTCATCTGCCGCTTTAGGTCCCATCGTACCCACTGGATAGTTCGGGAAATCTGCTTTCTTTACTTTCCAATCCTCTAGGACTGTGTCCACAAACTGCCAAGTCAAAGACACTTCATCCCAGTGTGTAAAATTCGTTGTATCACCTATCATACAATCATAAATTAACTTTTCATAAGCTTCTGGGGTATTGATCCCATCACTCTTATCATGATTATATGAAAGGTTGATCGGTGTTGCCTGATTGCCGGATCCCGTTTTTTTGGCGTTCAAGTAAAGTGTGATTCCTTCCGTAGGGGAAATATTGATAACAAGCAGGTTCGGATGCTTTTTCCCCTTGTTTTTATAATACAGATTCATGGGGATATCTTTAAATTCGACGACGATTTTCGTTGTTTTCTGCGTCATCCGTTTCCCTGTCCGAACGTAAAAAGGAACGCCCGCCCAGCGGTAATTATCAATCATGATTTTACCGGCTACATAGGTTTCTGTATTCGATTCTTGTAGTTCTTCCGCTTCCTCCCGATAACCGATACTATCTGCTTGACCATTACCATTGTTGCCATATTGTCCACGAACAAAATAATCATCGACCTCTTCCACCTCTATTTTCCTGAAAGCCCGAAAAACCTTGATCTTTTCAGACCGCACTTCTTCAGGAGCTAATGTAATCGGTGGTTCCATGGCTAATAATGCGACCATTTGCAACATATGATTTTGCAGCATATCTCTCACTGCCCCAGATTTCTCATAATAATGAATACGGTCTTCAATACCGAGTGCTTCGCTTGAGGTAATCTGGATGTTATCGATAAACCGGTTATTCCAAAGATGTTCGAATATCCCGTTGGCAAATCGAATGACTTCAATATTCTGCACCATTTCTTTCCCTAAATAATGATCGATCCGGTAAATCTGGTCCTCATCAAACGCTGTACGAATTTCATTATTTAACTGTCTGGCGGATGTCAAATTATGACCAAAAGGTTTTTCAATCATCAGACGGGTCCATCCAGGACTGTCCTTCATGCCATGCTTTTTTAAATTATTGGCAATCACACCAAAATATTCAGGCGCCATCGCCAAGTAAAACATGCGATTACCCCGCGTATTATATTTGGTTTCCAATGTTGTCATGAGTTCGCCCATTTCTTGATAAGAAGCATCATTATTCACATCTAAGGAGTGATAATAAAAATGGGATGTAAATTTATCCATATCCGTTTCAAGCGATTCTATATCCTTGATGGACTCTTTCACATTCTGTCGAAAAACATCATGTGTCCACGGGCGACGTGCCGTACCGATTACAACAAAGTCATCACTGATTTCCCCATTTTGCACCAATTTGTAAATGGATGGATACAATTTCCGCTTTGCTAAATCTCCAGTCGCTCCAAATATAACGATAATTGCATTTTGTTTTTCTGCTTTTTCTGATAGGTTATTCAAAAGTGAATCTCCTCGCTTTTATATTCTACAGCTTGTCGTTCACATTAACATTCATCGAAAATACGACAGGTGGAAGGCTTGGCCAACAGGACGTTGAATCTGCAAACGTTATGATAAGATGTATCGATTTTTAGTCTGCAGCTCCTTGCACCCGGTTGTCCATTAACCAAGCGCGCCCTAATATATAAGATATATGCTTTGATTGCAAATAACGATTTTGCCGATAACCCGTAATCATCTAATACGATAAACACCTTTACGACAAAATGAATCCATTAAAAATAAACTACCTTCTTTTTCTCAGGAAGGCAACTGTTACACTTTATATATTATAACAAAAATCGACAAATCCCTCACAAGTCTGATATGCATTTAGATAAACATCGCTGGTTCAAGGGAGTTAACTTTTGATTTTAATATAGGACTGACATGTCCTCAGGGCCCTGAATCATTTCTTTAATAGCAGTGTAAATGTTTGGTGGATACTCGGCTATTCTATGGGTGAGATATAAATACCACTCATTGCCATATGTTAAATAAACACGTACAGGCAAATCGTCATCATTAAGATGTTTACAAAGATCCGGGCGAATCCCATACAACATTTCCGCTTCAACATATGGATTTTTCAAATAACCATTTTTGATAACGTGCTTATATATCGATTCATCATGGGTAGCGACGGAAACACGATGTTCCGATTTCACACATAAGTCCACCAATTCGAGATACCGTTCATTCAACTTTGCCGAACGGGGTATACAAATATCCGATGGTTCCTGAAAAGCCCCTTTTACAAGGCGAATCGATCCAGGATAATGAAGTAACGCCTTCAGATCATTAAGTGATCGATACAATTGAGCCTGAAGTGTTACCCCGATATTTGCATATGTCGCAACGGCTTTTTTGTATATCGACAGGATTTGTTCTGTTTTTTTGGATTCCTCGGCACTAATCATGAGAGATAGGCCATTTTCATTTGCCAAGCTCGCCATCTCCAATAAGTTTTGAAAAGCCAATTCAGAATCAACGGTTAAACCGATATGGGATAAATCAAACGAAATACGCGCTTTTATCCCTTGCTCACCGCACATTTGTATGAGTTTTAAAAATTCATTTTTGGCATCGAGACATTCTTCTCGGCTCACCGTATTTTCTCCAATGAATTCAAGGGAAACCCGATATCCTTTTTGAATAAGTTGATGACCGATGGCAACCCCGTCTTCTTTGGATTCACCTGTGACAAAGCGCTTAGCCGACCTTTGAAATAACGGATAAAGTTCAGGCGATTCCTGTATGTATTTTTTAATTTCCTGATTTCGTGCGACCGATTTCAACGCATCCGCAAATTGTTTTTCATCTTCTGTAAACGTCATCTCTTCCCACCTTTTCATTATTTGAAAGTCTACCATTCATAATGATTCAAGTATAAAATACCATTATACCCAATTGTATATAATAGACAAGTCCATGATAA